>JADFNO010000155.1 GCA_022563315.1 Planctomycetota bacterium | reverse complement strand
CCGTTGATCTGGATGGCAATCCACGCTTCAACGCTGACGAAGCGGACTTCGATCCCGGCTGCGGTGTTCCTGTCGTCGTGGACATGGGCGCGTACGAGTATCAGTTCGATCCAGCTGACCAAGTCACCTTTGCCGATTTGAACGGTGATGGCGCTGTTGGCGTAAAAGACCTACTCGGGCTCCTGGGTAGCTGGGGTCCGTGCGGCAAGGGCTGCTGTCTGGCCGACCTGGATATCAACGGCTCCGTCGGCGTCCCCGACCTCCTCGCCCTCCTCGGCAGTTGGGGGCCGTGTCCGTAGCTTTACACGCGCGATGAGCCCTAGATTGAAGTGAGGCCCTGGCATTAGCAAAGCTGGATTGAAGGCGAGAGCGGCGAGCACACGTGGCAGCGAAAACGTTGGCTTCGCTAACGCGCTTGCCTTTGTCGCGGTGCTGCTTTTGACGCTCACCGGTTGCGGGCGCTCAGCAGACGAACCACATGTCGTTCTCTACGTCTCTGCCGATGAACACCTTGCTCGGCAAGTGATCCGCGAGTTCCGGGAGCAGACCGGCATTCGTGTGGATCTCGTCAGTGACGTCGAAGCAAAAAAAACCACGGGCCTGGTGCAGCGACTCAGGGCTGAGCGCGACAACCCCCAAGCGGATGTGTTCTGGTCGTCCGAGGTCTTCATGACCATCCAACTTGCCGAGGCCGGTGTGCTCGAGCCGTACGAGTCCGAGGCGACGGCCGACTGGCCGAGCACCTACCGTGACCCCGAGAACCGTTGGTACGGATTTGCGGCGCGAGCCCGAGTGATCGTCTACGCCCCCGATCGTGTTGACGCCGATCAGCTTCCCGACACCTGGATGGGCCTGTGCGACAGCCGGTTCAAGGGGCGAATCGTCATGGCCGATCCGCGGTTCGGAACCACCGGCGGCCACCTCGGGGCGATGAAGGCCTATTGGACGCGCATCATGGGCGCTGCCTACTACACCGCGTTCCTGGATGGTCTGGCGGACAACCGCGTGCGAATGTTGCCCAGCGGTAACGCCGGCGTCGTCCAGGCGGTGGCCCGCGGAGAAGCGGACCTCGGCCTCACGGACACGGATGACGTCTGGGCCGCCCAGGCCCAAGGCGCGAACGTCCGCCTGATCTATCCTCGCCACGCCGCCGGCTTCGGTAACGACGGAACCGGTACGCTGCTGATCCCCAACACCGTGGCTCGTGTGGCCGGCGGACCCAACCCCCAAACGGCGGCGCAACTGATCGACTTCCTTCTTTCGGAGCGTATTGAGCGGCTGCTCGCCGAGTCGGTCTCACACAACATTCCTGTTCGCCCCGGACTTGCCGAGCAATATTCCGAGTACGCCGTGCCCGATCCGCTGCACGTGAACTATGCGAAGGCTGCGGGCATGATGCGGACCGCCGTCGAGCAGGCGGTGCGGCGACTGCGCGACAAAGACCACGACGATGCGCCGTAGCGGGTGGGTGCTGCCGGGAGTCGCACTGCTGCTGTGGCTGGCGGCGGTGGGGTATCCGGTCGCGGCGACGATTGCCTCGCTCTCAGCAACACCCACCACCGATCGGCCACCGCACAGCGCCGGTGAGTTGCTGCTGATCACCACGGCCTGGGCGCTGAGTGTCGCGCTGGCGGCGACGGTCCTGGGCTGGATCCCGGGCCGGGTCCTGGGTCGAGCCCTGCAAGGCCGAGGGTTCATTCCCCTGGCGATCGCCATGCTCGCCCCCATCTGCGTGCCCGCCTATGTGGTGTTCTGGTGTTGGTGGCAGGTCTGGCCGGAGGGTTCTGATCTTTTTGACTGGGCGGTGCAGACCGAGCAGCGGGCCCAGTTCCTCAAGGGCGCGACCCTACTTACCGGATTGGTCTGCTGGTCCTGGCCGATCGTGGCGTGGTGTGTGGCCGGGGCGGCGGCGGCGACGCCGGCCCAGCGTGAAGAGCTGCTTCGGCTGGACAGCGCCGGACCGGTTCGACGGCTGGTTGAGCGACTTCGCGCCGACGGTCGTGGCCTGGCGTTGGGGGGGCTCATTGTCTTTCTCGTCATTTTCAATCACACCACGAGTTTCGATCTCGCTGGGATATTCACGTTTGCCAACGAGCTTCGCGCCGCCGATGCCCTGGGCGCGAACGTGCCGGCGCTTCTTCGAGTCGCCGCCCCAGCCCTGGGTATCGCCGCCCTCGGCACGGTCATCATCTGGCTCGTACTTGGGGGATCGCCCCCGGCCGGCGCGAGGCGCGCATCGCGCCTAAGCAGGAGCGCACTGGGCGCGACAATCGTGATCTGGCTCGTCTCGGTGCTCGGACCGGTGCTCGTGTTCGCGACCAACCTCGGCGAAGCAGATGAGATCGGAGAGTTCTTCGGCCTCTACGGCGGCGCCGTCGCGGGAACATTGGGTGTCGCAGCAGTCAGCGGCGGGCTGAGCGCGCTCATCGCGGTCGGGCTGGCGGCAGCGTGGCAGGATCATCGGCCGCTGGTTCGAACGTTGGCGCATCTCCAGGCCTTGGGGTGGATCTTCGTCGCCCTCGTGCCCGGCACCATCGTCGGTGTCGCAATGGAGGCTGCGTACAACATTCCACTGACGATTACGCCCGGTCGGACCGTCGCCGATCTTGTTTACCTCACCCCGGCGATCCTTGTGGCGGGTTATCTGGCCCGCTTCGGTTTCGTCGCTGCCCTGTTGGGTCGATGGATGGCCGTGCGTGAGCCGCGCGAGCTGACCGCCTTGCGCCGACTCGACGGCGCGCAGACCCTGGGCGGGATGTTCGCATCGTCCTGGCCCCGGTTTCTAGCGGTGGGTTTGGGGACAATGGCGGTCGTGACCACATTGTCGCTGAGCGAGATTCCCGTGACGGCCCGCCTCCAACCCCCGGGCGCGGGATCGCTGGCGGCGGCGGTCCTCAACGCATTGCACTATCAACGACCGGATACGGTGATGTTCGCTTCACTCGTGCTCATCGGCGCGGCGGTAGCGGCGGCGGTGATCGCCGTGTTGGCCTGGGCGTTTGTACGCCGAGCGTGGCGTGGGACGACGGTCGCCGCATTGGCTGCGGCATGTTTGCTCGGTGTAACCGGTTGCGACGCCTCCGATCGTGAATCAAACGAGCCGCTCCAAACGCGGTTCACGTTCGGTTCGCCCGGTATCTCCCTGGGGCAGTTTGATTACCCGCGCGCCTTGGCGGTCGATGCCCCCAATCAATTCGTCTACATCGTGGACAAAACGGCGCGCGTGCAGCGGTTCGGGTTCGACGGCCGGCCGCAACTCCAATGGCAGATGCCGCAACGAGAAAACGGCAAACCGACCGGTATTAGCGTCGCCCCCGATGGCCGAGTCTTCGTCGCCGACACCCATTATCAGCGCATCATTGCGTATGACAGCCAAGGCCACGAGCTGATGCGGTTCGGCCGGTACGGCGAAGGGCCCGGCGAGTTCATCTATCCCACCGATGTCGCTTTCGGGCCGGATGGTCGCCTGTACGTTTCCGAATACGGCGGCAGCAACGATCGCATCCAGGTGTTCTCCGCCGAAGGTGAGTATCTGTTCGGCTTCGGGTCGTACGGTTCCGAGGTCGGGCAATACAGCCGGCCGCAGTCGATGCTCTTCAGTTCCGACCGCAGCGAGCTGTACATCGCCGACGCGTGCAATCACCGTATCGTCGTGGTCGATCCTGAGGGGAACCCGCTTCGGGTGCTCGGCGGGTCGGGCCGAGGGCCCGGTCAATTCGCCTACCCCTACGGTCTGATGGGGCTCGACGACGGCTCGCTGCTGGTGTGTGAGTATGGCAACAATCGGGTGCAGCGCCTCTCCCCGGCGGGTGAATGTCTCGGGCTGTTCGGCCGGCCCGGGACCGGCGACGGCGAATTGCACGCCCCGTGGGCTGTGGACGGCGACGCCAACCGCGTTTTTGTGCTCGATTCCCGGAACAACCGGGTGCAGGTGATCCGAACTCCCTCATAAGGCAGCCGTAACAAAGGCAGGACGAAGCGGCCGCGGCGGGTACACTGGTTACGCGAGACCCCCAGGAGCCATCGATGTTTGCTGATCTTCCCATCCAGTTCGATCGGCCGGGTTGGCTGCTGTTGCTGCTCTTGATCGTCGTGGCTTTCCTGATCGCGCGGCGCAGCATCGGCGGGCTCTCGCGACGCAAGGCGTACACCTCCTTCGCGCTGCGGGCGGTGGTCATCGCCCTGCTGAGCACGGCGCTGGCCCGCCCCGTCTGGCAAAAGCGAGGCGAAGGGCTCACCGTCACCATCATCCTTGATCGCAGTCTGTCCGTTCCGCGACCACTGCAACGTTTCGCCCTGGACTTTGTTCGCGCCGCGGCCGAGATGAACGATGATGATGACAATCGGCTGGCCGTCATAACCGTTGCCCGCGATCCCGTCATCGTTGCCTTGCCCGACCGCTATTCAGCCGTCCCGAATGAAATCCAAGATCCGCCGGACCTGACGGCGACCAATCTTGCCGCCGCCATCCGAACCGCCTTGGCGATCATGCCCGACGACACGGCCAATCGATTCGTCGTCGTGTCGGATGGCAATGAGACCATTGACTCGGTGCTGGCCGCGGCGGAACTGGCCAAGGCCAATGGCGTTCGGGTGGACGTGCTGGTGCTGGAGTACGAGCACGCCCACGAGGTCTTGTTTGAGCGCATCGTCGCGCCCGCGCGAGCGCGCCAGGGTCAATCGGCCACCATCAAGCTCGTTCTGCGCAGTCAAAGCACCGCCTCGGGACTGTTGACGCTGACCATGAACGGCGAGCCGTTGGATCTCAACGGCGAGGCCCCGGGCACGGCGGCTCGAGTGACGCTTCAGCCGGGGGTGAACGCCATACCTGTCACCATCAGTCTCGACGAGTCGGGGCCGTTGCAATTTCGCGCGAACTTCGAGCCGGACGCCGACGCGAAAGACAACGTTCAGGCCAACAACACGGCGGTTGCGGTGACGTTCGTCGGGGGCGAGGGAAAGGTGCTGATCATCGACGAAACAGGGGCGGAGTCGCAGCATCTGGTCCAGGCCTTGCGCGAGAGCAAGATCACCGTGCACGTGGAGGATCCCGACGCCTTGATCCGCGGCCTTGTCTTCCTGAGCGGCTATGACGCGGTGGTGTTGGCGAACACACCCCGGTTCGCCGTTACCGACGATGAGGATCGAATGCTGCGGGCATACGTGCACGACCTCGGCGGCGGGCTGGTGATGCTGGGCGGGCCCCAGTCGTTCGGGGCGGGGGGCTGGATCAACTCCGAGGTGGCCAAGGCCTTGCCCGTGAAGCTTGATCCGCCGCAGACCCGCCAGATGGTGCGCGGGGCGCTGGCCCTGATCATGCACTCCACCGAAATGCCGCAGGGCAATTTCTGGGGACAGAAGATTGCGATCGCGGCGATTGACGCGCTCAGCAGTCTGGATTACGTGGGCATTCTCGATTATGGAATGGGCGGCGTTGTTTGGGAGTGGGGGCCTGATCTGGCCGGCGATAAGTCCGCGCCGATCGCGGCGGCCAAGAAGATGGTCATGGGCGACATGCCCGACTTCGCCAGTGCGATGCAGTTGGCCCTTCAAGGATTGGATCCGCTTCCCGCCGGCCAAAAGCACGTCATCATTATCTCCGATGGCGATCCGCAAGCGCCGCCGCAGAAACTGCTGGATGACTTTCTCGCCGCCAACATCACCATCAGCACGGTGTTGATCGCAGGGCACGGCTCCGCGATGGATGTGAAAAAGATGAAGGCCATCGCCGAGTACACCGGCGGGACGTTTTATGGCCCCATCAAGAATCCCAAGAAGTTGCCGGAGATCTTCATCAAGGAAGCGAAGTTCGTGTCGCGATCGTTGATCGTCGAAGGTGAGTTTCAGCCGATCGTGGTGAGCCGGCTGCCCGGTCCGATCGAGGGCTTTAGCGCGGTGCCGGGGGTTGATGGGTACGTGCTCACGGCCGAGCGCGAGGGGCTGAGCCAGATTCCCATTATCAGTCCGACGAGCGAAGGCAACGATCCGATCTACGCGCATTGGAACTACGGCTTGGGCAAGTCGATTGCGTATACGTCGGACCTGACCGGGACGTGGGGAAGCCGATGGGCGAGCTGGCCGCGGTTTCGCACGTTCTGGGAGCAGTCGATCCGCTGGGTGATGCGTCCCGGTGCTCCATCGAATCTGACCGTCAACACCCGTCAGGAAGGCGATCTGGCGATCATCGAGGTGGAGGCGCTGGATGTTGACGCTTCGTACTTGAACTTTCTTCGCACCAGCGCCGTGGTGCTGCGCCCGGACGGCGAGGCGGTGCCGCTGCTGCTTCAGCAGACCGGGCCCGGTCGATACCGCGGGCAGTTCCCGACCGACGAGGCGGGGGCGTACCTTGTAAATATCAATTACCTCGGCGGGACGGCGGACGAACCGATCGAAGGCAATCTCCAAGCGGCGGTGTCGGTGCCGTACCCGCGCGAGTTTCGTTATGTGAAACACAACGCGGCGCTCCTGCGTGAGCTGGCGGAGCGAACCGGGGGGCGCGTGCTCGAGGGCGCGAACCCCCAACTTGTCGATCTATTTTATGATCAAGAGCTCGAATTACCGTTGAGTCCCAAGAGCACGTGGGACCTGATGACGATCCTGGCGGCGGCGATATTCCTTTTGGATGTGGCGACGCGGCGGATATCGGTTGATCGGCAAATGGTGGCGGCGGCGGCGGCCCGCGCCGTCGGTCGCCGGGCCGCCGTCGGAACGGAGACCGTCTCCGCCTGGAAGCGCACGCGGGCGTCCGTCACCAAGCGGCGCGAGGTGGCGACGAAAGCCGCCCAGGCCGCCGCTCGCTTCGAGGCGGGCGAAGCCGATTCCTCAACCGCCTTCGACGTTGGATCGGAAGCGGTTGGCGAGGCGGGGGCCGAGATCGGCCGGGCCAAGTCTGCCCCAGCGCCCACCGACGCCGAAGCCCAGCCTGATGAGGGCGAGTACACCTCGCGCCTGCTCGCGGCCAAGCGTCGTGCTCGCGGTGAAACCGAAGAGGAAAGCGGGGACGCCGCGGATGGCTGAGCTTGCCGCGCTGTCCGAGTTGGATCTTGCCTTTGAAGACGTCGAGTCGGTGCAACAGGCGTGCGCCGCTTTCCGTGATGTCTTTGAGCGCTTACGGGTCCAGATCGCCAACGCGATGGTCGGCCAGGATCTCATCGTCGAGCAAACGATGATCGCGCTGTTCGCCAACGGACACGTGCTGTTGGAAGGCGTGCCCGGCCTTGGCAAAACATTGCTTGTGCGCACCTTGGGTCGCGCGCTGACCTTGGCGTTCTCTCGAATCCAGTTCACACCCGATCTCATGCCGGCCGACATCACCGGCACCAGTGTTGTGGTTGAAGATCAGGTGACGAGGAGGCGAACGTTCACATTCCGCCCGGGCCCGATCTTCGCCCAGCTCGTTCTTGCCGACGAGATCAACCGGGCTACGCCCAAGAGTCAAGCGGCGCTGCTGGAGGCAATGCAGGAGCGGAGCGTGACTATTGGCGGCAAAACCCGTCATCTCACCCAGCCGTTCTTTGTTCTGGCGACTCAAAATCCCATCGAGCAGGAGGGGACCTTCCCGCTGCCCGAGGCGCAGCTCGACCGGTTCTTCTTCAAGGTCATCGTTCCCTACGCCACCCGTCCCGAGATGAACGAGATTCTGGCGCGTACGACCGGCGATGTGGAGTCGCTCGTCGAGCCGGTGATGGACGGCCCGTACATCATCAAGGCCCAGCAGTTGGCGATGCGGATCGTCGTCGCCCCGCACGTGCAGGACTACGCGGTTCGCCTGGTGTTGGCGACGCATCCGGGGCGTGAACATTGTGATCCGAAGATCGCCAAATATATTCACGTCGGCGTGAGTCCGCGCGGCGCGCAATCGCTGATTCGCGCAGCCAAGGTGCGTGCGTTGCTCGCCGGTCGCTATGCCGTGTCGTTCAAGGACCTTCGCGCGGTGGCGGGTCCGTCGCTTCGCCACCGATTGATAAGAAGCTTCGAGGCCGAGGCCGACGGGGTCACCACTGACGATATCATTGACGAGCTGCTTGAGACGATCCCGCGAGATTTCGACGGAGACTAGGCATCATGGCATTGAGAGAAACGCGCAACGATCTAAGCGAGCCGGCCCGTCCCCGGGCCCGGTTTGCGTGCGATCTACAATGGGCGCTCACTGCGCAACGTACGAGACCGCGGGCGAGGACGCCGCGGATGCGTTTCCGCGGGCTGGAGTCTTGCTACGAGCGCATCCCCCGCATATGCATGCGGGGCTATGATCGCCCCCGACGCTAAA
Source organism: Planctomycetota bacterium (assembly GCA_022563315.1). Lineage (GTDB taxonomy): Bacteria > Planctomycetota > Phycisphaerae > Phycisphaerales > SM1A02 > JADFNO01. Next base: position 312 of record JADFNO010000155.1, on the reverse strand, counting down.
CCCCTAACCCCTAACTCCTAACTCCTAACTCCTAACTCCTGACTCCTTCACCCACCCATGCCTGACTTCGGTGTTACAACCAAACCACGTCCCAAGCGTGTCGATGATCTCATCGACAGCGAGCTGATGGCCAAACTCGACCAGGTCGATGTCGTGTCGCGCAAGATATTCGCGGGCAAGCTGCAAGGCGAGCGGCGCAGCAAGAGGCGGGGGGTCAGCGTCGAGTTCGCCGACTACCGCCACTATGTCCACGGCGACGACCTGCGCTTCGTGGACTGGAATATCTACGCCCGGCTGGATCGGCTCTTCCTC
>JADFNO010000154.1 GCA_022563315.1 Planctomycetota bacterium | reverse complement strand
CAACCTCGATCCCGCTGAGTACACCCGCTCACCCACGTATCGTTTCTCCAAGCCATACGACCAATGGGTCGGCACCATCGCCTTCGCGGACAATCACACTGAAACGCTACGGACGTTCTACCCCCAGCTCACCGCGTATCAATCGTCTGGCACTGATCGCGCCATCAAGGACAACATTTTCTCCGCCGACTTCGATCACCCCCACGGCCGCCAAGCCGCCGACGACGCATTCTTGTGCATCTGCACCGGCGCCACTCAATTCACGGTCGACGATGTCTACGACCCATTGCTTGATGACTGACGCTCCGCAGCCTCCATCGGGTCAACCCCTGCGACGCCCACGGATAGCAATCCGTGGGTTTCTTCTTTCAATCCCCCTGCGCAATTCGTCCGAGACCGCTCGCGAGGACGCGGCGGCTCGCTCCACATCCCTTGACGCGTTCTTCAAACCCCCTCGCCCCATCCAGCGGCTTGTTCACCGACTGGCTACGCATCAAGTCCGGTTCAATTCTCGGCCGGTAGCCAATCCACGCAACCGCCAACGTCGCAATGTGCCTCAACGTGGCAATTCAGACCGCCACATGAGCACCACATTTGGCTTCTGACCCTAATTGACAGTGACAGACCGGCCCCGAAAAAGACTCCCGTCCTGCTCCGTTGAGAACCTTTCCCGGGCGGCCGGTGCAAAATAGTTCGCTGGCGGTACGGTCTTGAACCCCTCGGGGTTTTCACCGGCAAGCTCCGAAGATTCCACCTGCCCATTGCATGCTTGGAAAGGTCTTCAACAGAGCAGCTCCCGTCCACTTTTCTTGCCGAAGAAAGCGGGCTAACCAGCGGCTGCAGTTGACGAACGACGCCACCGCCTTAAATATGGATATGTAATATACTTGCCGGTATGGGTTCTCCGGACGTATTACACATGGCAGCCGGCAACGGAACCTTCTTCATTAGGCGAGCGAAACTCAGCCACATTCAACCTTAGGATCCCGGATAAATGAAAAACAATGCGAAAGCTGTGATACTGGCGTTTCTGTTTTGCGTGTTGTCGTTCGCACCTCTTGGATGTATAGGACGAACGGGAAAGGCCGGAAAGCCGATTGCCGAACGGTACGCCGCCAAATTAGAACAACTCGAGGTGGGGAAGGCAACACCCGAAGACCTCAAGAGATTGTTCGGCCGCAATGCGTCGCTTCAATCGGCACAGGCCGGAACCGAAACTTGGGAAGTGTTTCGGGGCGGTAACATGGATGTTGGACAGTTTCTCATGTGGGGTCAGATAGCTCACGACAAGGACCAACGAATGATCTTCACGTTTCGCAACGGCCGACTATCATCGTGGCGGAGCGAAGTTATTCCCGATCCAGTAGAGAAATGACGTGACGCGGAAACGATGATACTTAACCAGCCGTTGCAGTTGACCAGCCACCCCCCTATCCCGGAAGATGGAATGATAGTAGACTTGCCGGTTGGTTCCGCCGGGGCGGACTCGGCGCAGGCGGCTGGTTTGCATTCATCTACTTCCGCTCAGGAGGCACACGATGGGATGGGCACGAACACTGTTGTTGGGCGACATCGGCAACCGGCTCGATATAGCCGACACCGAACAAGACATTGGCGAGATTCGCCATGAGCTTGCGGCCCAGCGTAATCTCGACGAATCGCAAGATGACGCCATACGAAGGCTACAGGAAGAAAACCAACAGCTTGAAATCTGTGTGGCAGCGTTGGTAAAAACCTTACAGCGCAAGGGCGTCTTCACACCCCAGGAAGTGTCGAACTTGGTCCGTTTGATTGATCAGTAAAGTCAACCGGGTGGCCCGCGCCCACAACCGCGCCGCTCGGGGAGCGGCCGCTAAACGGGGGGAAGTTCGGTCATCCGCTGTCCATCCGTGGCTCGGCGCCAAAGCAGGGACGCTGCGCGTCACCCGCTAAACGGGATGATCGCTGTGCCCCACTTCCTCCGGTGACCGCGACCTCTGCGGCCACGTTGGCGCGCGTGTGCCGGGCGCTGAATCGCTCAGGTTCGCTCAGAATGTTGACAAAAAATATCCGGCCTGATGAGCCGTCAGACCACTTTCTGCTGACCGACTGACCGAAAGCACCTCCCCAGCGCGCGCAAACGCAGCCGCCCATCCTTCTATACAAGGAGCTGTCATTCCATGCTTACATCATCAATGCTGACATTCCAAATTTCCGGGAGGCGCGGCGTCTGTGGCGCGCGCAAACTAATCCCTATGCCGCTCAGAATCCTGCGCGCGCCAGGACGACCGGCCCTTATTTGCATACGCCAATCAAGGATCGGCCGAACTGTCGTTTTTATTTCCGGGGGCGCCGCGGATCAAGCCTCGGCGCTTGCTCGCTCCATGGCCTTCAGGGCAGCCATGACGTCGGAACAGATGGGGAACACACGGTCCAGGCGGGTCATGCGGAACAGATACGCCACGCTGTGATCGGCATTGACCAGTGCGATCCGCCCGCCGTCCGCCGCCATTCGGTTGAGCGCCTCCACGAGACACCCCAGGCAGGACGAGTCCATATGCTGCACGTTGCGCACGTCCAGCACGAAGTGCCTGGCCCCGGATTGAGCGAGGTCATCCAGCAGTTCGGTGAGCTGGACCACGCCATCGTCCTGCGTCAGCTCCGTCACCGTAAGGGTGGCGACCGCGACCGGACCGATAAAGTCGATCGTAGCGATGACGTTGCGGTGAGAATGCGGCTGAGACTCGTCCGTCGGCTCAACGGCGGGCTCGATCAACGTGCCAGTTGCGAACCTCTGGTCGGCCGTTCGCTTGAAGATGTTCCACATCGCTGGGGTGCTCCTACACAATCCACTCGGGACCGTGGTTCGTCAGCAACCGCCCGAGATGATGCACCTCCAGGGGATGTGATCGGTCCTCTGATCGGTCGGCTTTGGCGATCCCGACGACCTCGACGATGTTTCGGTCGCCCTGCGCGGTTCACGGAGGCTTTGGCGCTGGTAGCGGTTAGCCGGCCTGTGCCCGATAATCGGGGTCATCGTAAGACGGCAGCATGGGCGAGGGACGCTTGGGACGGGCCTTGCGACGTGGAACGGTTTCATCATCGTACAAGTCCGAGCCAGGCGGCCCGCCTTCCCGAGGTATCGAGGACACCGGCCGGGGCTGGGCCTGGGCCTGGCCATGATCACGATGAGCCTGGTGGGGGGGGCGGAACTGCGGCGGGAACGTCGGCTGGGCTTGGGGCGGGACTGGGGGCTGGGCTTGGGATGGGACTGGGGGCTGGGCTGGCGCTTGCGGCTGCGAGCCATGCAGACGCCGGCGACGAGCCATCTCGATCGAGCGCTCCATCGCCTGCAGGATCGGCCGAACTCGGTCCGCGGTGGCTCGGGATTTTTCCATGACCAACACCCTCCGTCCGTGCGCTTCGTCTTCCTGGCCGGAATGCTATCGGCCATTGAACCGGCCAAGTTGCTTCTTCTCGGGCATTGCGATGGGAGTTTTCAGACCTTCCGCCCGCATAACCCGAACCGACCGCCGGGCTGGGAGACTTGCGGATAACTCCATCTCAACATCATTGTCGCGCGAAGCCGCAAGCGGCCTGCATCTGAGAATGCGAGGCGCCTACGCCGTGTCTTCGTCGTCGATGCGCTCGGCTTGGTCGCGAAGGCGAATTGCGGCTTGGGAAACCGTGTCGTACACACTGGCGAGCAGTCCGACCAACGGGAACTTTCCCCCCAGCGGCGACGGACCGAGCCGGCGCAGCAACGCATGGGGCGCATGCTGCGGCGGAGGCATGTGTTGCAATTCAGTCAATTGGGGCCCGGGCCGCCAGAACGTATCGAGGCATTGTTCCAACGGCGGGACGGCGAGCTGCGCTTCCGCCACCATGGGGTCGGCATGGGCCGCCGCCTGGCCGTGGCTTTGGATCGCGCGGGCCCGGACGAGCCGCTCCAGAAGTTCGTCGCTGGGCAGACCGCGCAGGGTGAAGATCAGAAGCGGGGCATCATCCACCCGCTCGGTGAGCAAATACCAAATCGCCGCTGCGTGTTTGCAGGGACCTTTGTGCGAGCAATTACATTCGACCTCGACGGATTCGATTGGCGGCAGCAGTTCCAGATCGAGCGAGGTAAAAAGCGCGGGTACCGCGGGCGGAAGCTCCCCCGCCAGAAGTTTGGCGGCATACACCGCCTCGTTGGCCATGGCGTCAATGACGCGCCGCCATTGCTGATCATCAAGCACGGGGAGGCGAAGACAGATCGTATAAGGCTGAGCGGCCCGGCCCTGGATCTCGGCGTCGATCCGGCCGGGGCCGATCTGAAGCGAGATCGTCTGGCCGGCGCGGGCGTAGTCACGACCTTGCAAGAGATCGTCCATGTGTACAAGTCGGTCGCCGAGCTCGAGCCAGCGTTCAGCCAGCCACGATCGCGGATGCGGACCGTCGGAGCCGCGGAGCTTGATGCCGTTGCGCACGCGCCTCGGCGAGAAGACGGGGCGAGGCGACGGCTGGCCGGGGATAAACGTCATGTCTGAACCTCCAGGGCCGAGTGCCGCAGCCTCAGCGCGTCGCGCAGCTGTTCGGTGGAGAGCTCTGTGAGCCACCGCTCACCGGAGCCAAGGATGTTCTCCGCCAGCTCGGCCTTCTTCTCGATCATTTGATCGATCTGCTCCTCAAGCGTGCCGACGCAGACGAATTTATGCACGTGAACCGTGCGGGTCTGTCCGATGCGAAAGGCGCGGTCGGTGGCCTGCTTCTCCACGGCCGGGTTCCACCATCGATCGAAATGAAAGACGTGGTTCGCGGCCGTGAGGTTCAGGCCAACGCCGCCGGCCTTGAGCGAGAGGATGAACACGGCCGGCCCGCTGGCGGCTTGAAAGCGATCGATGAGCAACTGGCGCTTGAGCCGCGGCGTGCCGCCGTGCATGTACAGCACCTCGCAGTCCAGGTCATGGCGAATCATCGCTTCGAGCAGGTTTCCCATGCGACGGTACTGCGTGAACAGCAGCGCCCGATCGCCGGCGGCAAGGACTTCCTCCAGCATATGGATGAGGCGGGCGCATTTGCCGGATCGGCTCGACAGCGAACGATGATCCTTAGCGTCCGTCTGGCCATCTGTGGGCCCAGCCCAATCGGGATACCGATCGTCACTGGGCAGATTAGCCGGATGATTGCAGATCTGTTTGAGCTTGGTCAGAGTGGCCAGGATCAATCCACGACGTTGGATTCCGTCGGCCTCGTCAACCGAGGTGAGCATCCGATCGACGACGGCCTGGTATAGCGCCGCCTGCTCGGGGACCAGCGTCGCGAACTCCTTGGTCTCGACACAGGCGGGAAGATCCGTGATGACCTTCGGGTCCGACTTCAAACGGCGAAGGACGAAGGGCCCGACGATCCGGCGGAGGGCATCAGCCCGTTGCTGGTCGCGATGGCGCTCGATCGGCACGGCAAAGCGCCGACGAAACTCCTCCGCTGTCCCCAGAAATCCGGGATTACAGAACTCCATGATCGACCACAGCTCGCTGAGACGGTTCTCGACCGGGGTGCCGGTCATTGCGATTCGACGTGTCGCCCGAAGCGCGCGGATGGCGGTCGCCTGTCTTGTCGGAGGATTCTTGATGTACTGCGCTTCATCGAGCACGATCCGGTGCCACTGCACCTGCTCGAGCGATTCACCGTCGCGCGGCACAAGGGCGTAGGTGGTGATCACGACATCGGCGGCGCCGGCGATCTGCGCAAACTCCTGCCCCAACAGGCGATCCGGGCCGTGGTGAATATGGAACGATAAGGACGGCGAGAAGCGCTCCAGCTCGCGCGACCAGTTGCCAACCACGGACGTGGGCACGACCAGCAGCGTCGGCCCGGGCGGTTGCGCGACATCTTGACGCTCGTGCAGCAGAAGCGCGATGAGCTCGATCGTCTTGCCAAGGCCCATATCATCAGCCAGACATGCGCCGAGCCCGCATCGCTCAAGGAACGCCAGCCAACTCAGCCCCATTTTCTGATACGGCCGAAGCGTCCCGAGGAACTTCTCCGGCTGTTCGAGCCGCGGCATGTCCTCGCGGCGCTCATCGTTGAAGAACTCTCCAACCCACCCGGTGGTATCGGTCCCAACCACCGGCAAGCCGTGTGTCGCGTCTTCGAGACCGTGGGCGATGCGGATGGCCCGGCCGAGTGTGACCTGCCCGCCGCGATCATTCTCCAGAAGCGCCGAGGCGCGGGCGAGGTCATCCGCCCCGATCTCGACCCACTGAGATCCGATCCGCACCAGTGGAGAACCGATCTCAACGAGTTGGCGGAGGCGGTCCAGTGACAGGGCGTGTTCACCGACAGCAAGTTGCCACTGATAGCGCACCAGACTATCAAGCCCCAACGAGGCGCTCGTCGCCGTGGTCGATGCACCCGAATCGCCCGGCCCCAATGACTCCGTCTCGAGCTGGAGGCGCACGCCGAGTCTGCCCGTCCGCCGATCCCACCATTGTGGAACGATGACCTTGAAGCCACTGTCCTGGAGCACTGGTCGGTGCTCGCGCAAAAACTGCACCGCTTGCGGCGTCACAAGATCGATACCCGTGGGGTGGGGGTCGGAGAGCGCCGTTTCGATCAACGGATAGATGCCGCTGGCCCGCCCCAACTCCGCGAGCAGGAACTCGTGAGGTCGATCCAGACGACGTCCGTCGATTCCCTGGGTGGTCGGTGAGCCGGCCCACACTTGGGCGGCTTCAATCGTGACCTGCGGCTCGCCGTCCGCCAGCAGCAAAAAACTCAATCGCCATTTCGCCTCGTCGCCGGCGGCAAAGGCGTCCGCATCATTCGCATCATCGCCCCCATCGTCGAGGCTCGGTTCTTCGAGGCGGAAACACAGGTGGAACCCACTGCGACCGCGACCCGTTTCGTCAAGCTGATCGATCCAGCTTCTCACATCGCGCAACAGGTCGATCTCCGATCCATCAGGGGAAACGACGGTCCGCCGGCGATCCAGCAACCCTTCGCACCATGCAACGTGGGGATCGGACCGCGCATCGCGATCCTCGATCGCTTCAATGAAGCGCTCGTCGATCAGGGCTGCGCGAACGGTGGCGTCGGTCAGTGTGCGCAGCGCTTCGTCGAGGATCGGCCAGGGGTCGCCTTGATTGGCATCCGAGGCGGCGCGGGCGATTGGAGGCATGGTCGCCAGGAGGATGCCGACGCGGGTCTGGGCCGGTTCGTCGTGCAGCCAGGGCTGCCATCCAGCCTGCAGGCCGTCGCCTCGGGATTGGACGAGCGTCGGTATGAAGCGCTGGTCCTCGATCAGTTCAAGCACATAACGTGCGACCGCAATCCAATAGCGCAGCGACTGGCCGAACTCTACGGCGTCGGTCGGACCGACGTCCTCGAGTCGCAGCGCCGCGGCCAACGCACGATCATTGCGCAACTGAAGCGTCGGAACCTCCAACTCGAGCAGTCTCATCTCGGCGGGCGAACTAAGGGGGCCAAGGATGCCCGCCAACTGATTGCTGGGGCACGGTCCACGATCGTCGCCGGGCAGTGAAAAGCGAATCGTCCGCTCCTCCCCCGCCGCGTTCGGCTCCAGCAACGCCTGATCCAGCAGCAGGTCCTTGAGTTGGGCCGCCCCTAGCGCGAAATCATGGGCAAGTATCGGCGCCGCGTGGTCGGTCGGCGCGATCGTCGAACCGTCTCCATCACGGCGCAGGTAGGCCGGCAACGACTCTCCCCACAGTCGCAGCGCCCCTTCAGCCCAATTGACGTGCAGCACCAGCATAAGCGGATCAGTTCTCCCAGGACCGGCGGCAGGCTCGGCCAATGATCGCGCTGGGACTCGAACCCAGGACCTACCGCTTAAAAGGCGGTTGCTCTACCGACTGAGCTACGCGACCGCGAAACGGCGAACAAAGCAGTGTAGCTGATCCCCGATCAAACGGCGATGGCCCCCTCGGCGCCGCGGATCTGCTCATTCTGGCCGCGGTATGGGCAAGAGAAACAACGAGGAGCTACGAGGCACAAACCGTTAGCCGTCAAGGAGATAGCACATACGGGCGCCGCGCGTGCCTTGGCCGCCGAAAAACCTTTTCGCGTTTTGCGCAAGATCGGACGATTCTCGGCATATAGACATACATATGGAGACTTTGACGCCATGCCGGTTGAATCAGTGTTGAGCCGCGGCCTGTTGTGTTTCGTCGCCTGCGGCGCTTTGGTCGGCCCGTCCAGCGCGTGGGCCCAATGCGAAGCGGGGCAGTTGACCAGCCCCAAGGGGCAGAGAGAAGACGGCTTCGCGGGCGTTGTGATCTCCGGCGATGTCGCCACGGTGACTGATTCCCTTGCCTATTCATCCCTCGGCGCGGTGTATGTCTACCGCCGCGGCCCTGACGGACCGGGAGATTGGCAGCTCGAAGCGGTACTGATGTCCCCGGAGCCTGATCCGGATGACGGCTTCGGTGCGTGCAGGATCAGCCGGGATGTCATCGTGGTGGGTGCTCGGAACGCAAACGCTCCGGAGTTCCACCGTGGGGCCGTCTACATCTACCGCTATGATCGGGCCGGATCGAGGCAGTGGACGTACGAAGCCACACTGACCGCTTCCGACGGCAAACGCCTATGGTCGTTCGGCTGGTCCCTTGCTACGGATGAACACATCGCGGTAATCGGCCAGCCCAACGGGCCAAGAGAGTCAGTCTATGCATTCAGTTTCGATGGTCGGCAATGGTCAGAAAAAGCCAACCTGTTT
>JADFNO010000292.1 GCA_022563315.1 Planctomycetota bacterium | reverse complement strand
CGATCAGGAGGTCAGACCCTGGCCTGACTCACTTGTGATTGGGCAGGCTCAAGGCCTGCCTTACTCCTGCGGCAGATGGTCGAACCCTCGCCATTGAGGCTCGGGCTCGACTCCGCGGCGAGACGCCCCGGCTCTGAAACCTGCCCGCGGGTGCCATGCTTTGACCCGATAGGGCAAAGCATGCTTCATCCCGACCCGTCGGGAATGAAGCATGGCACCCCGCCTGCAGCGAGTGGCGCGCGCAGCACGGTCGCGGCGGATTCATGCCTTAGTTTCAAGCGCGCAGGAACTATTGGGGATCAGTATCGGGCCAAAGGATCTGCCGGTCACCGCGCTGGAATTGGCGGAACATGCGCAGCGGCCCATCCGCCCGCCAAACCGTCCACGATCCGCCCGCCGGGCGCAGGCTCAGGTGCAGCTCCCACTGATCGCGGCCGGCGACGGTGACGAGATACGCCGCACCGTGAAGCTCGTAGTCGATGGACGCGCTCGGTTGGACCTCGAACCACATTCCATAACTTCGGCCGGAAAGGTTCAACACCCTGGCCAACCGATTGCGCAGCGCCTCGAACTCACGGCCCGAGGCATGACTCTGGTTGTACAACCGGCTCAGGCTGATCCGGGTTTGGGGCTCGGCGTCAACATTGCGGGGCCGAATCGACTTCGCTATCTGGCCGACAATTGCATCGGCGCCCGGATCGGTCTGGGGCTGGACGGGCTCGGGCGGCGCAGAAACCGGCTCGGCCTCTCGCGGCGCCGGGGGCGGCGCATGAATCGGTTGAAGGCTGATGGCGTTGGGCGCAAATGCCGCTTGATCAAAATCGCCGTTGCACCCGCCCAGGGTCACGACAGCGGCCGCCAACCCCAATATGAGCAACATCGTGCCCCGCGCGTTCCACAAGATGGCGCTTTGTGCGACCTCACTCACGATCTGGCGTTCCTTCGTCCGCAGTAGTTATCACGTCGATCAAACACACTTGGCGCACCGATGAACGGGTCTCGCACGATACCTCTCGGAGCCGTCACCATGCTCACCAAGCCCCAGCTCATCAGCTCGATCCAAGAGATTAACAACTCGGCCCAGAAAGACTGGCTGGCCATGTTTGAAGTCTCGGCCTTGCACCAATACCTCGATCATCTCCAGATCACGCTCGAACCGCGCGGGGCGGCAAGCCGGTGGGTCCGCAACGAAGGTTCGCCGGTCATTGTGACGCGACGGCCGGTTATCTAGCGCTACTGAGCATCGCTGGTCGATCCATTCACCCGCGACACGATGCACGAGTCGCTATTCACCGCCGGATCGGGCGCGAGCGGCAATCAATCCTCTTCGAGCTTCTGCCTGGCGCTGGGTCGATCTCGGTCGTCCGGGGTCACACGTTGTTTCAGCGACATCACTTGGTCGAGCCGCTTCTTGAGCAGCCGAACGCGCAGCAACGATCGAACCCGCGTGAGTAGCTCGAGCTTGTTGACCGGCTTGGTCAGGAAGTCGTCCGTACCACACTCGACCGCCCGTTCGAAGTCGCCCACCTCATGCAGCGCGGTGACCATAATCACCACGATATCACGCGTGCCCGGGCTCAACTTGATCTTCTGGCACAGCTCGAAGCCCGACATCCGCGGCATCATCACGTCCAGCAAGATCAAATCGGGCGGATCATCGGTAATCAGCCCGAACGCTTCGTTCCCATCCCGCGCCGTGAGCAATCGGCAGGGAAGGCTCTCCAGGTACGCCTGCATCAACTCCAGATTCTGGACGTTGTCGTCAACGAGCAGGATCGTCGCGTCCACGAGATCTGACGTATCCGAATCCGAAAGGCTCGGCTGGGCGTCTTTGGTGATCGCTGGGTTACTCGTCATGGTGACGACTCGGGTGATGCTGATGACTTCGTCAAGATTCTGATCTGCTCGGCGAGCCGTCTCAACGCACGCTCGTCAACTGATCCGGCCGGGCACGACCCGAGGCGTTCTTCTAAACGCCGGCTCAACGCCTCCACGTCGCTCGGCCGGTCGACATCGTACCACCGCGGCAGGGCGTACACCGCCAGTCCGGCTTCTGCCGCCCTTTGCCGGGTCTGATCGTACACGCGGTCGCTTCCCCAGTCGATGCGGCGGATCACGGCTGGATGGAACCCGCTGGCCGCCAGCGTCCAGTAGCCGCCGTCCTTGGTCGGGCCGACGGCCAGGTCGTGGTTCGCCAGTGCGGGCGGAATC
>JADFNO010000153.1 GCA_022563315.1 Planctomycetota bacterium | reverse complement strand
CCAGGCTCCATCGGCAGACTGCTTCGAGAGTAGAAATCCAACGGCGGCGGCATTCGCCTCGTCAATTCGCGCGCGAAGATCGGCCGTCTCGTACGGTTGTTGCTCCGGCGGCAGCTGTTGCTGCTCACACCCGACGAAGATCAACACGATCACCGCACGTCGAACCAGTTTTCGGAGGGCGCCGTTAATTTGCATGGCGTGATGTTCTCATCGTCCAAGCGTGTGAGATCGGAGCCAAAGAAAGATCCCCTTTCCCAAGCAAAGGGGATCGATCACGGCGTGGAAGGTCATCAAGCTGAGGAACGCCAATCAGTCAGCCTTGGTCAGCGCATCGGCGGGAACCGGCGTGCGATCGACCATCAGCGACAGCAGGGCCGTCGAGGTGCAGAAGGTTTTGCCGGTGATGCAGTGATGGCCGGACCAACTACCGTCAGCGTTCTGGATGCGGTTGAGGTTCTGGGTGATCCCGCCGTCCCACTTGGCCCAGTCGTCGCCGCCCTTGACGACGAGGCTTTCGCCGATGTTCATGTAGCTGAGGAACTCCTCGCCGCCGTTGGAGCCGAACCCGGCCATGAACTGCTTATCCTCCAGCCGGCCGACGATCGACTGTTGAATTTGCTGACGTGCGACTTCAGCGTCGGCGAAGCGATCCAGCTCGCGCCTCGCTTCGGTGCGCTTTTTATCATCGGGGGAGTTCTTGGCGATCGCTTCCAGTTCATCAACACGCTGAGCGTTACGGTTCGCCGAATCCTGAAGCGTCGAGAGATTGGCGGCGCCAGCGTAAAGGGCGATCCCGGCTGAGCCGGGCGCGTCGAATCCCGCGCCAGCGCCATCCACTTGTCGGCGCGCCTGCGCCTCACTCTTGGCCAGGATTTCCTCGTTCACCCGAAAACCAACCTGTCCGGCCCGACTCAGACCCTTGGCCGCCATGGACTGCGCCAGTATCGGCGCCCAGCCTTGGTTGCCCCACGTGCCGTCGTCCTTTTGATTGATCTCGATCTTGTTGAGCACTTTGTCAATCGCCGCGAAAAGTCGCTTCTCGCTCGCTTCGTTCGGCATGTGGCCTTTGACTTCCGCGAGAACGATCGAGGCCATGAATGTATCGATGTGCGGCCCGAGCTTGCCCTGAACTCTCGTTCCATTGACACTTGTGATCGAGAGCGACTTTTCATCCGCCGCTTCGATCTGGCTGAAAATAAAGTCAAGCCCGCGATGAATTGACTGGGCGTACGAACCCTCGCTCGGCGTGCTGCCGGAGCGAATCAGGGCGAGCGTCGCGGTGCAGGTATCGGCGACGTTGGGCTTAGCCGCGAGTCGAGCCATGCCTTGGCCCATGTTCTGTGACTCCTCGCCTTGCCCCCAGCCGCCGTTGGCGTGTTGGTGCTGTACGAGCCACTCCAGCCCCCGCCGGACGTTCGGCGAGAGCGGCTTCGGCTGAACCGCCGTGACCCAACACTTGACGGCCTTGGGCGCCGGTTCTGTCTGCGGTTGCGTGGATGGAAGCTTCTTGGCCTCCTGCGAGGTGATGGCGTACGTCAAGTCGCCGATAAGTGCGAGCATGAGCATTGAAAGAACGAAGGGTGCGTAGCGTTTCATCGTGATCATCTCCTTGGTTTGAATCGTCGCGTTTCCGTTTGGTACATGGCACGTCGCGCTCGGCCGTCTACCACCCATTGCCACGTTTGAGCAGGGTTCCTCGAGAGGCGGCCGTTCCAGTCAATAGGACGAACCAGACGGCCCAGCGATCGTCACAGCCGTGTAACACCCGTCCGGCCACCCCGCCCGAAACGGTCGTGGATCAGCGTGTCCCGCAGGATGGGTCCGATATACCCCAGCCACACTGCCCAGCCATCGGTGAGCGAAGACGACCGGTAAATGTCTCGAAAAACGCGGTTTAGCCGCATATCCTTGGGGTCGTTCGACATCAGGAGGGGAAGCGACGATATCCGGGAGGCCCCGTCGAATGAACGAGGAGAATGCTGCGTGGCCAGACGCTTCGATGCAATTCGTGGCAACGGAAAAAGGCAGCCCGCGGTGCCGATCGATGCTGCGTTTACAATGGACTATGTCCACCGGCTGCGCTTTACGAGCGATGTGCTCGATCCGGCCAACCCCGTCCTTCGGGAGGTCCTGGCAAAAACCGAGGACTCGCCCGGCCGGCTCGTGGTTGTGGTCGATCAAGGCGTCGCCGAGGCTTGGCCCGGACTTTGCGAGCGGATTGACGACTACGTTATCGACGCGCTTGATTGGATGACGCTGGCCGCGCCGGTGCAAATCGTCCCCGGCGGCGAGACGTGCAAGAACGACTGGTCCGTGTACGAATCTGTAGCGCGGACGATTCATGATGCGGCGATCTGCCGACACTCGTACGTCCTGGTGATCGGCGGCGGCGCCGTGTTGGACGCGGCGGGATTTGCCGCAGCGACGGCCCATCGCGGCGTACGGTTGGTCCGCCTGCCCACCACGACCCTGGCGCAGGCAGACGCGGGTATCGGCGTGAAGAACGGCATCAACGCGTTCGGGAAGAAGAACTTCCTGGGCTGCTTCGCCGTGCCCTGGGCGGTCATCAACGACGAGAAGTTCCTGACCACGCTTACTGATCGTGACTGGCGCTGTGGATTGAGCGAGGCGGTGAAGGTTGCCCTACTAAAGGACGCGAGCTTCTTCGACATTATTGAGTCGGCTGCGCCGCGATTGAAGGAGCGCGATCAAACCGCAATGCGGTCCATTGTGCGACGTTCCGCTGAACTGCACCTGCAACATATCGTGAGCTGCGGGGACCCGTTCGAGATGCGCGGGGCCCGGCCGTTGGACTTCGGCCACTGGTCAGCCCACAAGCTGGAGCAGATGACCGATTTCTCCGTCAAGCACGGCGAGGCCGTCGCCATTGGTCTGGCCATCGATGTGTTGTACTCAGCCACGATGGGTAGGCTGCCCGGCTCCGAGGCTGAGCGCGTCGTGCGGCTGCTCGAAGCGTTGGGGTTCAGCCTCTATCACGCGGCCCTGAACGACCCCGCGCTCTTCGAAGGCCTCGAAGACTTCCGCGAGCACCTGGGCGGTCAGTTGACAATCACCCTGCTCGACGCGATTGGACGGCCGTTCGACGTCCACGAGATCGACCTGGCCCGGATGTCCGACGCGATCGCCCATCTGGCGACCGTTGCCGCACGGCCGCTGTCCTGAGCTACCATACACCAAAGCGCCGCTGAATCACCGACCGGAGCATCGCATGAGCGCGACTCAACCGACCTGTCCGGCTTCGCGATCGAAGATCGTCGATCTGTACTTCATGGAGCACCGCGCCAAGCTGATCGATATCGCCGCGTTTCTCGATCGATTGGACCGCGCCGGCAACCACACCGCCCAGGACGACTTTCGTATCGAGGCCTTCCGCCAGGCACTGGCCATCGTGAGCGACGACCAAGCGCACCGCACGAAGCGCATTCTGGATCTGTTCAGCGATCACTCGACGGAACCGCTCGCCTCGGCGGCGGGTATGAAAGGCGCCTTCGGGACGTACCCCGGTCCACCGTCATCAGATCGCGAGGGCGGCGCATGACCTACATCGACCCCCACATCCACATGATCTCGCGGACCACCGACGATTACCAACGCATGGCCCAGGCGGGTTGCATCGCCATCACCGAGCCTGCCTTCTGGGCCGGGTTCGATCGAAGCAGCGCCCAGGGGTTCTACGACTATTTCCGCCAACTCACGCAAGTCGAACCGAGCCGAGCTGCGCAATACGGCATCAAGCATTTCACGTGGTTATGTATCAACCCCAAGGAAGCGGAGGATCCCGGCTTCGCCCGCGAAGTGATGTCGATCATTCCCGAATTCCTCGAGCAACCCAACGTGCTCGGCATCGGCGAGATCGGCCTCAATAAGAACAGCCGTAACGAGCTGGAGATCTTCGAGGAGCACCTGGCGCTCGCCGCAGATCACAATCAGCTCATCCTCGTTCACACCCCACATCTGGAAGACAAGCTCAAGGGCACGAAGCTCATTATGGATGCGGTCAAGAACAACCAGCGCATCGATCCCGGCCGTGTCCTGATCGATCATGTCGAGGAGCACACCGTCCAGATCGTATTGGACCGGGGATTCTGGGCGGGCATGACGCTTTACCCCGAGACGAAGTGCACGCCGCAACGAGCGGCGGACATCGTGGAGATGCACGGGACCGAGCGATTGTGGATGAACTCGGCTGGCGATTGGGGCCCGAGCGATCCGCTGGCCGTCCCCAAAGCGCAGATCGAGATGCGGCGTCGAGGGCACACCGAGGCGACCATCTCGCAAATCTCCTTTGATAATCCAAAGACATTTCTCGGCCAGTGTCCAAAGTTCAGTATCGATGGACACTGAATCGCCCGCAGATCGCATGATCGGCTATTGCACGAACGTGCATGCCGGGGCGACGTTGGAGCAGACGAAGGCGAACCTCGAGGAATATGCGCTCGCCGTGAAACGCATCGTCTCCCCCGACGAGCCGATGGGAATCGGCCTCTGGCTTTCGCGTCAATGTGTGAACGAACTGTTCAGCCAAGGCCCCAAGGGTTTGCCTCAACTTGGGCCGTGGCTTGATGATCATGGATTGATCCCGTTTACGTTCAACGGTTTCCCGTACGGCGATTTCCACCAGCCGATCGTCAAACATCGCGTGTACGAGCCTGATTGGAGTACGGCGGATCGACTTGGATACACGCATGCGCTGGCGGCGGTACTTACGGAGATATCACCAGAGTTCTCGCACCGCAGCATTTCTACGCTTCCGTTGGGTTGGCCGAAAGGACCATCGTGGAATGATGATGTCGATGCGACGGTTGCGAACCTGCTTGGATTGACCAAAGAGCTTCGTCGAATCGCGGACACAACCGGCGTGTTCATCCATGTCGATCTTGAACCCGAGCCCGGATGTCTGCTGCAACGAAGCAGCGACGTCGTAAAGTTCTTTCAGGATCACCTACTCCCGGCCGGTGACCAACTCGATCTGCCCGCCGAGGTTGTATGCGCCCACATCCGCGTGTGTCACGATATTTGCCACGCTGCGGTCATGTTTGAGAATCAAGCCGAAGCAATCGCGTGCTACGAGAAGGCCGGCATACGAATCGGCAAGGTGCAGGTGTCCTCAGCCATTCGGATCCCGTTCGATGCGATGAGCGATCCTGAGCGAACCGATGCCCTTCGTCAAGTACAGGCCTTCGCCGAAGATCGTTATTTGCATCAGACGATGATACGACGGCCGGATGGCGACATGGATTTCTACGAAGATCTACCGCTGGCGATCGCATCGATCGAGAACGATCACCCTGTCGGGGAGTGGCGCGTTCATTTCCACATGCCGATCTTTCTCGATCGCTTCGGCTTGATAGAGACGACGCAGGATCAGATTGGTCAATGCCTACGAGCAATCAAGCCCGACGACGACGTACTTCATTTTGAAGTTGAGACATATGCATGGGATGTCCTGCCCAAGGAACTGCGAACGGATGATCTAGCCGAAGGGATCGCCCGTGAGATTCTGTGGCTCAATGATCGATTCGCAGATAGGGACACCCAATGAACGCGGCGCGCAAAACCGTCCGCGCGTATGTCGAGCTGGCCCGCCTCTCCAACATCCCGACGTGTTTCAGTAACGTATTGGTAGGCGGCGCGATCGGCGGCCTGACCGACTGGTCTCAGTGGCGAATGGTTCTGAGCGTCACCCTCGCCATTGGATTGATGTATATCGCGGGAATGGCCCTCAACGACGCGCTCGATCACGCTATTGATCGAAAGCAACGTCCCAATCGTCCCATTCCCTCCGGCCGGATTTCGGTTCGCGGAGCGTATACTTTTGCCGGCATCTGCGTCGCAATCGCGATCGCCTTGCTTGCGTCGTTGGGTATGGCCGCCCTCCTTCTCGGCTCGGTGCTCGCCATCACGATCATCCTCTACGACTGGCTGCATAAGAATTTCCAACCGGCGGCACTCTTGATGGGATGCTGTCGCGGACTCGTATACATCATCGCTGCCTTCGCGATTGCCGGGCCGATCGATTGGACAACCGCTATCGCGTTGGCGGGGGCGTTGACCGTTTACATCAGTATTGTCACGTTCATTGCGCAGACGGAGGTTGACGCGACGTCTACGAGACGCAACGGCCTTGCACTTGTGCTGCCTCTCGTTCTGGTCTTGCCTGCTGTTCTTGTTCGTCCCGAAACGTGGAGTTGGGCAATCATCGCAGCGTTTCCCACACTGACCTGGCTCATCTTGGCAGCTCGCCTTGCGCTGTCTCGACCCCCCAACACCAAGAACGCCATCTTGACGTGGCTAGCCGGGATTTGTCTGATTGATGCCTTTTTCCTCACATTGCTCGATCAACCGGTACTTGCGCTGGGCGCGCTTGGCTGCTTCGTCCTGACCGCGATCGGGCATCGGTATATCCTTGGCACTTGATATGGCGCATCCCACCGTCGTCATCAACCTAGCCGGACTGAGCAGCTCGCTCATCGGCGAAGCGTCGCCGACTATCTCTTCCTTCATCAAGGGCGGGAAGCTGTGTCGCCTCAAGCCGGTGCTCCCCGCCGTGACATGCGCCGTGCAGTCGAGCATGCTCACCGGCCTCACGCCGCGCGAACACGGCATCGTCGGCAACGGTTGGTACAACCGCGATCTGGCTGAGATTCACTTCTGGAAACAATCCAACCACCTCGTCCACGGCGAAAAGGTGTGGGAGACGGCGCGCAAGCGCGAGCCGTCCGTTACGAGCTGCGTGATGTTCTGGTGGTATAACATGTACGCTTCTGCTGACTACGCCGTGACCCCGCGCCCAATCTACAAAGCCGACGGGCGCAAAATCCCGGACGTTTACACCAAACCCGCCGATCTGCGAACCCGCTTGCAACACGAGCTTGGGCCGTTCCCTTTGTTTCACTTCTGGGGGCCCGGGTCGTCCATCAAGTCCAGTCAATGGATCGCAGATGCGGCCATCCTTACTCACAAATGGCATCAGCCAACGCTGTCGTTGATCTACTTACCTCACCTTGATTACGGCCTTCAGAAGCTCGGCCCGGATCATCCTGATATCCCGATACACGTGCGCGAGATCGACGCCGTCGTCGGCAAACTCATTGACTACTTCGACGACCAAGGTGTTCGAGTTATTCTTCTCAGTGAGTACGGCATCGAGGCTGTCGACGACTCGGTTCACATCAACCGCGAGCTGCGCAAGGCGGGGCTGCTTCAAGTTCGTACTGAGCAAGGTGCGGAGCTGTTGGACGCAGGCGCAAGCGAAGCGTTTGCCGTCGCCGACCATCAGATCGCACATGTTTACGTCCGCGCATCCGATCAACTTCAACGTGTAAAGTCGTTGTGTAACGAAATCGAAGGCGTTGATCTCGTCCTCGATCGCCGCGAGCAGAAAGCGCACGCAATCGATCATGAGCGGTCCGGTGATCTTGTGCTTGTCTCCGAATCACGGCGATGGTTCAGTTACGACTATTGGCTCGATGATTCCCGCGCTCCGGATTTCGCGCGGACGGTCGATATTCATCGCAAGCCCGGCTATGACCCGTGTGAGTTGTTCGTCGATCCGAACCTGAGCTTGCCGAAGCTGCACATCGCGTGGAAGCTGCTTCGCAAGCGATTGGGCTTCCGTACGCTGATGGATGTGATACCCCTTGATCCTTCCCTCGTCCGTGGTTCGCACGGTCGCGTTGATGTGCCGCCTGATTTCCAGCCGGTGCTGATCACCCAGCATGATCCAACTGACCGCGCCCAGGAGATACCTTGTCAGGCGGTGCGCGATATTATCCTCGAACATCTGTTTGAGGACTGACTAAAGGTCTGAATGTAAGGAGAGCCGGAATGCAACATGCGATCGAATCAATCGTGGACGGCTATGACCGAGGACTCTTGACACGCCGGCAGCTCATCGGCCATCTTGTGGCCGTTGCCGCCGCGATGTCGGGAACGGCCGTTGCCTCACAAAGCGGCTCCTCAAAGAGCACCTTCAAGGCGACCGGGCTCGATCATATCGCCCTTTCCGTCACGGACGTCGCGCGATCGCGCGCCTTCTACGAGCAGCACTTGGGACTGACGATCATGAGCGATGGAGGCGAGCAAAGTTGTTTTCTCCATTGCGGCAATAACTTCGTCGCACTGTTTCGATCGAAAGAGCCGGCAATGCATCACTATTGCTATGCGATCGACAATTACGAACCGGATACCGCCGTCGAGAAACTCAAGGCTGTGGGCTTGACGGTGAGGCGCGCACAGAACCGCGTGTACTTCGATGATCCCGACGGGCTGGAAGTCCAAGTTGCTGCGGCCCATGCCGGGTCCACCACGACCGCGCCCTAACCTCAACGCCCGGTAGGGCGCTGCAATGGCTCGCCGCGCCTCCCTCTTGCGGTGCGTTTTACTTTGCGGGTCGCAAGATCGAAGCGTTGCCCCGGCGCGAGAAAATAGAACCGCCCTTCGGCTCCCATGGTCTCGTGATCGTATATCGCGACATACGATCGGCCGATCACCTCGAACTCATCGCCCTGCACGACGATGGCGGTGTCGTCATCAAGACCGATTCCCAGAAGCTCGGGCTTGGCGCGGATTACCTCGATCATGTCGAACTGCCGGTTTCGCGTCAGCACGTGCTGATCGATCGCGGTGTTCTTCAAGTAGCCGAATCCCTGCTCGTGATCGCCCATCATGATCACGTTGGTCTTTGAGTCGCCGCGCACGAGGTACGATCCCTGAATGGTGGCCCCGGCAGAGGATCCGCCGATTACGCCGCCGCGATCCAGTACGCCACGCAACGCTTGCTCCGTCTTGGTTCCAAGGTACGCGTCCGCCAACCGCCATTGACGCCCGCCTCCAAACCACACGCCTCCAGCCTCGGTGAGGGG
>JADFNO010000021.1 GCA_022563315.1 Planctomycetota bacterium | reverse complement strand
GACCGGGATTCCCAATTTGCCGCCTCCGATGCTGCCATCTTAGCGAATCTCTGCCTGAAGTCAAGACCGAACTGCGATTCTGACGAAAATGCCTGCCTGTGAACGCCAAATTTGACCGATTTCCGCTGAGAATCGCGTTGTCCAGCGACAGGTCCGCGACCAGCTTCTTGAGCCGACATTTCCCATTTGCCACCTCCAAGGTCGAAATTCTATCGGATCTTTGCCCGATCTCAAAACCGAACGACCATTCCGCCGATCATGTCGCCGTTTGAACGCTAACACCGTCCCATTTCCGCTCGTCAGAGTGCTGTGGCGGCGTTTGCCCGCCCCCCAGCGCAGCACCAACCGGCCCCTGGCCGGGATCGTCATGTTTTTCACCCTATCGCGATACTCAACCACGTTGCAGCAACGGCGGCGGGACACCGAAGCGCTGGATGCGGTCCAGGATCGCTGCGAACAACTCTCGTGGAACCGCCACTTCGGCCATCTGGAAGATCATGCCGACCTCGTCGTGGACGGCGTCGTTGGCGTGAAGGATCTACTCTTCTTGCTGGGCGCCTGGGGGCCGTGCCCGCCGAAGGGAGATTGTCCCGCCGACTTCGACAACAGCGACGACGTTGGCGTGAAGGACCTGCTCGTCTTGCTGGGCAACTGGGGGCCGTGTCCATAATGCAGAAGGCACTGGGCACTAGGCATTAGGCATTAGTGAAGATGGCATCAAGGCATTGTGGCATCATGGCATGAGCAAGACAATTCCGACCGTTTAGCCCCGCCGGCCACGGCGGGTCGAACGTCAACAAACGCACGTCATCGCCATCGACACCGCGTGGCCGCGGAGGCTACACGGGGAAGAACCGCCACCCCAGGTGTAGGGCACGCTTTGAGCCTGCCTCGTCACAAGCCAGTCAGGCCCAAGGCCTGACCTACTCATGGCCGGATACGACCCACGTCCCGGCGGCAAGATTCCTCGGTCCGCCTCGCCGACCGGTCGCTACACTTCACATCCTGATGTCTCGGTGCGTTGATGACGGATGAATTCGACGCGGTCGTGATCGGCGGCGGCCCCGCGGGGAGTCTGAGCGCGCTGCTGCTGGCCAAGCTCCGCTGGCGTGTCGCCCTGATCGAGCGGGGCGGGCGGTTTCGGGACAAGGCCTGCGGGCATTGTCTGAACTTGGCCGTGCATCCATTGTTGCAGCGCGAGGGTCTGCTGGACGACGTGCGAGCACGTTCGGTCGGCAGATCGCAACGGTTGCGCCTGCATCTTGGGCAACGAGAACCGGCCACCATCGCACTCGCCGACGATCATCGCGCCGGCGGCTATCTGCTCGTGCCCCGGCGTGAGTTCGATCAGCTCCTGCGTGATCGAGCTGCGCGAGCTGGGGTAACGGTGGTCCAATCGGCCCGCGCATGTCTGCGGTCAACGGATGACCACGGCGCCGTCGTCGAGGTGAGGTCGCCGCAGCGCCAAACTCGCCGCCTTCGGTGTCGCCTTGTCATTGGCGCCGACGGGCTCCGCAGCGGTGTGGCGCAGGCTGCAGGTCTGGCGGCGACGAAGAAGCGGATCGGACGAAAGTTCGGCTTCTCACTCGATGTGCGCTGCCCGCGCGCCGACTTGCTCGCGCGGGAGACAATCGAGATGTTCGTCGTGCCGGGCGGGTATCTGGGCGTGGTCAATCAGGGTCGAGGCCTGTTGCATTTGGCCGGGCTCGTATCGCCGCACGACGCCGATGCCTCCAGACCCGTGTCTTTCGTGGCTGCGGTTGCTCGACGATTCGATCTGCTGCGCCGGGTCGGGTTAGCCAACGCAGCGGCGCTACATGCGGTGAAAGTGCTCGGCGCCGGTCCGATTCCGTGTCGACCACGGGCGGTGGCGGGAGGGCGAGTGGCGCTCGTCGGTGATGCGGCGGGCTATGTCGAGCCGTTCACCGGCGAAGGGATGAGTTGGGCGCTGACCAGCGCGGAGGTTCTGGCCGAGGTCGTCGCGGATCAATCGCCGGGCGACTGGACGCCGGCCGTGGCCAGGCGGTACGCAAGGGCGTGGCGAGATCGCATCGGGCGTCGGCAGTGGCTGTGTCGGCTCGTTTCATGGTCGTTGGGGCGTCCTCGCCTGCTGGGCCTACTCGCCGGCGCTGTGGCTCGACCCGGGCCGCTCACGCGCGGTCTTGTTGGGAAAGTGGTGATGCCGTGAATCAGCTTCGCCAACTGAAGTCCAGCTCGCAGGTTCACCCGACACGTTCGGGCCGTGCGACCACCGCCGAGGCGCTACTGGTCGGCTTGGGCCTCGCCACCCCCAAGCCGTGCTTCTCGCAAGCCCAGATCGCCCAACGCCTCGCCGACATGTGGGGATTGACTGGGCAAGCCGCCGAACGCTGGCAAAGGATCGTTGACGGAAGCAAAATCGATCAGCGTCATAGTGTGATGCCTGTTGAAGAAGTCGTCGGGCTATCGACCAAACAACGAATGGAATCGTATGAGCACCATGCGCCGCCGTTGGCCGAGGACGCAGTCCGCTGCGCTCTCACAAACGCCGGTATCAACGCTCAGGACGTCACTGATCTGATCATCGTCTCCTGCACGGGTTTCTCAGCGCCTGGACTCGATATAGCGCTGATCCACCGGCTTGGTATGTCCCTGACCGTGAAGCGCACGATCATCGGGTTCATGGGTTGTTTCGGCGCGATCAACGGTCTGCGCAGCGCGGTGCGTACATGTGTAGCTGATCCTGACGCGGTGGTGGTCGTTGTCTGCGTGGAACTGTGTTCACTGCATGTTCGCCGTGATCCAAGCGCGCAAAACCAAGTGGCCTCGGCACTGTTCGCTGACGGAGCGGCGGTAGCGATCGTTGTCGGCGAGCGCAGGGCGATCGAACACGGGCGCGTCGGTATCGGGCGCTTGACGATTGGCCACAGCCGGCTCATCCCCGAGGGCCGGGATTGGATGACTTGGCGGATCACGGATGAAGGGTTCGCCATGACATTGACGCGCCAGGTTCCGGTCATACTGCGCCAGCGGATCGCCTCGTACGTTGCCAGTGTCGCGCCGCAGCGCCCCAACTGCTATGTCGTTCACCCTGGCGGCGCCGGAATCCTCGACGCCGTTGACAGTGGGCTCGATTTGCAAGGAAGGTCCGGCCTCGATTCCGCCCGCACGGTCTTGCGACGCTTCGGAAACATGTCCTCATGCACCGTGCTGTTTGTGCTCGACCAGGTTCTTGGGGACGGCTACCAACTGCCCGGGCTGATGCTGGCCTTCGGTCCGGGTTTGAGTATCGAGAGTCTCGCTCTTCTCTCGTGCGAGTAGTCCGCCGACTTCCGCACGACTCACCACGAAACAGGTTCCACTGCGCCGGGGGAGGGGGGGCGGAAGATAGATCACCCGCAAACATCGGGCGGCGTCAATCGCGGCCGGCAGCTCCGTTCGTGGCGACTTGCCGGTTTGACTCACCTCCCAAGGCAAACCCGCGGTCAGCGGAGGGCGCCAACCGAACAAGTGCCGAACATACTCGGTGTTCAACGATGCCGGTCAGCCGCCGTTTCTGCGTTAGCACGAGGTCCAGGACCAGACCGCAAGGGGCATTTTTGGCGAGGGGGTTTGATCTATAAGTCCATAACTGACAGGTATATACGGCCAGGACCATGCCCGGACGCCGTAAGCCCGCGTCTGAATTTCGGATTTGTTCTTGACGCCTAGAGGCAGGCGGTGGTAGGGTGGAGCGGTGCACCCAAAGGTGCGAGTAGAGTTGAGCAAAGAAGGATTCGCATTGGTGCCGGGCTTCTTTTGGGCTCAGGTACCGGAACGAGGAGAAATATGATGAAAAAAACAACTGTTTGTGGACTTGGCGCGGCCTTGCTTTTCGCGGTACCTGCGCTGGCGGATGGGACGAACCAGTACAACGACCGCACGGCCTTTGAGAGTGCGCTCGGCACCATCGTTCTCGATGATTACCAAGCCGATGGGTATTTGCACGGTGACATCTCCGATGGCGGCACATTGGACATTCACACCAACGCACATATGAGCGGTATCTTGGGCGAAACGGAGTACTTCACCACCGGCTTCAACAACTGGAATTTCATCTTCGGTCCCGAAGGCGGCAATAAAGCATACTGCGCGGGCTGCAACGGATCCTTCAGGTTGATCTTCACGTCGACTTCCGTGGGTACAGCCAGCGGCGTGTACGGCGCTGGTTTCGACGTTTTGAGCAACTCGTCCGCCCTTCCATACCACGCTTTTATCACGTTCGGTGACAACACGACGTTGGACGTTGCGCTTCCTTCCGGCGCCTCATTCTTTGGTATCACCTCAAAGCTGGACATCCAGTCCATTCATCTGGGTCTTGCGGGCGGCGGATTCACGACGCGTGGCCAGTTCCAAATCGACAATCTGACGATCGGCAATATCCCCGCTCCTGGCGTGCTCGTCCTGTTGGGTCTGGCCGGATTCGCTTCTCGACGTCGTCGCCGACGCTGAGCGCGACATCTCGCCTGATCTCGTCTTACCTCGACCTCGACCGGTAGAACACCATGTTCTGCCGGTTTTCTTTTTTTGTCTGCCCGTCAATCGGAGCTTTCGGGCGATCAGAGGACGTGCACGCGCCAGCTGGCGGCATCGTGTCACGTCGGGAGTCGAGCCCTGAGCCTCGCCAGCCCGGACGGCCGGGAATCTGTGCGAGCGCTATCCCCATCGCATGACGCTGGCGTGACGAGCCGATAGCCGATAACTGACCTCCGCAGGTGCTGGACCGTGCTTTTGATGTGCGGGGTCGAGCGAACCGATAGCGACTCCCGGCCGGAGGTGAGGAGTTCGGGAAGCAAACACTATCTACGAGGGTCCGCGTTTGTCCGACCCACTTGGAATAAGTGCTTCCCGAACTCCACGCCTCCGGTCGAGCGCACCGGCCGCTTCTTCTCACACATCACAGGTGCGGCGGCTACGATCTGGGGTATGTCCGAACCAGCCGCGGTCGCAACCGCTCAGACCCGTCGTCGCCCCATTCGCCTCGGCGTGGTGAGCTTCGTCAACACGTTGCCGCTGATTGACGGCCTCCAGAACCTTGCCGACGTCGAACTGCGGTTCACCGTGCCGAGCCGGCTGCTGCAACAATTGCTCGACGACGAGGTGGACGTGGCCCTGTGTTCCGCGATCGACTATCAACGGTCAACCGAGCCCTTGGTCATACTTCCCGCTGGATTACTGGGGTGCGACGGGGCGACGCTCACGGTTCGGCTGTACTCCAACGTCCCAGTTGAGCGCATCGAACGGATTTACTGCGACACCGACAGCCACACGTCGATCGTGCTGATGCAGATTCTCTTGAAGGAGATCTACGACCTGGCGCCCGAGCTGATCGACTACCACGCCCGTGAGCACGTGGCCCGGAACCGGCCCATCGATTGGCCCGAGTCAATGCTCTTGATCGGCGACAAGGTCGTGACGGACTCGCCGCCGGCGATTCGCTACCCACATCAACTCGACCTTGGCGCGGTGTGGGTGGAGCATACGGGTCTGCCGTTCGTATTTGCCTTGTGGATGGCCAAATGCCGCACCGACGCAGGTCTGTTGTCCGCAGTCGGGGCCGTTCTCGATCGCCAGCGCCGCCATAACGAGCTTGACCGACTCGATCGGATCGTTCAGCGCAGCGCCGTTCCTCGGCACTGGCCGGGTGACCTGGCCGCGGACTATCTCAAGCAGAAGCTCGCCTTCGAGTTTACCGAGCGGCGTCTCGCCGGCCTGGAGCTGTTCTACCAGAAGGCATTCGACCACGGCCTGATCCCCCAAGCCCGGAAGCTAGAGATACTGGCGACTTGAAACAACCGAGGATCCCGGCCCGGGCCACGGCACGACGCCGCGCGGGCTATCCTTCCCGACAGAGGTCGGGATGCCCCGAGTTGCTCGATTCAGAATCACGGCGATCGACGAGCTGTGCCGGGAACTGCTGCGGGCCCCGGTTCATGTTCGCCGTCGCCAGATGGACGCCGCTGAGCAGCTCGTGACTCAGGTGAAGCCGAGTCGCACCTACCCCGAGGATTTCGTCCGCTACCGGATCACCGGTTACCGCCCGGAAAGCGCCGGTCCGGCGGCGATGCTCGTGGGCGAAGCACTGGTGGGGGACCTGGTCGCGTTGGTTCAGCAGCTCAGCCACACGCTCGACCTGCCGCCAAATCACGATGATCGATCCGCCATCGCGCTGGCCGAGGTGGCGTCGCGCCTCGGCGTCTCGTCCAAGTCTCTCCAGCGGTATCGGCATCAAGGGTTGGTCTGTCACTACGTGACCTTCACGGACGGCGTGAAACGTCTCGCTTGCTTCGAGGACGTGCTCCAGCGTTTCGTTCAACACCACCGAAAGCAGCTCGCCGACGCGGCCGGCTTTACGCGCGTGGACAAGTCGATCGAACGGCAGATTATTTCTGAGGCCGCCGCCCTCCGTGCGTCGCGAAATCTCTCCCTCAACGCGGTCGCCAAGGAGTTGGCAAAAGCACACGACCGGGCGCATGAGACGGTCCGCTCCATTCTTCGGCGTCACGATCGCCGGGCCCGGCCGCCGATCTTCGCCGAGCGCGGCCCGCTGACCCAGCGCGATATCCGGTTGGTGTTCCGGGCGATCCATTGGGGCGTCTCGCCGGCGGTGTTGTCGCGCCGGTTCGCCAAGACTCCAGCGACCGTGCATCGCGTGTTCAACCACCGGCGCGGCGCCCTATTGCGGTCGTTGGATTTGCCCTATATCACGTTGCCGACGATGGACCGCGAAGATGCCGAAGCGGTGATCCTCTCCGCACCCGCCGTCAACACGGGGCTAAGCGCCATGCCGATGCAGCTCGATGCGGTCAGCCTGATCGAAGCGGCGCATCAGGCCTCGCCACCGCAGGAGAACCTCGAGCAATCGCTCATCGCCGCTTACAACCTTCTCAAGCGGCGCGCCGGGCGCGTGATCGAAACGCTGGGGGACGATCCGTCGGCAACGGTTCTCGATGGCGTCGAGACCGACCTGAGATGGGCCACGCTTCTCAAGGCCACGCTCATCGAGCTGGGAATGCCGGCGGCAATTGCGGCCATCGAGCAGACGCTGCACCGCTCGTTGGTCCAGCAGCCGTCGCAAGAGATACGCATGTTGCTTGGACTGGCGATTCTGGTCGCGGCCGAGACGGTCCAGCGCATCGATCCCGCGCGGGGACAGCGAATGGACCACACCTGCGGGTATGCGATGGATCGAGCTCTCGCGGTCCGTGGTGTGCGCCCCGTGACGACGCGAGCGGCCAGCCGGCATACGCCGGGCTCGGTGACGCTGAACGATCCCTTTAGTTCGCTCGACCCCTGGCAGTCGTGGCTGGACCTTCGACCCGATCTTCGACCGTATATCGAGAAGATCGACGTTCGGTTGCGCACACTCGTGCAACTGCACTTCGGACTCGACGGACGGCGTCCACTGGCGGTGACTGATCTCGCTGAGCAGTTCCAGATGACCAGCACCGCCGTAGTCCGGGCCATCCGCAAAGCCCAGCGGCAACTGCGCGCCGCAGCGCGGCAATGAGGAAGGGAGGAACCACAGATGAACACGGATGTGCAAGATGGAGGCGCGAAGGGACGCACGAAGAACGATGGCCGGACATCGCCACGTTTAGCGGCCGCTCCCCGAGCGGCGCGGCGGTCTATTCAACGGACCTGTCCGGTTTTCTGGCTCGACCGTTTAGCCCCGCCGGCCACGGCGGGTCGAACGTGAATGAACGCCTGCCGCGCCATCGACACCGCGTTGCCGCGGCGGCTACACGGGGAAGGGTGGGTGCCATGCTTCATCCCCGGTCCTCGGGGTGAAGCATGCTTTGCCCGAAGAGGGTCAAAGCTTGGCACCCGTGCATGGAGACGGCATGAGGTGAGGGGTGAGGGATGGAAAAAACCCACGGATTGGTATCCGTGGGCGTTGTCGGGGAGATCTATTGTATTTGGATGTGTACTTAGCGCTTGGAGAACTGGAAGCGTTTTCGAGCGCCGGGCTGGCCGTACTTCTTGCGCTCGACCTTGCGTGGGTCGCGGCTGAGGAGTCCGTTGCTGCGGAGGATCGGCTCGAGCGATTCGTCGTACTTTCGCAGCGCCCGGGCGAGCCCGAGAACGATAGCGCCGGCCTGACCCATATAGCCGCCGCCGTGGAGGTTGACGTGAACATCCAGGCTTCCGGCGGTATTGGTCTTATTCAGCACGTTCATCAAATCGTTGCGATCTCGCTCTTCGGTGAAGTAGGATTCGTACGGGCGTTTGTTGATCACAAACTTGCCGTCACCGGGGCGGATCCGCACACGAGCGACCGCTCTCTTGCGCCGCCCGGTTCCCCACCACCAGTGGCCGTCGGGTGGCGCACCGCTGGGGCCGGGGGCAACGGCTGGCTTGTCAGCCTTGTCCTTGGCTGGGGGCGCCGCCTCAGCCTTTGCTGCCACTTTGGGCTTGCGCCGCGGTTTGCTGGTTTTCTTGGGAGCCTTGGCCGGCGTTGAGGTCTTGGGGTCGTCGGCATCAGCTGAATCAGGCGCATCAACTGCATCAGTCGCATCAGGCGCATCAACTGCATCAGTCGCATCAACTGCATCAGTCGCAGCCGCCGCATCAGCCGCATCAGTCGGCTTGTCGTCGGCAGCCGGGGCTTGGTCCTGGGCGGTGGATTGCGATTCGTCGGCGGGGGGGGTGCTGTCTTTTTTGGCCATGGTGTTCGTAGGCTCGCGGCGCCTGTTTGGGGAACATGTGTGATCGTGCGGACAGGACGACGATGTCCTGTCGCGGTCTATTCGTCGAGGCCGATCGGTCGCTGGGCCTGGTGTGGATGGTCGGGTCCGGCGTAGACCTTGAGCTTGGCGAGCATCTTTCGACCCAGCTTGCTCTTGGGCAGCATCCGGCGAACGGAGTTCTCGAGCACCACCTGAGGCCGGCGCTTCAGCAGCGAGCCGTAGGTCTCAGCCTTGAGCCCGCCTGGGTAACCGCTGTACCGCATTCTGGTCTTCTGCTCGGCTTTGCGACCGGTGAGGACGATCTTCTGGGCGTTGGTGACGATCACAAAATCGCCACAGTCCACATGCGGGGTGTACTGCGGGCGGTGCTTGCCCATGAGGATGGTGGCGATCCGTACGGACAGCCGGCCGAGAATCTGACCCTCAGCATCCACTTGCCGCCACACCGGGGTGACGTCTCCAGCCTTGGCAAAATAGGTCTGGCGAGGCATCGCAGTTCCCTAATATCCATAAAGGAGCGACCCTCGGACCGGCCAAGGAGTCGCTGACCTGTCAGCGTAGCCGCCCACATGGACGTGTCAAGCGTTATGGCTGACGACGCCGATCTCCGACCTACGCGAATCATCGACCAAACTAGCGGGAAATGCCCGACGTCTGCCGCCTCGGCTATGGCGGGCCCGGTGCGATAAGCTACGGCGTCTGTCCGAACCAAGCTTGCTTTACCCCCTGAGCGTGAATCCTGATGGATCCCCCTTTTCAGCCGCAGTCAGGCGATTCGCTCCAGCCAGGCGCAGATTGGCCGACGCCGAACACACCGCGTCGAGGCCATGCGATCATCGCGTGGATCGGCATCGTCCTCGCTTGCGTTGTGGCCGTGTTGATGCATCGGATCGCCCCTGACACGGTGTCGGCTGACGATGAAGACGATCCGATTGGCGTCGTTCAAGCCAGGTACTTGGTCGGGTTGGGCCAATGGTTCAAGAATGACCGCGAAGCGCTGGACAAGCTGTACAAACAGGCTCAGCGTCCGCTAAACGTCGGATCGATCGGCCAACGCCAACGGTTTGTCATCCTTGCTGCGGAACTCGCCGGCACGGAGGAGGCAGGACGCGTTCTGCGGGAGCTTGACGCAGACCTGGCCGACCCGCCCCTCGGCGATCCGCCGGAGCTGACCGAAGCTCAGGCCGACGTCCAGACTCTGCTTCACGCGCTGTACGGTGCGGAGGGGCCCGGCGATGAGCATGACCTGGCGCCGATTCGGCTGACCGATGATCAGCGCGAGCTGCTCGTACAGCACCTTGGATGGTTCGGCCGGCTGGCGCTTGCGCCGCCCGAAGCCGAGGAGCAAGCTGATCGGAAAGCGGTGCTCGCGCCCGCGTGGAGAGTTTTGTTGCTGCTGCTTGTCGTGGTGGTGCTCGGCGTGCTTGCTGGGTTTGCCGGTTTCATCGGTCTGGTGGTGACGGGTGTCCTGACGATCGTGGGCAAGGTGCGGTCGGGACTTGTCGCCGGCGCCGGACCACACGCAATCTATGCCGAAACATTCGCCATCTGGATGTTCGTTTTCTTCGGGTTGCAAGTGGCGGCGGGTTTCGTCGTGACGGCTTCGGGGATGCAGGCCCACCAGTTGGCGATCGCAGCCGGTGCCTTCTTCGTCTCGCTGGGCGTGCTCCTGTGGCCCGTGCTGCGCGGTATCCCGTGGCGACAGGTCAGGACCGACATCGGTTGGACGCTTGGCTGCCGACCAGTGCTCGAACCGGCGTTCGGCGTCGCCGGCTACGCGATGACCCTCCCGCTGTTGGCCGTCGGTCTGGTGCTCGTGTTTGTCCTTATGATGATTCAAACCGCACAAGCTGGACCTGTGCCAACGTTCACACCTGCGGGTGGGCCAGCGCACCCGATCATTACCGACCTAGCGCAGGGACATTGGTGGACGGCAGTTCAAGTGTTATTCATGGCCGTCGTCGCCGCCCCGATTGTCGAAGAGACGATGTTCCGCGGGGTCCTCTACCGGCACCTTCGCGATGCCAGCGCTCGTATGGGGATCGTCTTGAGCATCGCCCTCAGCACGTTCATCAACACTTTCGTCTTCGCGGTCATTCATCCTCAAGGATGGGTGGCCATGCCGGCGCTGATGGCGTTGGCGTGCGGATTCACCCTCATGAGAGAATGGCGGGGCACCGTGGTCCCCTCGATGATCATGCATGCCATCAACAACGCTGTGGTGATGACGTTCTTTATGCTCCTGATCGCGGACTAGGCTCTGTTCGAAGACGCTGGGCTTGCGGTGACCTCCCAGTCGAATCGCGATCCCACCGACTTTTCGGAGACAACCGAGAGCGCCGGGACAGGCTCGACAATCATAAACTCTTATGTATCAATATCTTACAGTCATTTACCACGGCATTCGGGAATCGCAAACTCCCGCCTTGCTCTTTGGCCGGTGCTTAGCGCATAATGGTCGGTCCGGCGGAACCGTGCTCATGACCAGGTTCACCCACACCATCGTCGTCGCTCACGCCGTTCTTCTCCTGGGAAGCGCCGCCGCGTCGGTGGATCAGAACACGGTCGGCTCAATTTCCTCACCTCACATTACCGCGTCGCAAGACGCCGGCGCCGATCGCGCGGATGCCCGGGCGTTCTTCCAGTCGCTGGTCGATCGCTACCGTCGGCTGGTCTCGTATGAGGACGTTGCCGACGTGGTGCAGATCACCACCAGGCCCGGCGAGGAACCACAGCGCGTCGAAACCCGCATCGCCGCCACCATCCAAGACAACAAGCTGCGCGTCGAAACGCCGGGGTCACAGGTGCGCGACGGCATTGGTCTGGACGTGCCCCTCAACACCAGCCCGGCTATGGATGCGTTCGTCCAGAAGTACAACCTCTGGATTGCGCCGCATATGGCCCTTCGTTTCACCGACGAACCGCTTCAAGACTTCCGACTCGGCGTCGATGAAGGCTTCACGCCCACCAAGATCGAAACGGTGACCATCGACAACAACTCAATGGTCCATCTACAGCTCACCAGTGGTGATGGGCTCAGCGAGGACTACACCGCCAGATTCGATCTGTACGTCAATCCCGAATCGATGCTCATCGAACGGATCGAAGGTGAGCAGCGGCTGCCCGACGGCGCCGATTATCGCACGACGCTCGACATTACGCCGATCAGGGCCGACGAGAGCCAAGTCATTCCCTCGGACGATGCCGACATCGACCAAGAGTCGGCGGATAAGATGAGTCACGTTCCACCGGGCCGATCACTTCGTTCGTTCTCTCAGTGAACCGACAGCGTTGGCTGGACAGGCTTTCCACTCACTTCATTCGACTAACTCATCGCCCGCCTCGATGCTTGCGACCTCTGCCGCGGTCAAGATTCGGGTCGTCTTCGCCAACCTGGACCAAACCGAAGCCGGGTAGTGCTGGCCGACCGTCTTGCGGATTTCGCAGTGGCCCGGATCCTCATCCGTCGGAAGTGCGAGCACCTCAAGATTCAGCGCTCGCACATCTGTCACACGCATGCGACAGACTAAGTAGTCGTCAGATGACCCGCCCTGGAGTGTTACCAGCGAAAGGAGCGTCCGTGGGCTCGTGAGTCGCAAGCGGCTACACGATGATCCCTCCTGGCCGGGCGGAATCCTGACTGCAAAACTCGTAGCTCGATAGCCGTCGCCGTACGGTTGGATACAGTGTGGATCGTTCGCTCGCACGCGCTTTAGGATGACTTCTTCGTCTGCGATCGGGCGCGAATCAGCCATGCTTCGTACGCTTTGCTTGCACCTGACAAGTACTCTGTGACCTACCAGGCAGTCAGCAGTTCAGCAAACCCCTCAGCACTGCTCGTGATCCCTTCGTCATCCTTCGAGGCGTCCTCCTCATTCAGGAACACGTACTCAAAACGGCCGTCTGGCATAACTTCTAGATCCAAACTGCGCCGGCCGTTGTCCCAGCACAGCGCCGCATTGCCATCTGGCGATGCCGTGACTGTTGGCGCTTCAACGCCCTCGACGACGGCAAGCGCCTTGAGCAACTGCGTTGCGATCTCCACTGACTGCCTATCAATGGCGCGTCCGCCGTAACTGTCCCAATTGTCTTGGAGTTGGAGGAGCGACCGAAGCTGACCGATGCGCTCATCCAGCCATGCTGGTGCGCTGCGCAAGGCAAGCACGGGCTGGCGACTAAACGCTTCACATGATTCGCCTGACGGGGAGGCGTCAGCCGTTATTGTTTCGGCTCCTGAGAACACCACACCCGCAGTTCCTTCAGTCATATCCTTTGACCCCATCGTTCTTGTCTTATGGTGCGGTCTGTCAAGCTGACAAACCCGTTCACTACCCAGTCGTGCGCCAACCGCAAGGTATCTTCGATATCACTGGGATTGCCGCTGGTGTGCAAAGCGCGGCCGAGCATTCGGAGATTGATGAAAGGTCCTTCGTCCTTGTCGATCGCGAGTCCTGCCTCGGCGTACAGGCGGCCGCGTTGCTCCGGTATCTCAAATACTCGGTTGAGTGTCACGACTTCGGGAGAGGGGAGCCAGTCGTCACTCGTTCCCCAGCCGATCCCGGTGAAGATGTTCGCAAAGAGGTCGATCACCGATTCGCCCTGGACCGGCCAGATCTGATTCACATAAACGACTTCGCAGAGGTCAGGCTTCACCGGCCACCCTTGTCGCTCGCAAAACTCCGTGAAAACACGAAACTCGGCGAGGCATAGCTGACTGTTAACAGAGTAACTCGGGTACTGTGTTTCCTCGTCTGGCTTTCGCCAGTTGAAGCCAAAGCGATCCGGCTGCAACTGAACGAGGCGCGATCCGTCAGGTGAATCCTTGAACCACACCCGTTCAGGCCTCGGTGCGGTTCTGAGCTTGAAATGTGGAGTTCGCACCGCCTTGGGAAACGTCTCGATGATCCGGTCTAGCCGGGGCTGATCCACGGCTACCGCGTACCGATCACAAATTTCCTCGTGAAATAGCCCGAAGTGAGTTGTGTTGAACCCGGGCAATTCGACGAACTGGATGCCGAGCGCTGTCTCCACAACCGGCGGGTTGTCGAATTTCGGGCCACTTCTCGTCTGAGCGGCATCAGGTGATGAGCCCACAATCGCGCCTCCAGGGCTTAGTATCTTGCCCCACCCTCATACGACATGTCAAGCCCAGTCGTTCATCGGATCGACAGCGTTGGTTGGACGAACTTGCCGCTCATGGTGGCGATCGAGATCTGTGAGGCGAGGTTCTTGCAGAGTCGATCGAGTTCCTCAGCCAGTTCCTCGTTGACCTGCCAGTTCTTCAGCGGCTGGCCGTCGTCGCAATTCGCGCGCAGCTCCATGTGGATCGGCACGGCCCCGAGGAAGGGCAGGCCCATTTCCTGGGCGAGCATCTCCGCGCCGCCTCGGCCGAAGATGTCGTAGGTCTTGCCATCGTCGCCGACAAAGTAGCTCATGTTCTCAACGATTCCCAGCATTTCCACGCCGAGCTGCTGGAACATCTTGACGGCTCGACGCGCGTCGTCCCGCGCGACCTTCTGCGGCGTGCAGACGACGACCGCCCCCGTCAGCGGCAACAGTTGCGTCAGCGTCAACGGGACATCGCCCGTGCCCGGCGGCAGATCCACGATCAGATAGTCCAACTCACCCCAGTCCGTCTGCGTCGCGAGCTGCTTAAACGCGCCATGCGCCATCGGGCCGCGCCAGATCAGCGGCTTGTCCGGCGGCACCAGCTTGCCGATGGTCATCGCCTTGATCCCGTGCACTTCAAAGGGCAGGAGCGTATTGCCGCGGGTTTTGGCCTGGATGTCGTCGAGTCCGAGCATGGTCGTGAGCGATGGGCCATAGATATCGCCATCGAGTAAGCCGGTCCTTGCGCCGAATTTTGCCAACCCGACGGCGAGCGCGACCGCGATGGTTGACTTGCCCACGCCGCCTTTACCCGCGCCGACGGCAATGACATGCTTCACATCCGGCAGAGGATTGCCGTTATCCTTAGTTCGCTGGTTGGGGCTGCGGACATCGGCGGAGAACTCCACGGTAATCTCGCCGACGGGTTCCGTAAGTTCTTCGCCTTTGCTTCGGACGGCCTGCACGATGTCGTCGCGGATCTTGTCCTTCAGCGGACAGGCCGGCGTCGTCAGTTCGATGTGGATTGTGACGTCCTCGCCGTCCACGCGAACGTCCTTGACCATGTTCAACGTCACGAGGTCTTTGTGAAGGTCCGGGTCCTTGACGGTTCGCAGCGCGTCGCGCACATGTTCGTTGGTCAGCGGCATCGAATTACCTCATCACCCCTATTTCTTTCAGGGAGGAACATCATACGCCCGTGTTTGAGCAATATGCGCCGGTTCGGGGCGTTGGACGATATAGTGGTGAATGAGTATGGGAGCTGACTCTATGACGCACTACCAAGCGGTCTGGATTGTGTTGCTCGCCCTGAACGGTTCAGCCGCCCTCGCGCAGACGACGCAGCCGGCCGGGTCGGCGAAGGAGGGGGCGGCTGAGCAAACTTCCTCCAAAGACCTCCTCGCCGGGCCGAAGGTGGATGATGATGCGGCCCGCGAGACTGTTCCGCAGTTCGGCGGCGCGGGGCGTGATCGGGACCGGAACTCGGCGCCGCCTCGGCAGTGGTTCGGACTACTGAGGACGCTGGGCCTCGACGAAGATCAAGTTCCCGAAGTTCGCCGGCTCGTTCAGTCTTACCAGAAGGCAGCCCGTGCCCATCAGCAAGCCAACGGTCCGCGGCTGCGGGAGTTGCAAGGTCAGGTCCGCGAAGCCCGCGGCGCCGGGAGGGACGTTCCGGCCGAGGTGCGCCGCGAGTTGAGGAAGCTGCGCTCTCTCGCTCCCAAGCCCGCTGCGTATCAGGCGAAGATTTGGAAGGTACTGACCGAAACACAGCAGGAGACGATGCGGGCGGGATTGGCTCAGATCCGTCAGCGCATCGCCGAGCGGCAGGCTAAAGAGCGGAGCACAGACGCCCCGGCGATGAGCAGCGACCGACCGCCGCCCTCCGACGCCATGTCACCAACGGATCTCGACGATCGTGCGCAGCGGCGCCTGCGGTTCCTCCGATCCCGTCAGTCACCACAGATCAGCCCCGGCGTTGTGAAGAATTGAAGGTGATTTCGACACGCTCCCGCGTAACACGGATGGGCCGATGCCGACGAGCACGTCCGAGATGACGGTTGGGGATCTGCGATGTGTTGCTCATCCATCCGATCGGTATCCTGGTAGATCCTTGCATCCTCATCGATGTCGTTGCTGTCTCCGAGACACCGTCCAGAACTTTCGCCGTGTGATGAAGCTGACGGTCAGCGATCCCAAGATCGGTCGGTTATGAAGATTGTCCAGTACATGTCGAGGATGAAACTGGAAGATGGCGGCGTTGTCCGGGCCGTTCTCGACCTGTGCGGGGCGTTGGCTGCGCGCGGGCATGACGTGACGCTGCTGGCCTGCGATTCTTCAGATGTGCCTTTAACCTGGCACAGCGGCGGCGACGGCCTGCCTCGTGTTCACACCGTTCAAGGGCGATCCGGGCCGCTTCCGAGACTCACGCAGCCGGCAACGCTCGATGCGCAACGGATCATCCAACAAGCGGATGTCCTTCATCTGCATGTGCCGTGGGATCCAATCTGTATTCAACTGGGTCGGATCGCGCGCCAAGCAGGCGTCCCGTACCTTGTCGGCATCCATGGCATGTTGGACGACTGGTCGATGAAGCAAAAGTCGCTCAAGAAGCGTTTGTATCTTGCCATCAAGGGACGACGGTTCCTCGAACAGGCGGCCGCGGTCCACTGCACAGCTCAAGCCGAACGTGAACAGTCCGAAAAGTGGTACCCAAAGGGTCGCCCGGTTGTGTTGCCGCTCATCTTCGACCTTGAGGAGTACATTGACCTTCCCGGGCCGCAACTGGCGCGCCAAGCCTTCGCGTCGGTGATTCCCAGCACCGACGAGCCGGTTCTGTTGTTCCTGAGCCGACTGCATCCGAA
Source organism: Planctomycetota bacterium (assembly GCA_022563315.1). Lineage (GTDB taxonomy): Bacteria > Planctomycetota > Phycisphaerae > Phycisphaerales > SM1A02 > JADFNO01. The sequence continues at coordinate 15,910 of JADFNO010000021.1, read as the reverse complement.
GAAGCGGGTCGATCTGCTGATCGAAGCGGCCGGTGAGCTGCGCCGACGTGGTGTTTCGTTCAAGCTGCTCATCGCCGGCACCGGTGACGAGCCGTACGAAGCGCAGCTTCGGCAGCTTGTCAAGGAGCGCGCGCTGACGGAGCAGATCGCATTTGTCGGGTTCGTGACCGGAAAGGAAAAGGTCTCGCTCTACCAGGCCGCGCACCTCTTCGTCCTGCCCACACACCAGGAGAACTGGGGGTTCGTGCTCTTAGAGTCGCTGGCCTGTGGTACACCTGTGATTACAACCAAAGGTGTTGACATCTGGCCCGAACTTGAGTCCACCGGCGGAGCCGTCATCGCCGACGCTTCACCGGATGCGATCGCAGATGCCATCGTGGCGTTGCTGTCCGATGACCCGAGGCGTCAATCGATGGGCGTCAAAGGGCGAGACTGGGTCTTGCGGAACCTCACGGTTGAGCGCGTGTTGGATCGCTATGAACAGTTGTATCGTGAGATAAGCGCACGCGACTAGGTTGCCGTCCCGTTAGAAACTATTTCAAAACCGGTTGCACGGGCGTCTCGCCCGTGCAAGCCTCTCGCAATGCGAACGTAGGGCCATGATGAAATGTACGGGCGAGACGCCCGTACCACCGGAAGTAGGGTTCTGAGATAGTTTCTTAGTGCATGTCGTCTGTTTTGCTTGGGCGTCGGAACGGCAGCCGCCGCAAAGCTGCCTTGGTGAATCGTCGCCGTTCCACTTGATTCATCACGAACGCAATGCACAGTCCCAGATACGTCACACCGTACAATGCGAGAGCAGCGATCAGCCACAGCAACTCCGATTGTCCTTGCTTTCCGTGGGCGAGCAAAAGTATTGGCGAACAAACGACGGCGATGATCAGCGGGCGCACAAGCGGGACAAAGAAATCGGCATACCTGATCCGCAAGGCCCGTGCGCCGGCGAGGGGCACGAGCAAGCCGTGAACGATCACCAGGACCGCGGAGTACGCCCATGTCACGGCGGTGTAGCGTGAGGCCGTGGGCAGGATGACCAACAGCACACCGAACACGAGTGGGTAGATCACCGCACCGGCGATAATTATCCAAGCGTATCGCCGAACGTGCCCAGCGCCGTAGAGGATACGAATCCAACCGTCGGAGACCGCACGAGCCACCATGCCCAGGGTCATAATCTGGATCAGCGTGACCGCAAGGGGCAATGTGGTTTGGGGGTCGTCAATTCGCCCCCCGAGCCAGAGTCGCAGCAGAATCTCAGGCACCAGCAGGATGATGATGGCGAGGGGAAATGCGGCCACCCCGTGCAATCGCGTGGAATGATGCATCAGCGCGCGGATGGCACTGGCGTCGGCCGTCATGCTGAGCCGGGTCGAGACCGCGTCAAGGCCATCGGTCATACCCATGGTCAGCCGGCGGACAGAGACCGTCACTTGAATGCTCAACGCAAGGATGAGAACGCCAAAGAGCCCGGAGGGCAGGCTCATGAGGCCCGAGGCCAGATTCATGAGCACCGGTGCCAGGCGGCGGTAAAGCATCGTGGCGGCGCTGGCGGCAGCGTTCCAGCCGCCGACGTGGAGTATGGCCTTGATCGCGCTGCGGGTGACGAAAGACAAGGCGGGGATGAGCCGGCGGTCGGAGAACATAATCACAGCCACCGCGATCGTAAGAACCGTGATGACGAGGGCGGATGAGATAAAGGCGTAGTAGGTGACAATCCGACCTGGGTCGCCCGGGCCGTGCACGAGCAGCAGCCAGGCGGCGGCGATTATGTAGCTGGATCGGGTCGCGATCTGCCACGCGTTGAACGCGACCATCCGCTCGGTGACCTTGTACATGTTGAAGGGGGCGGCCAGCAGGAGCACAGCCACGGTTTCGGCTCCCTTGGCCACCACGAGCCACTGCGCTGCGGGCAGGAGGTCGTTGGAGATGTCAAGTAGCGGCACGACGAACCAGAGCACCGCAAAGACGACAACGGCAAGACCTGCGATTACCGCCGAGATGGCCAACGCCGAGTTATATACGTGGCGAAAGAGGTCGGTCCCGGTTGAACCGTCGCCGCTGTGGTAGGCCGTGCCGAGTTCACGGATCAGGCTTGAGCGGACAATATCCTGGGCCATGGAAGCCAGGCCGATCGTCGAGCCCAACAGCGCGATCAGCGCCCACCCATCGTTGCCCGCGACCTGCAAGAGCATCGGCACCAACAGCAGGCCCAGGACGACGTTGCTGATCACCCGCGCGTAGTTGGAAACGATGCGGATCAGGCCGCGCTTGGCTTCGGAGGCCATCGTGAATTCCCGTGACAGACCGTGCGCACGCACAATCAACGACGCAGCCGAACTTCCCTACGCGGCCCATCGTACTCATCCGCGGCAGCAACCGCTGGCCGGGTTGATCATGGCCGATAACCCGGTAGTCGTACATCGGCTCGCTGGCCGAGGTTCATCAGAAGCAGTAGAGAATCGATAAATACTACACGGCCATTCGGTGACGCCCCGAGCTTGACCATCCCCGTCTTCCCACGGATCAAATCATTGAAGTGCGTATCGGGCGACCGTATTATTCTGCCGAACACAGATGCGTCTGCGGGCGCCGCGATCCAGCCCAGGAGACGGTGAGGCGATGATCATACTTTCAGCGGGAATGCAGAAGTCCGGCACCGGCTGGTACTGGAACATGACCAACGAGCTGTTGATGGCGGCCGGCCATCCCGATGCCCGCGAAATCCGTGAGAAGTATCAACTCCATTCGCTGCTGACCACGAAGAACTGCAACGTGCGTAGGCTCGACGATCAGGCGATCATAGAACTGGACCGCATCCGGCAGCAGGGCCACACCTTCGTGGTCAAGACGCACCGACGACCATCCAAACTCGTGCGGAAACTCATGGCTGAGGGGCGGATCCGGGCGACCTATATCTACCGCGATCTGCGCGACGTCATCGTTTCCGCCTTGGAGCGCGGTCGGGTGATGCGAGAGACCGGCCAGCTCCATGGCAGGCATTTCTACATCGGGCCGCAGAAGAGTTTCGCCAAGTATCACACCGTTCGCGGGGCCATCCTCTGGGCAAGGTTCCGACTGCTACCCGTTTGGAAAGCCTGGGCGAACTGCGACGGCGTGCTCATGACTCGCTACGAGGATCTGCACGCTGACACCCAGGGCCAGCTGCGGCGTCTCGCTGACTACCTCGATCTGGACGTTTCCGAGAAGCAGATTGAAACGATTGCGGCCGCCTACGATCGGAGCCGCATCAAGGCCGACATCTCCCGCGCGGGGCACTTGCACCTGAACAAGGGCGTCACGGGTCGCTTCAAAGATGTATTCAGTGAAGAGCAACAGGAACTGTGCCGCCGGCGCCTCGGTCGGTATCTCCAGATGATGGGCTATCGTGATTGACGGGGTTGATCTTGTTAGGCCCGCCTGACCAACACCGGCGCTACGTCACAGGAGGATTGCTTTGTTGGTGACCGGACTCATCGTCGTCGCGAGTCTGTTCGTACTGGTGGGGCTACTTGAGGTATACGCACGCGTGGTGCTGGGGCTGGGCAATCCGCCGCTGTGGATGGCGGACCCCGAGATCGAATACTTACCCCAGCCGGCGAAGAGTTACCGACGGTTCGGCAACCGGATCAGCTACAATGCATACTCGATGCGCAGCCGGGATTTTCCGCGCAACAAGGTCAACCCAGATGAGCTTCGGGTGCTGGTGGTGGGCGATAGCGTTATCAACGGCGGTGCGCAGACGGATCAGCAAGCGCTGGCCACGACGCTGCTGGAAAACAAACTAGCCGAATCCCTGGACCGGCCCGTGCTGGTCGCCAACATCGCCGCCGGGAGTTGGGGGCCACCCAACATCTTGGCCTACCTGCGGCGCTTCGGCCTCTTCGATGCCGATGTGGTGGTTATCGTGCTTAACAGCCCGGATTACGCGGACGCGCCCACGTTCGAGCCGCTCGGCCCCAAGAAGCCGCAGCGCAAACCCGTGCTGGCTCTCCAGGAGCTCCACGGCAAATACCTGCCGCGATACTTCAAAAAAAATCTCGGATTGCGGAGGAAGAGGCAGCCTCCGACTCCCGAGGCTATCGACACCTGTCTGAGCGCCGTGCGGGAGCTGATCCGCATGACACGCCAAGCTGGGGTGACCGTCCTGCTGGCTCAACACCTCAAGCGAAGCGAGCTGGCAACCGAGCCGGAGATCGGCCACCGTATGATCGCCGCCGTGGCCCAGGAGGCGGGCATTGAGCCAATCCAACTCGGCCCGGAGTTCGCCAAGGCCTTGCGGGACGGTCCGGATCCATACCTGGCCGACATCCACCCCAACGAGCACGGCCAGCGCATCATTGCCGACGTATTGTTCGATCCGATCCGAGCGGCCGTCTCATGAACGAGAGAGGTGTGCATCGAATGAGATAGCCTGAGCACCCACGCGCGCATGTATCACCGCATGAGCTCGTGCAAACAGACCGCGGGTCATGAACGCGGCGTATGCCCGATAACACGTCACAGTTGGACCAGTTTGGGCACGGGCCTCATCGGGGCGTAACAGCCATACGATACATACCGTAAGACGCCGAGCTCGATCGCGCCTCCGCATTTGGAACCCACTCGCCGATACCCGTTGCCATGGACAAGATCGAACGCTACCTGGAAGTCGTTCCCCTCCCGCTGCTGCTCGTGGCGATGGTGGGTGCGCTGGTGGTCTTCGTGGTCATCCCCGCAAAGTTCCGAATGCCGGCTGCTCTGAGCCTGATGGTGTTTTGGATTCCACTGGGTGAAATGCCCGATTTGGGGATGCTCCGCGCGGTCGCCAAGGTCACGGGTTTTGCCGTGTACGGCCTGGTGGCGGTGACGGCGTGGCTGGATCCCACTCCGCGCCGGCGTACGCCGCCGATGGCCTGGATGTACCTCGTGGTAGCCGCGTTCGCGTTCGTCTTTATCTTGACCGTTAGTGACTTTCTCCTGGCGTTGGCGATTCGTGTGCAATGGATGATCATGGTCGTCGCCGTCCTTTCGGTGAGCCGGACAATTGTTGATGAAGCGTCGCTCCAGCGGGTGATCCGGGCCATCACGATCGGCCTGGCCGTGGCCCTTCTGGTGCCGCTTTCGGCCCTGGTCTTGCATCCGACCCAGGCGTTCCAGGGGGTCGGTCGCTTTTTTCCCTACGGCACAAACGCCAACCACATCGGAGTACTCTTCGCGCTGGCCGGGCCACTAACCCTGTATTGGGCCATGCGCACCCCCATCTTGGTCTTGAAACCGGTCCTGATTGGATTCACCGCCATGGCGGTGGGGATGGGTTTGCTCACGGCCAGCCGCTCGACCATGATCGTGATGATCGGCGCCTCGTTCCCCTTGGTCGTATTCCTAACCCGCCGACCCGTGCTGACCGCCATCGCCGGACTCATCTTGGCTGGTGGAATCGCCTGGGTATTTGGCTTTGCGGGAGCCGTGAAACTCGATCGGTTCGAATCGCTTGACACCGGCCGGGTGGAGACCGGCATACGATACCTGAGCATTGTTGCCGAACGTCCATTCCTAGGTCTTCTGGAAACCGAGGGCGAGTCGTTTCTTCGTTCGGAGTCTACAGGCCAAGCTCATGCGCACAACGGATACATCGAGACGCTGTACGTCGGCGGGATCGCGTATGCGCTGCCGGTGTTCTTCCTTGTCGCCTATACAGGGTTGTGCACCGTTCGCACCTGGAAAGACCGCCGTGTGATCGGGGCTGATCCGTTGTTGATCAACTTGCTGGCCGCGTTCATGGTCATGACGTACGCGCACGGCTTCGTGAATCATTCGCTGTATTACCCGACCACAAACCTGGCGTTCTTTCACGTCCTTCTGTCCGTGATCTTCATGGGACTGGCTTGGGATCTGAAGCGCGGAGCACAGACCCCTCTGGCGCCCATGCACGAAGACCCCGGGTTGCCCTACAGTGACTATGGGGACGAGCCTCCCGATGACGATTCAGCGCAGCGCGCGGCTTGAAGCTCGTTGACCGACGCCCTACTATATGCTTTACCAACAGGAAACGGCGTCAGCTTGGGCAACAGCAGGGACGCTCCGCTGGCCGATCGAGAGCTCGACGAGGCATGCGGGCTGACGGCTTGCGAGCGGTGGGCCGGCCCCGCGGCGCTTGAGCAGAGACCCAGCCCTACGAGGTGATCAGACGTGACACTTCCAAACTTTCTGGTCATCGGCGCCGCGAAGTCGGGTACGACGTCCCTCATGCAGTATTTGGATCAACACCCTGAGGTCTTCATGTGTCCGGTCAAGACACATTTCTTCGATCTAGATCGCGACCCCACGCGATTCTGCGGTTCCAACAAGGTATCGCAAAGGGGAGGATTCATCATTACGGAACTCGCCGAGTATGAGGCCATTTTTGAGGCTGCGGGGGAAGCAATTGCGATCGGAGAAACTTGTGATGTGTACCTTTCGAGCGAGGAAGCGGCGCAGCGGATCCAACACTACATCCCTCACGTCAAGCTCATCGCTGTGCTTCGGCAGCCGGCGGACCGCGCTTTCTCAGCCTATACTCACATGCTGCGGGATGGCAAAGAAACGCTCTCCTTTGCCGATGCGCTCGCGCAAGAACCTCAGCGGATCGCCGAAAACTATGCTCCGATCTGGCACTACCTTCGACGAGGGTTTTATTATGAGCAGATCAAGATGTATATGGATTTATTTGGCCCTGACCAACTGTTGGTGTTCTTATACGACGATTTGTGCGAGGATGCACAGGGCCTGTTGCGAGACGCTTTTCAGTTTCTCGGTGTTGATCCGGAGTATCAAGTTGATGCCAGTATCCAGTACAACGTCTCGGGTTTGCCGCGGAGCAAGATGGTGCATGCGATTCACGACCTGATCGCGAAACCAAATCGGCTCAAGGCTCTTGTGAAGACCTTCATCCCCACCCGCCGGGTCCGTGGTATCGCTCGTCGATTCAAGAATCGACTTCGAATGCGTAACTTGGAAAGGCCTGAATTCCAGCCGGAACTGCGCCAATCGCTGATTGAGGACTTTCGCGAAGATATTCTCAAACTCCAGAACCTGCTTCAGCGTGACTTGTCGAGGTGGCTTGCGTAAGCCGGGCGGATCGCTGGTCGCAACACCTGGACAATTTCGGCTATTATCAAACCGAGCGAGCAGGGTCGCGCCGCGGTGCACAGGATTTGCCGCAAACGCCCGACACCCCGGGGTTGCTCTACATTGACGACGGGGACGAGCCTCCCGATGACGATTCAGTTCAAGGCGCGGCTTGAGGGTCGTGGACGCTTGCTTCCGTTTCAAGGCCTAATAAGATTACGAATACGCGAACTCCGGGATTCTTCGGCCGACAACTGATAGGGAGTCCGCGGTTCAACATGCGTAGGTGGAAGCAGGAGGCAGTATGCGAGGTACGATTGTCAAGCCGAATTTCTTCCTCATCGGCGCCCCCAAGGCGGGAACGACAAGCGTTTGCGAGCTGCTGGGCGCTCATCCTGACGTGTTCATCTGCGATCCGAAAGAGCCGCAGTTCTTCACCATACCGAAGAAGTTCAAGCGCGGTTATGGCTGGTACGCCTCGCTGTTTGAATCGGCCACAGGTCACAAGGCCATCGGCGACGGAAGCACCACGTACTCGCAAACCGGTGTCTACCCCGACGCTCTCAAGCGGCTCGTCGATTATGCTCCGGATGCGCGGATCATCTACATCACGCGGAGCCCGCTGGAGCGCCTGGAGTCGCAGTGGATTCAATGGAGGTACCAGGGACATAAGATCCCGGCGTCGTTCTCCCGGGCACTGTATACCTGGCCGCCGCTGATTGACTCGAGCCTGTACTGGACCCAGATCAATGCCTATCGCCGGTATATCCCCGATGAACGTATACTCGTGCTGTTCTTCGATGACTTCAAGTCCGACCCGCACGCCGTACTCAGCAAGTGTTTCGAGTTCCTCGAGGTGAAACCACAGGCGCAGGTGCAAGACACAGATAGGCCGCGCAATGTCTGGGATGACAAGCACGAGGATCGGATCGTCTTGAACGCGTTGCGGCGGCTACCGGGCTACGATCGGTTGCGCGACGCCCTGATCCCCAGAGCGTTGCGGCGCGCCTTCAAGCGGAGATTCACGAAGCCGATTCAGCAGCGACCGCGGTGGGACGAGCAGACCCGCCAGTGGGTCGTCGATCGTATCGGTGACGACGTTCGACGGTTCCTCGAGTTCTACGGCAAGCCCGCCGACTTCTGGCCCTTGGATGCGCCCGGTACTCCGACCGCGCTCGATTCTGGGACGGTTGCCGGTAGGAAGGCCTGACGCCGGCGGGCGAACCGGACCCCACGAGCGAGTTAGCCCCCGGGCCCTGGTCCACCCACCGGGGTCCGTTTTCTCCACGTTTTCCAATTGATATCCGCACCGTTTGTAGTAAAAGTGTCACAAGAGAGCGAGACCGAGCTTCCAGGCGTTTGCGCGACCGTCTCGCCGTCGGGGGAACTCGGGTACAACTTGGTCGGTGATCTCGCGGCACCCTGTTCGTCGCGACCGTCCGGTGCGAGCGGCGCCTCGCACGGGTGGGACTGCTGGCGAATCGGGACCCAGTTGCGACGGGTTCGTGCGGCGAGGCGTCTCCGAGGTGAGAGATGAACTATCTTTCGGCCGGCTCGTGCTTTCTTGACCAACCAGGCGGGGCGGAGCGTGTCGCGTGGGATACTGCGTTGGCGATGCGCGATCGCGGACACGCTGTGACCATCGTCTGCACTCGACAGAGCGCTGGAGATGGTCCAGGCTCCCTTTCAGAATCGCATGGCGTGCGCATCTTGCGGTACGATCGTCCTTCCCTTGCCAGCTGGCATCCCAGACGGGCTGAGCGAGCCATTCAGGCTGCAGCTCAGGCCACACGCAAATGGCTCGGTCATGAGACTTGGGACGTGGTTCACATCCACGCGCCCTTTACCGGCGTCGGTGTGATGCGGGCGTTGGGTGATGGCCCCCGTTATATCTACACCATGCACTCGCCAATGGTGCTGGAGCAAAAGATCAACTGGGCGAATCAAGGGATTCCCGGTCGCATCAAATTGGCCTTTGGCCTGGGGCGACTCAAACGGATTGAAGGCGATCTGCTGAACAAGTGCGCCGGCATCCAAACGCTATCAGAGTTTACGCGCCGGCAGGTGGACCATTTTCATGGCTTGGGCGATCGGGTCACGGTTGTTCCGCATTGGCGTCGCCCGGATCTGAAACGAGTACACACGAAGGTAGAAGCACGGCGGCGGCTCGGCTGGCCCGAGAATGAAAAGATCCTGTTTACGGTTCGTCGCCATGCGTCGCGGTATGGGCTTGATATTGCCATTCAGGCCATCACCCCCCTGGCGGCTGAGGGGCGGTGCATCTTCGTGCTGGCCGGCGATGGACCGCTTCGGACTTCCTTCGAAGCGATGGCGAGAGAGCTCGGCGGTGATGGCTGCGTGCGGTTTACCGGCCGGATTTCCGATGAAGCGTTAGCGCTGTCGTATGAGGCGGCCGATCTCTTCGTGTTGCCGACCGTGGCGTTAGAATGTTTCGGTCTCATTACGTTGGAAGCGTTTGCATTTGGGTGCCCGGTCTTGAGCACCGATTCCTGTGCGCTTCCGGAGACCATGCAGCCGATCCTGCCCGACTTTATTGTGCCGGCTGGGAACGTTCTCGCTTTGCAGCAGAAGGTCGATGATTTTCTGACCGGCAAACTCGTGCCGGTCCCGGCAGAGAAGCTGGTGGAGTATTTGACGGAAAAGTATGATGAGTCGGTGGTGCTGCCGAGACTGATCAAGCTCCTGGAAGTCTAGCGTTGCGATGTTTGCATGACTTCGTAGCGCCGCAGAACGTCCTGGAAATCCCATAGCGGCTCGTCACTGCTCATGATGGCGCGCAGTAGTTCGGCATCGTCACGGACCTGCTCGATGATGTACCGCACCGTTTCGATAGATGGCGGATCGGGCCGATCTTGAGCCTTGGGCAGCAGGGTGGATCGAAGCTTTTCCCGGGCCGACAAGGGAAGCAGAGGCCGCACGATGGTGCGGTACAGCCAGCGGTGCCGCAAGTTCGCCACCGGACCTTTGGGCACAGGTTTGCCCTCGCTCTTGTTATACGCCGTCTCAGCGCGAATCTGTTCACATTGCGGCTCGATGCCGAGGAATCGGCTCACCGACGCGACCGTGCCGCGGCGATCATTGATGTACGTTTCGAATTGCACGATCAAGACCTGCTGCGGGCCCAGCACCTCCCGCCACGGTTCGATCTGCATCGCGTATCGGCTGTAGTTGATCAGCCTCGGGTACTGGCGCACCGCATCGTCGATGCCGCAGGCGACGACGCCTGATAACCACAGGTGGTGGTGGTGGCTGACGATGCGCGACACCGGCTCCCGCACCAGGTAGATCACCATCAACCGATCGCCCAGCACCTCTCGGGCCCGCCGGGGCACGCCGGTGATATCAGGCAGTTGACTGTAGACGGTGGAGGCCTCCCCACAGACTTGATGCGCCTTTGCTTTCTCAAAGAGTTTCGCGTACTGCCGAAGTCCCTGGGGTTGGCAGACGTCGTCGCCTGCGAGGTTCCACGGCTCCTTGTCGATGGGCATAAACACCGCAGAGTTGGCCAGCAGGTCGCGATACAGCGATGTGGTTCCCGCCTTCATGGCCCCGATGATGAGAAAGTCCGGGAGTCTCACGCCCCGGCCTCCGAAGCCGCCGTCGTCGCGTGGGCAACGGCCTGGCCGTCGGCGCCGACCGATTCGACCCAGGTGTGATCGTTTTCGTATCCAGCCGCGATCAGCGTGTCTCCGCAGTAGTGATCGAAGATCTCAGCGGTTTCGCGCGTGAAATGGTTCTTCCAATCCCCAGCCTGCCCTTTGCGCAAGAAAGCGCTGCGGACCTCCTGCCCGGGATCACGTCCGGACTGCCGACGGAACGAATACCGCTTGAGCGACTCGGCCGCACGCGCCACGTTCGGCTCGTCGCCGGTCAGTTGCGACATCGCCTCGGCCAGCGCTGTCGATCCGTCGGTCAGCAGATCTTCATAGCGAAGGAGCACGACGTTGGGGTTGTCCACCTCGAAGAATGAACGAACGTGATCGCCCCAATTGGCGCGCGCGGAGTGCGGCGAGACCATTTGACGCTGAATGAATCCGGCCATGTTCGCCCGAGCATTGTTCTTGTTGACGAGTCCGGGAAACACTCGTCGCTGACGAGCGGTGAGCCGAGGATGATCGCCCTCCGGAAGATGGCGAGTCATGAAGAAGTATTGCGAAACCAGCGCGTCGCGCCCGTCACGGACCACGTACACGCCCTTGCGATACCGCTTCCAGACGCGCTCGTGGCCGTGCACCACCGCCGGGCACCCCACGGGCAGCAGCGAAAGCCTGGGCCAGGGCAACTGGAGATAATCGGCCACAACTTTACACGCCCACGTGGTCCCGCTCTTGGGATAACCCACCACGAACACCAGCGGAATCGTCTCGGGAAACCGCGTGCCCAGGAACCACGTGACGTGGTGGGAAGCCGTAATCAGAGAGAGTTTGAGGTTCACGCCGTCGATCTTTTCTGTATTCGCCCGGCGTCGCTGGCATCGGCAGCGCCGGCCTTTGGGGGTATACGAGCTTTGATCGCCCCAATGTCTGCTCGCCTGGAGCCCATTCTAGCCCCGGCGGGTCGCGCTCGAACAGGACCGCATCGAGCCGGCGCGGCCTCGGCTCAACGTTTCAGACGCGTGGCTCAGCGCAGCCGCGGCGCCTTACGGGCCATCGTGGGGGCGCTGCGAACGATCCGTCGGCTCGCCCCGCACCGATCGGCGCTTCGCGCCAAGTGCGATCGCGAGGCGCCGCAGTGACCGGTCAACCCAACGTCGCGAACGGGATGCTGCCCAGGTGACCCTCCGGTGCAACGTCGTCGGAATCTGGACAGCGTCTGCCGAGAGAATCTCATACCCGAAGGAGTTGACCAATTCTTCGTGCGAATCCAAGATTGTGCTGATGGTGTGAATCTCGCGGCGGCTCAAGTGCTTGATTTTTGATTCGTTCAGGTTAGCAATCGGCCTCGCTCGCCGTCCCTTGATCGACTTGAGCTTGAACGTTCGGTCAATGTCGATGCTTTTGAGTTCCGGTAGAAAGTCGGTGATTTGTTGCGCGACGCCACATGTATCTTCCGTCAACTCTTCGTAGGTGAAATAGAGAATCCGCGCGCGCTCTTGGATGTTGCGCCGCTGCATTTGTGCGAATTGACACCAGCGGTCTGCTGCGAACTTTACGCCCTTGCCGAGTCTCCGGTGATGCCCTTCACAGAAAGCATACGGATCGCGCATCATGGCGATGAACGCTGCGTTCTCGAAGTGCGCCTCAATCTGATCGGCGCGCATAACGTTCGGTGGACTTTTTTCAAGCAGGATGGGCTTGGAGAGGTCCCAATATCGACGCCAGATTATTTCAACCGCGCTCCACGGGATGCGCTTGTCCGGGTTGACCGAGTCGCCTCGCATGAGGGGCCTGGCTTCGGGTAGGAACTGGCCCTCGTCCGGAAGCGCCGACACATTGCGCGACGTAGAAATTAGCTTCCACAGCAGCGTGGAGCCGCAAAACGGCGGGCAGAGAATAAACAGGTGTATGCGCGTGTTCTCGATCGCTTGCATCCGCTTGGCCCATCGATCCGGCCGTCCGCCAAATCACGTCGCACCTGACAGCCTTCGTTCGATCTGCCAAACGGCTGATCGTCCGCAGAGACGTCGGAGAAGAACGATGTAGGTTGACCGCTGTCCGGCTTATGTAGCGTAAGTCATGGCTCAGGTACTGTCGACACGTTACCAGCCCTTGGCCTCTATTTCGAGGTCTCTCAGAGCGCTTGGGAAGACGAACAATAGCGCCTGATTCGAAGTACTCCGTAAGAACCAGATCGATCGCTACGTCGTAGAGTTAGGTGTAGAACTGCCGCCCCGGCGGGGGGCGGATTAGCGGACGTGCCAAGCATCCGTCTGGTTACGGACATCGCTAGTAAGACAGCTCCGCTAGAACAGGCTGTGCCACCACGCGCTTCCCTGGGGCTGAATCCTGACGATGAAACAGGAGGATCGGCGGGGTGCGCGATCAAGGATTACTATTGCCCCGGCTACCGCAACCGGCTACCATCGGCTCCCCTTGTTTCCGAGTCGCTCCCACGGAAAGGGGAGAGGAGTCTTCATGGCCGCTTCATCCCTAATCCCCCCGCACGGGGGAACGTTGGTCAATCGTTTCGCTGACGCCGATCGCGCGCGGGAACTCACGTCCGCAGCGTCGGGCTTACCCAAAATCACACTCACGACGAAGCAGGCGTGCGATCTGGAGATGATCGCCACGGGTGCGTTCAGCCCCCTGGAAGGGTTCGTGGGCAAGGCCGACTTCGAGTCGATCTGCCGGGAGGCTCGGCTGGCCAATGGCACGGTCTGGCCCATCCCCATCACGCTCGCCGTTGATGACGCGACAAAGGCCAGCCTCAGCGAAGGTGGGCAGGCTGCGCTGTTCCACGGCGACGGCACGCTCTTAGCGGTCATCGACGTCCGAGAAATCTACCCACACGACAAGAAGCTGGAAATCCCCAATGTCTTTCGCACTGAAGACGAGGCCCATCCGGGCGTCCGAGCCGTGCTCGACGAAGGGCCCTGGCTTGTTGGGGGTCCCATTCATGTCATCACCGTGACACCCCAGGTCGAGCCGGGCGAACAGTTCACCGAGTTTCGTCTGCCGCCCGCCAAGACGCGCGAGGCGTTTGCCGCGAAGGGATGGAAGACCATCACGGCGTTCCAAACCCGCAATCCTGTTCATCGCGCGCACGAGTATCTGACCAAGTGCGCATTGGAAATCTGTGACGGCGTGCTCATCCATCCGCTGGTGGGGGAGACCAAACCTGGTGATATTCCAGCAGACGTTCGCATGGCGTGCTACCAGGTGCTCATCGACAACTACTACGTTGCCGATTGCACGATGTTGTCGGTGATGCCGGGCGCGATGCGTTATGCCGGACCGCGCGAGGCCCTTCTTCACGCGATGATTCGAAAGAACTACGGCTGCTCGCACTTTATTGTCGGGCGCGATCACGCAGGGGTGGGGGATTACTACGGCACCTACGATGCACAAAAGATCTTCGACGACTTCACGCCGGCTGAGATCGGCATCACGCCGTTGAAGTTCGAGCACGCCGCTTGGTGCACCGTCTGCGAAGGCATGACCAGCGCCAAGACCTGCCCGCATGGCCCCGATGAGAAGGTGTTTCTCTCCGGCACCAAAGTCCGCGAGCTGCTCGCCCAAGGCAAACGTCCCCCGCCGGAGTTCAGTCGGCCTGAAGTGGCGGACGTGCTCATCAAATGGGCGACCTCCGAACAACCCGTCGGCGCATGATCCTTCCTACCAACTACCAATAACTACCTACTTCCTACCAAGTACCAATAACTACCTACGAACTACTAAGAACCAGCCATGACTGAGCAAGTCGCAACGAACATCACCTGGCACGAAGGCGAAGTCACGTCTGCCGAGCGCCACAAGAACATGCAACAAAAGGGCGTGACGCTGTGGATGACGGGTCTCTCCGCCTCGGGCAAAAGCACCATCGCCGTCGCCTTGGAGCAGGTGCTCCTGCAACAGGGCAAGCACGCCTATCGACTCGACGGCGACAACGTCCGCCACGGCCTGAACAAGAACCTCGGCTTCTCCGCTGAGGACCGTGCTGAGAACATTCGCCGCATCGGCGAGGTGGCCAAGCTCTTCGCCGAGGCGGGGATCATCACCATCACCAGCTTCATCAGCCCCTATCGCGCTGATCGCGATCTCGTGCGCAAGCTGCACGACGATGCCGGCCTTCCGTTCTTCGAGGTCTACGTCGATGCGCCGCTGGACGTGGCCGAGGAACGCGACCCCAAGGGACTTTATAAGAAAGCTCGTGCCGGCGAGATCAAGGGATTCACCGGAATCGACGATCCGTACGAAGCGCCCGACAAGGCAGAGCTGCACCTGCGCACCGACAAGCTCAGCGTTGAGGACTCAGTGCGGGCGATGCTGACTTACCTCGAAGAGCACGGCTTGCTCACGGCTGAGTGACCCCCGCCCCCGCATATACATGCGGGGCTATGACCAGCGCTAATAGCCGCGGATGCATATCCGCGGGTCGGGTCGTTAGGGGCCAGTTTCTCGCAAAGCGACCTCGAAGGGGCTCCACCGGCGCATGTCGCGTGAGAGGTTGCTCACTTGTTCCAGGGAAGCGCTGCCGTCGAGCATCCCAACTGGAATCACATCGTTGCCGCTGCGGACAATCGGCAAGCCCGCCCCCGGCGGGTCGTTGTAGAATCCCGTCGGCGGAGTCTTCTCCACCAGGCCGCCGGTGCCAACCAGCCATTGCCGCTGCATCCAAACACTAGAAATGTCGGTCGGGTCACCAGGGTTGACCAGATACGGCGCGCGTAATTCGCAGAACCCGAGCACTTGATCCTCATACACCTGACTGGAGAGGCTGTCATCCGCCTTGGCCGCGGCGCTAAAGACGATCAGCCGCGCCGGGTTCTTGACCTGCGTGAAGCGCGTCGCCGCGATGACCGGGTTGCTGTCCTGCCAAGGATGCTGATCTGCAATGCTCGTGCCGCCGTGGACCGAGTCTCCGCCGACGAAGATCGAGTTCAGGCCGTACGTTGGTCGCTCGCTGATGCCGCCCGTCACACTGTTGCCGAATGGCCCGTAAATCCCGCCGCTGTATTCCGCGTGGAGTTGCGCCATCAGCCCCGCGTCGCGCAACTCGGTGTAGAACACATCCCACGCGTTGTCCACGTACGGCGCTAACCGCCACACGTACGACTGCTTATCCTCCGCCTGCAGAGGCGTACCACCGGGAAGGGTGACCCTGAGATTCGCAAACGGCTCACCGGGGTCGAATAGATCTGCGC
>JADFNO010000152.1 GCA_022563315.1 Planctomycetota bacterium | reverse complement strand
CACTGCACTCTTCATTGAGGAATGATTCGACCTGCCGGATGACCCGGTTGGCCTCGTCTGTGGCAGCGTTGAGTTGGGGTGAGAGTTCCCGGATGCGTTCGATTGCTGTGCGCAATTCTTCAGTCATAGCGTACTCGCTTTCTTGCCCGTACTGGGGCATCAGAAACTTAGGGTCCGACCAGGACCGATTGAGCGGGTACTCCCCGCTCAGGTAGAATCGTAACAGATAGCTTCCGTGCTGTCAAATCGACCATCCACGCACCATTTGACGCCCTCTCACCCCGCCGCCTTCACCATTGCCACGGTCACCGTGCGGGCCGCCCCGCGGGTGCTGACTACCAGTTTTCTGGTAATTAGCCCTTTGGCTCATCAGAACTTTCCCTTTGCCAACCGCACTCGGAACAACCAGCGGAAAAGTCACCGCGCAGGTCGTAGTTACAGTTTGGGCAATGACCAGCCCGTACTCTCCGCTCCGCACGCGTGGAAAGCGCGTAGCAGAGAAGGGCCACTGCCAAGACCAACACCAATGCGATCATCCTAGCGTCGTGTGGTGCGCATGATGGATGGGACTGTGCCCAACCGGTAATCTTGAATAGCCACAAGATACCGAACGATACAGCCCAGAATCCAAAATAGCTTGCCAGAAACCATAGCCAGCCGGTCGGTCTTGTGCGTCCCAGCCTCATGATTAGCCCACCCCGGGTTTGAGAACTCTGCGGACGAGTCGCCTATTGACGCACCCTCCGTCTTCGTTGATCGATCACGACATGGTAGGCTCGATGAAAACCCCGGCCAGTCAGCTATTTTCAAGTCCACGATCGTTGGAATCGCCTGAGTTTTGATTCCCGACCCTTGAATGCTTTGCCCCGCTGTGTCGTCAGCATCCCACGACCTACTCGAACCACTGCACATCGATTAATGATGGGTGACGGGTGCTGTGATTCTTCCGGCGGTTTGGGCCGGCGGACAGGCTGATTCCGCCTTTGTAATCACGCGCTGGCCGCGGAAGGTTTGGCGGTAGATGTCGTCGAGGGACTTGGCGAAGGTTTCGGCATCGAACTAACTGTTGACGATTTGTTGTGCAGCTTGGGTTAGCCGCCTGGACAGCGGTGCATCGTCATGAAGGCGGAGAATACCACGAGCGATTGCGTTCACATCACCACGTTGAACCAGCAATCCGCTGCGCTCGTCTTCAAGAAGATCGGCCACGTCTGATTGGAGCCAGCGACGATGCGTAGCCCGTCGCGAGCGCGGATCCGCGGAGCGCCGGATTTGGCCGCGCCGGAAGTGACGTCGGCCGGACTGGATGTTGATGAAGTCCGGCCGGCTGCTGTTGTAGGCCGCTTTGACGGCCCGGAAAGCCACCGACCCGTCGATCACCGGGGCGTAGCGGGGCCCCCACCGCCGGTGATGCTGGTATTCTGCCGTGTCCGTCGTCGCGCACGCCCCAGTCGGCAGGTCGCGGGCGCGGCGGCGACCGGTGAATCTCGATATGAATGTTCCCACGACCACAACCTACACCACCGGCGAAATCTGCCAGCACGTGGGCGGCGAACTCGTCGGCTCGCCGGACCTGCGGATCGGGGGCGTGGACAGCGTCGATCGCGCCGGCGTGGGGCAGATGACCCTGATCGTGAGCACCGAATTTGCCCGGGCGTGGCCAAGCTGCAACGCCGGCGCCGCCCTCGTGAAGCGCGATATCGACCTCGAGCCGGGCGAAGGACGCACACTCATCCGCGTGGAGAACCCTGATTTGGCGATGGCGGCGGTTCTGGAATTGTTCGCGCCCCCGCTGCCGACGCCTGCCCCTGGCGTCGATCCCACAGCAACGGTCGCGACCGATGCCGTGCTCGGCGATTCCGTAGCGATCGGCGCCGGCAGTGTGATCGGCCCGCGCGTCTCGATCGGGGCCGGCTCGATCATCCACCCGAACGTGACCATCCTCGACGACTCGACCATCGGAGCCGGTTGCACACTCTGGCCCGGCGTGGTAATCCGGGAGCGGTGCGAGATCGGCGACGACTGCATCCTCCACCCCAACGTCGTCATCGGCTCCGACGGCTTCGGCTATCGCCCCGCGCCCGACGGAATGTCGCTCGTCAAGATCCCCCACATCGGCACGGTTCGCCTCGGCCGGGCCGTCGAACTCGGCTCCGGCACCTGTGTCGATCGCGGCAAGTTTTCCCAGACGGTAATCGGTGACGGCACGAAGATCGACAACCTCTGCCAGATCGGCCACAACTGCCGCATCGGCCGCTGCGTGATTATCGCCGGCATGGCCGCCCTCGGCGGGTCCGTGGTAATCGAGGACGGCGCGCAGATCGGCGGCCACGCCGTGATCAAGGAGCATTGCAAAGTCGGCGCGGGCGCGCAGCTCGCCGGCAGCTCCGGCCTGATGCACGACATCCCGCCCGGCGAGCAGTGGTTCGGCACCCCGGCCCGCAAGGCCACCACCGCCTTCCGCGAGTTCGCCGCACTCCGCAAGCTCCCCGACGCGCTGCGAGAGAAAACGCTGCGCCCGGATGACAGTTGAAGCGCAGCGATAACGGGACACAAACTCCATTCGACGAGCCGTCCTCGCCCCACGGATAGCGAAATCTTGAGCATTCTTTGCTTCCAAGCGCGCTTGAGACACACCTGGCAGGGGCGCCTTTTTCTCGTGTTGAGGGGACCCGACTTCCTGTGGAAATACTTGAATAGATACTCAAATATGGCGATTCTGTCTGAGTTGGTTAGAGTGAACCCTAACTGGAGTCTTCGTTGAACCAGAAGCGCCCAGATAGACAGCGTAACGGCCTTTGGGGTCTCTTCGGACTGGTGGCAGCGTTCTGCTTGGCCATGTCCCTTGGGCAGTTTATCGCCACCAAGCGCGCGGCCCCGGATACGAGCGTCCGTATCGCAGCGACGCTGGTATCGTGGGGTCTCACGACTGACGGCTTGTCGGTTGGGGTGAGCGCGGAAGAGATCGACCAACATATCGCCTTGCTCCGTAGCCGAGATGGCGAGGAGCGTGTCCGGGCGGCTGATTGGCTGGCGTCGCGCGGCGTGCGGGACGCGGGTCCACAAATCGCGGCGGCGATGGCGGACGCGGGGACTTTGCGTCCCTGCCAACTCGCCAACAGCTTGGGACAATTGGGTGACGAGCGATGGGTTGGGACGTTGGTCGCGGCGGCGAAGCAACCTCGTAGTCTCGACCTCCGGGCCTGTGCTACGCTCGCCCTGAGTGAGATCGCGTCGCCGAGCTCGGTCGATGCGTTGATCGATCTGGGCCGGTCAGACTCTTCTCGCCGCATGGCGATAGAAGCGCTGGGCAGGATCGGCGATCCGTCCGCGCTGGAGTTTCTTCGGTCCGTCGCTACGTCACCGCGCGACGAGACCGAACTGGATATTGCCCGGCGCGCGGTTGAGCGAATTGAACTCATGCAACGGGCTGACCCCGTCCCTCTCCTCGTCGCGCGGCTGCAGACGTCGGGTCGCGGAGGCCGTCTGGAAACCTGGGCGGTGCGCGCGCTGGCAAGACTTCACGATGCGCGGGCAGTCCCCGCACTGCTCGATGCACTGCGCCGTCCACAGATCAGCCGCAACGAGCGCATGGTGGTGGCGGCCGGGCTGCTCGCCCACGGCGAAGCCGGCACCGCTGCGCTCCAGCAGGTCGTCGACAACGAGCCGCAAAGCAAGGTCGGCCGGACGGCGATGGCCGCCTTGCGCCTGATCGACACGATGGGGTATGCACCGACCCTCGCCAGTCGCTGAGCACAAGCTGCGAGCATTGATGCAGTCCACGTTCATAGGGATGATACGATGACGTACCAACTCCAAACCACGCTCGCCAGGGCCTCCGTCCTGATTGGGGCGTCGGCTTTGATTTCTCTTTCGGGATGCGGGGGCGATCAGCAAGAGGATGATGCACAGGTGGCGGGCGGGCCCGTCGCGGACGGATCGCTCGAGTCGGCGCAAAAGCAGGCGGAACTGACGGACGGATCGTTGGACCTGCGGTTGATACCCGGGCATGTGCCAAACCTCGTTGACGCGACCAGCGGCGAGCACGAGTACACCAATCGACTGATCAACCAAACCAGCCCCTACCTTCTCCAGCACGCGCATAACCCGGTGAACTGGTATTCGTGGGGGCCTGAAGCATTCGAAGCTGCGCGACGCGAGGACAAGCCGATCTTCATGAGCATCGGCTACTCCACGTGCTACTGGTGTCACGTCATGGAGCGCGAGAGCTTCGAAGATGAGCAGGTCGCCGCGTACATGAACCAACACTTCATTGCGATCAAGGTCGATCGCGAAGAGCGGCCGAATGTGGACGACATCTACATGGCGGCGGTGCAGACACTGGCGGGGCGAGGCGGCTGGCCGATGTCAGTGTTCCTCGAACCGCAGTCGCTCAAACCATTCTACGGCGGCACCTACTTTCCGAAGCAGCGCTTCCTCGCGCTCCTTCAACAGATCGCGGGCCAATGGACCAGCCAACGTTCACAGCTTTTGCAAAAGGCCGATCAGACCGCGCTCAACGTGACCCGGCGGCTCGGGTCGTTATCGCGGCCACAGTCGATTGACGGCCGCGACGTGGACAACGCCGTCGCCAGATTCCTCTCCGGGTTCGACCAAGCGAACGGCGGTTTTCGTCGCGGAGCACCCAAGTTCCCGATCCCGCCCAATCTTCAATTCCTGATCTATGCGGGCTGGGACGACCCCTCGATGCGCCAGGCCCTGCTGTATACGTTGAACCGCATGGCGATGGGCGGGATATACGACCAGATCGGCGGCGGCTTTCATCGCTACAGCACCGACGCCCGCTGGCTCGTGCCGCACTTCGAGAAGATGCTCTACGACAACGGGCAGTTGGCGTCCGTCTATGCCGAGGCGTATAAGCGTACCGGCGACCCCTTTTACGCCGAGGTTCTGCGCCAAACCCTGGACTATGTTCTGCGCGAGATGACGAGCCCGCAAGGCCGACTGTACAGCGCTCAGGACGCAGAAGCCAACGAGCGCGAAGGCAGCAGCTACGTCTGGACGAAGGATCAACTCCGGGCGGCGCTGTACGAGGCCGGACTCGGCGACGATACCGACTTTGCCCTGGCGGTCTACGGCCTTGATCGCGGTCCGAACTTCCAGGATCCGCACCATCGCGAGGACGGTCGCAAGAATGTGTTGTACCTGTCAACCAAACCCATCGACCAGGCGCGGTCGCTAGGCATGTCGCTGCCCGACTTCGAGGAGCGTCTCAAGAAGGTTCAACGGGCGATGCTGACCTCGCGCAACACACGTGTGCAGCCGATCACCGACGACAAGACGCTTGCAGCATGGAACGGATTGATGATCGCCGGTCTGGCCGACGGCGGGCGGGTGCTTGATGATCCGCGATATCTCGAGGCGGCCAACAATGCGGTTCGGTTCATCCTCACGAATATGCGTACCTCCGACGGCGGACTACTGCGCACGTACCGGTCAGGCACGGCGAGGATAGACGGTCTTCTTGAGGACTATTCGTTCTTCATTCGTGGACTATTGGCATTGCATCGGGCGACGGGCGACGATCAATTGGTGCAAAATGCGATCGAACTGGCCGAAGCGGCGCGAGGCCGTTTCTGGGATGAGTCATCCGGCGGCTTCTTCGACACGCTCCAGGGCCAAGCGGATCTGTTCGTTCGTACGAAGTCCACGCGCGACGGCGTGGTACCGAGCGGCAACTCCGTCATGATTCATAATCTCCTTGATCTCTATGAACTCACAGACGATCCACGATATCTCAACGAGGCCGCGGCCACACTGAAGTTCCTAAGCCGCAAGATCAAGACCCAGCCGACCGGTAGTTCGATCGCTGTGTTGGCGCTCAATCGCTTCGCTGAGGCGTATCCTGCCTACCTTCCGGGCCAATCACAGCGTACCGCGGCGCCGCCCGATCCAGTTACGATCACGACGAGCACGAATACCGTGCGCGTCGCGCCCACCGAACCAGGTAACGTGGAAGTGACGCTTCAGATCAGCGACGGCTACCATGTGAACGCGCATGATCCTGGAATAGCTCAGCTCATTGGGTTGACCGTGCAGGTGATTGGCCAGGGGCTGGAGGTGGAGGTGAACTATCCGGCCGGTGAGTCGTACCGCGGCCCGCTGGGCGACCGTGAACTCCGCGTACACAGTGGTCGGGTGACGTTGCCCGTGCGGATCACGCAGTCCGGGCCGGTGCAAGGCCAGCCGAAGCTCATGGTCACGTATCAGGTGTGTACGGATAAGGTGTGTCTGGCGCCGACGCGCAGCATCCTGCCAATCACGATCGTCGCCGCCTCAAGCGACGAGTGATGTTCGCAGCGGGCCGCCGTCGCATCGAGCCGCGGAAGGCGCGAGCACGGTAGCTGTGCGCTACGAGGGCTTTGTTGTAGGCGTCGGCTTGTCGGAATCCTTGCCCTGCTGCAGGATCGCGTCCAGCGCTTTGCGGGTGGCCCCAACCTCGATCCACACCTGCTTGGAGACAACCTTTCCCTCGGCATCGAGAACGTAGCCTCGGTTCGGTTGGCCGCCATAGGCGTCTGTCACCTTATTCTCGTAGCCGTCGACAAGCACATGCAGTTTGAGGTCGAGCTTTTCCTTGCACAGCCTCGCGCATTCCAATCGCTTTTGAAACGAGGTGTGCTGCGGAATCTCAATGCCGGCCCGGGTGTTGATTGGGGCGACCCGACCGTCCGTGGGATGCGCTTCGAGGGTATAGATCATGATCCATTGCACATCGTCGCCGTATTCGGATCGAAGGTCCGCCAGGTCGTCAACTTTTCGCCGAAAGACCGGACAGGTATAGCTGCCGAACTCGATCACCACCGGCTTGCCGCGCAGCGAACTGAGGCTTAGCTTTTTCTCATCGAGATCCGTCAACTCAAAATCGGGAGCTTCGTCGCCGACGTTGGGTCCCGTGGCGGGATCAAGGCCCCCGCGGCCGCCCCGCCCTCGCTGCGGCGTCAAATCCAACCCGGCGGCGCAGCCGTCCCACGCTTCCTGTCGTGAAGCGTCCAACATGGCGCGAGCGTCGGCGAGAAACTGAGCGTTGATCGGTTCCAACACGGCTCGCATTTTCTCCATCATCCCGCGACGACTCTGGCGGTTGCGACCTTGCTGGCCGTCACGATCGCGGGGTCGCTGACCGCTGCGCCGCAGTTCGCCCCTCATCTCGCGCATTGCGCTGCGCTGGTCGCGGCGAAGCTGCCGATAGCGGGCAACGATCTGCTCCATTTGTTCATCGGTCGGCTGCACGGCCGCCCGGATCGTTTGCAGAACCTCGTCGGTGCTCGGATCGACTTGACCGCGACCGGGACGATTGGGGCGTTCTTGCTGGGGCTGGCGGGACGTGACGCCCTCCGGCGTCTCATTCTGTGCGTAGCTCCAGCTGCCGAGTGAAATCGTAAGAGCTACGACGGCGACAAGTACGTGACTACTTCGCATCGTGTGGGTTCTCCTGAGGAGTGTGTAAAGCCGGTCAAACTCAAACGGTGGCCGCGCACCCATTATTTCGAGCAGTCGTCGACATTTCCCAAGGGACGAGTTTCGGATTCTCATTCGGAGTATTCTCCTTGGTGAGCCGTTCAACGCTCATTAAGCCGTTAACGCGAAACCGGGGCATCCTCCACCATTGAAGCATGGCTCCGTCGTTGGATAGTACGATCTCGCCGGCCCGTTCATCCCCCGCACTTGCCGGATTCTTACGACGAATCTAAGCTTTCGCCCGGCTTCACCACACCGTTGCCATCCGCATCCCACGGCTCCCCGGTCGCAGGGCACTCGATGAGCGTGCAGTCGCCCTGGCCGATCTCAGCGAAGTGCAGGACCAGCTCGGCTTGAAGGCTGGCCCAGGCTGTCGGGGTCGTGCCACGGCTGGCATCGGGCCTGATTTCTCAAAAAATGCCGGTTGGACACAGCCTGCGTCTGGTACACTGTTCTTGCTCGGTCGCACGGGGGACGCCCTGCGGCCACGGCGTGTCGGAAGGAGGTGAAGAGAGTGAAACGGAAGGTACTTTGTAAGGTCCGAGCGGCCCTTTTGGCGTCTGGACGCGCGTGGCGCTATCCCCCAATGCCGCGGAAGCACACCCGGGCCGCCCGAACGCAACTTGCCGCCCGATTGCTCCTTGCCTCGGTCGTGTTGGCCCTGTGTCCGATCGCCAGGAGCCAGACGGTCTGGGATGGTCCGCCGATCATCTTCACCAGGGCCAACGGGGTGGACTGGACTCTAGAGAAGAACCAGGACCGAATAACGGACATCGTGTGGATTACGCGCAAGAACTCGCAGGGCATCTATAACATCGCCACGGAGAGCGGCTATTCGGGCAATAGCCCGGCCGACACGGAATGGGCGTTCGGATCCGCGGCTGATTGGCCGGACCTGACGTTCCAAACCTGGGTTCAATGGGCCGAGTTCAACCCGCCCGCGACGGTCGGCCAGGAAGCAGTCGTCCACTTGATCTCCCAAGACATCTACATCGACATCACGTTCCTGAGCTGGACTTGCTGTGCCAATGGAGGCGGCTTCTCCTACGAGCGGTCCACCCCGGCCGCTTGCCCGTGGGATACTGACGACAGCGGCGACGTTGGCGTGAAGGATCTGCTCTTCTTGCTGGGTACCTGGGGGCCGTGCCCGAAGAAGGGAGATTGCCCCGCCGACTTCGACGAGAGCAGCGACGTTGGCGTGAAGGATCTGCTCATCTTGCTGGGCAACTGGGGGCCGTGTCCCTGAAGATGGCCCCGATGGAATCGGGATCTTCGCTACGCTTCGACATCAGAAAGAAGGCATAGAGGCATCAAGAGGGAAGGAGAAGGCATTCGGCATTTGAGATTCGCGAAGACCTCCAACGCCGTGTTTCGCCGGCGGGCTTGACCCGCCGAGGGGAACCAACCTTGCACTACCGCCACGCCGATCATACCATCACGAACATGTCGGAGGGTCCTCACACATAGGGAGATCAAGAAGATGCACGCCAAGCGTTCACTGGCCTGGTCCATCATCCTGCTGGCGCCGTACTTCGCCTTGTCTGTCCCGGTGCAGGCTGGCGATGTCATGGTCACCGCGGAACTGGTTGCCGGCAACCTTGATAAGC
>JADFNO010000151.1 GCA_022563315.1 Planctomycetota bacterium | reverse complement strand
GGGCTCGAGGGCTTCGGTGATCTCACGCAACATCTTGTCGAGATTCTCGCCGCAATGCTTGATTTCGCCGACGGCCTCGGGAAGTGGCTTACCCATCTCGCGCGTGAGCACCAAGCCCAGCTCATCAGCCCGAGCGACGAGCTGCGCCCCCGCCGGTGCGATGATCGCGGCGCGCTTCTGAGCACCCAGCGCTCGCCACGCCGGTTGCGCCGCACGTGCCCGGTCAACGATCCGGTCGATCTCGCCGATCGGCGTCGCGGGCACTTCGCCCACAAGTTCGCCCGTGGCGGGGTTGTAGGACTTCAGCGTGTCGGTCGCAGCAGCGGTCAATGTGGGCATGGGGGCGTTCCTTCTACGAGGTTCTGTCTGATGGATCAAAAGAGTGCTCTTTATTCTTGGTGGGACGGGCTTCCAGCCCGTCGTCTTCACTCCTACAGACGGGCAAGATGCCCGTCCCACTTTTCGTCAGACAGAACCTAAAGCCGGCTCATTGTAGTCCGCAATCAAAGGGATCGACGGCGGCTCATTTCGGCGAGACAGGGATATTGTCGATCAGGCGAACCTCGCCCAGGCGAACCGCCGCCAGCGCTCGCGCCGGCCGATCGAACGTCTTCAGCGGCATAAGCGTCTTCGCATCGCGGATCACGGCATAGTCAACCTCGAAGCCGACGTATCGCATCAGCTCAGCCATGATGTGCTCCGCTTCGGTCATACTCACCCCGCCGGGCAGCTCGGCATGTTGGGCCCAGCAAAGTCGATGATAGATCTCACACGCCACGCGCCGATCGTCCGGGCTCAGATTCGCGTTGCGGGTGCTCATGGCCAGACCGTCGGGTTCGCGAACGGTCGGGTGGGATTCGATTCGAAGCCCCGGCCAACGGTCGGCCTGCTTTTGAACCATCGCCTGTATGACGAGCAGTTGCTGATAGTCCTTTTCACCAAACACGGCGACCGAGGGCTTGACGAGGTCCAAGAGCCTCGCCATAACCTGGCATACGCCTGCAAAGTGGTTCGGTCGATGCGCATCTTCCAGCCGCGGCGCAGTGGCGACGTCCGGCAGCGGCGGAACTGGAATCTCCTGTTCGGCTGGATACATCGTCTGGACATCAGGCACGAACGCGACATCCACGCCGACGTCTTTTGCCGCTTGAAGATCAGCGTCGAGCGTCCGGGAGTATCGGCTGTAGTCCTCATCCGGCTCGAACTGAGTCGGATTGACGAAGATGCTGATAATGAGGCGATCGGCAAGCTGTTTCGCCCGTTCCATGAGGGCGAGGTGACCTTGGTGCAGCGCCCCCATCGTGGGCACGAAGGCCGCACCGGCAAACGCGGCCATTTGGGCTGGATCTCGGATCAATTGCACGGTTCTAGCCTCGCGTGGCGCCGCAGATCGGTCAATCGGCCGTGCCGGGCGGATTTGCCTGGCCGATGGTCCGCTGCGGCTCAGCGCCAAATCCGTTCTGACCGACTAGAATAACCGGATCAGTCATTTCTCTGGAGTCAATTGCATGGCCGTAACCGTAACAGAGTCCGCCGCCCGCGAAGTCGCGTCGATTATCAAGCAGCAGGATCTCGATCCGCAGAAGACGCACCTGCGGGTGGGCGTCAAGGGCGGGGGGTGCTCCGGCTTCAGCTATCTGCTGGACCTGACCGAGAACCAGCGCGACAGCGACGAGATATGGGAGTACGAATTCGCGCTCGTCGGGGCCGAGCATGATGACGCTAAGGATGAAAAGGACCCGCCGGCCGCGAAGGGGAATGGCAGGTTCGCCGTCCGGATCATCTGCGATCCCAAGAGTTACTTGTATCTCAACGGCACGGTGATCGACTTCAAGGACGAGCTCATGGGCCGGGGGTTCGTGTTCAGCAACCCCAACGCGTCGAGCACCTGCGGCTGCGGGTCGAGCTTCGCCGTGTAGGCACAGGTCTCAGCTACCCCCACAAGCACCCAAAAGAAGCCCACAGGCTCGAGCCTGTGGGCTTCTTTGATCGCACCCCCCGCGCTCGATGGTCCGGTGCCATGCGGTAGGATATTCCGCATAGCGCAGGGGTGGGCCCATGTTTGAGAATCGCCAACAAGCGGGGCGGCAGCTTGGGAAAAGGCTGTTGCACCTGATCGATGAGCGCCCGGTGGTGCTGGGTCTGCCCCGAGGCGGGGTGGTGGTGGCGGCGGAGGTGGCCTTAGCGCTGGGCGCGCCGCTGGACGTTCTGGTCGTGCGCAAGCTCGGCGCGCCCCATCAGCCGGAGCTGGCCATCGGCGCTGTGACTAACGGCAACCAACCGCAGCGCATCCTCAACGACCGGGTGATCGCGCAGGTCGGTGTAAGCGATGAGTACCTCCAAAGGGAAACAGCAGCACAATTGGATGAAGTCAAGCGCTGCCAAGCGCTCTATCGCGGCGGACGATCCGCAATCGAAACGAGCCAGCGGACGGTGATCGTCGTCGATGACGGCATCGCTACGGGGGCGACGGTCCGGGCCGGTATTCGATCGCTGCGCCGGACACAAGTGAAGCAGATCGTGCTGGCGGTTCCGGTCGCGCCACCTCAAACGGCCGAGCTGCTACGCGCAGAGGTGGACGAGCTGGTATGTCTGGCGACGCCCCATACGTTCGCAGCTGTGGGCGCGTTCTATCAGGACTTCAGCCAAACGACGGACGCGGCGGTGATCGCGGCGCTTGAGCGATCAAACGCCGCCCGCTGAAGCGGGCTGCGCCTCAAGCCTCGTATCGCTTCACAATGAGCGTGTCGTTCTGACCGCCGAAACCGAATGAATTGGACAAGCAGACATCTAACTTCAAAGAACGGGCGTCATTGGGCACATAATCCAAGTCAAGCTCGGGATCGGGTGCGTGAAGATTGATGGTGGGCGGCACGATCTGATGTTCCAGCGCCAACACGCAAGTGATCAATTCAACGACGCCGGCGGCAGCGATGAGATGGCCCATCATCGACTTGATCGAGCTGATGGGAATTCGGGGGGCGTTGTCGCCGAAGACGCTCTTGATCGCCAGGGTTTCAATCGAATCGTTCTCCATGGTGCCGGTGCCGTGGGCGGAGATGTAATGAATAGAGGGCCGGCCGTCCGAATCAGTGGCAAGGGGATCGATGCCGGCTTGGCGCAGCGCCTGGCGTATGGCGGCGGCGGGCCCGCGTCCCTGCGGGTGCATGTCGGTGATGCGAAAGGCGTCAGCGCTCGAGCCGTACCCAATGATCTCGGCCACCGGCGTCGCTCCACGCGCCAGGGCATGGTCGAGCGTCTCCAGCACCACGACGCCCGCCCCCTCGCCCATGACAAATCCATCGCGTGTTCGGTTGAACGGGCGCGATGCGCCGGGCGGATCGTCGGTGCGGGTTGACAGCGTGGTGAGTCGACTGAATCCGGTCACGCCCAGCACGTGGATCATCGTGTGCGTGCCGCCGGAGATCATCACGTCGGCGTCGCCTCGGTGAAGCATATCCACCGCTTCGCCGATCGCCTGTGTGCTGGCGGCACACGCGGTGAGACAGTTGCAGGCCGGCCCCCGAATACCGAACTCCCGGGCGATGTGACTGATGGGCATGTTCGGCTCCTGCCCGATTTCATCGTGCGAATCCATCGCCTCGTAGGCCGCGTGCGCCCACTTGCGGGCGTCCACGGCGCCGACCTGCGGATCCCAACCGGCCAGGTCCACCTTCGCATATGCATCGAAGTCGAGCACGCCCTCGCCGGCGCCGAGGTAGATTCCCACGCGACGAAGGTCGAGGCCGTTGCCATCGCTCAAATGCGCCTGATCCCACGCCTGCCGCGCGGCGCCGAGGGCAAACTGCGTATTGACCGTCGCGTGTTCGTGCAGCGAAGGATCTTTGAGGTACGTGGTAAAGTCGTAATCACAGACCTGCGCCGCAAACGACGTCGGGAATGTGGAAGCATCGAAACTCGTAATGGATCTGATGCCCGACGCGCCGGCCGTCAGCTTCGACCAGACGCTTTGGAGGTCGTGCCCCAGGGGCGTGATCCAGCCCATGCCGGTGATGACGACGCGCGGGTTGTTGTTTTGATCGATCATGGGGTCACCTGGCGCGGCCCGCTTAAGCGGGCTGCGCCGCGCGCGAATCAGTCCATTCTCCTAAGCACCAGCGCGACGTTCTGTCCACCCTGGCTCGTCGTAAATACCAGCACATGCCGCAAATCCGCACTGCAAGACGGCGCGGCGTCGGCGTTCAAGCCGTCGGCGCCCGTCGTGTTCAATCGCGCCGGCAGCGTCTGGGTCTTCATCGCCTTGGCCGCGACGGCGACGGCGACTCCGCCCGCCCCGGCGTTGCAGTTGCCGACATTCGGCACAGTTGTAACCATCGGGAGATCCGCCGCCCGCGAGCCGAACACGCGCTTGATCGCCGCCGATTCCGCCTGATCGATCGCGGCGATACTGGAACCGAACGGCGCCAGCGCGTCAATTTCGTCAGGTGACGCGCCCGCCTGCGCCAGTGCGATCTCGATGGCATCAGCGATGCCTCCCCCGTCCGGCTCCGCCTCCAGCCCCGTCGCATCGGGACATTGTGACTGCGTTGACGCAAAGCCCACGAGTTCGGCGTACGGATCGGCGTCGCGAGCCTCGGCGGAATCCAACGCCTCGAGCACGATGATGCCCCCGCCCTCGCCGATCACGCTCCCGCGCGCGTTCGGATCGAACGGTCGAACCACCGCCGTCGGGTCTTCATCATCCCGCGTTGTCGCCAAGCGCCCGGCGAAGTGTTGCCTCAGGAACGCCATGGGATTCACCTTGGACTCGGCCCCGCCGGACAAACACGCATCAGCTGCGCCGCGCTGTATGACCCGCATCGACTCGCCGATCGAAAGGCCGCTGCTGGCCTCGCAACAGGTGATCGTGTTGCTCGGGCCCTGGCAGTCGTGAATGATCGTCACGTGACACGCGAGCATGTTGGGCAGGTACTTCAGCAACCACAACGGCGTGAGGTTCTCCATGCCCGAGGCGCCCCAATGGCGCAGATCGAAGCGGCCGTCCGCAGCCCGGCTGGTCCACAGCGCTGCCGTCAACTCGTCGACATCGGCCGCGATGAGCCCGGCTCCGATGTGGCATCCCATGCGATCAGGCGCGATCGTCGGCGCCGCCTGCGGGTCGATCGCCTTGGTGATGAGGCCGGCGTCCCGCACCGCCGCCCCCGCCGCCGCCACCGCCAGCTCGGTGTCGCGACACATCACTTTCGTCGCCTTGCGGTCGCTCTTGGGCACGAGCTTGCGGATGATCAGTTGATCCTCGCTCAGCACCGCCGCAACCTTGCACGGAAAACCGCAGGGATTGAACCGCTCGATGCGCTTGATCGCTGAGCGCCCCTCGACCATCGCGTCCCACAACGGCTTGATGCCGATGCCGAACCCGGTGACGGGCCCCAGACCAGTGATGACAACACGCCTTCGCGCCATGGCGCGATAGTGTAGCCTGCAGGTGGACGGGCGGAAATGAGCGCTCGTGGTGACGATTTCCTAACGCCCCCAGCCGCATTCGGAGCAGCCGGTTGAGAAATCGCCGCGCAGGTCGTATCCGCAATTACGACATAAGCCTCGCAGACTCCAAATTATCGAGCGAGTTGTTTTGTATACCGCGTTGAAGAGCCAAAACACGACCGGCCACAGTCCTGAATACAACAACGTATCGACCAGGAATCCCATCCAGATTGGATAGAGCGGAACCGCCATAGGATCGATACGAGCATCACTTGAGCTGTGGCGGCTATCCAATCCTCCGCCGCGTACATCATGCGGCTCGTAGCGCTGGCCTGTCCACTTCCAATCACTGCTGACCGCACACCACAGCGACCTCATTGGCCAACCGTTCGCCGCAATCCCGCGCTCGCGTAGGGCTTCGTAGTCATCGTGTGCAGGCGGATGCACGAAGGGGCCTCGCCGAAACCAAGAATTCGCAGGCAGAATCCCGTCTTCACAGTGAGATTCCAAAAGCACCCGTACGCTATCACCGGACACAATCGGGTAGCCTGAGACCCAGGTCGATCCAGCTTGCTCGTATCGCCAAAGCCACCAGCAAGAAGGCTCATTGGATGTCAGCGAGCGACCCTTGAGGTCTTCGTTCGTAAATTGGTGAAGTACAGCACATCCCCACGCAACGGTGACGGTGGTGATCGCACCGAGCAGTAGGCAAATCGTGATTCGTGCTATCCAACCCTTCACGGTCAATACGATAGCAGTGGTTCGTGGAGGTGGGGGAGTTTGCAGTCGCAGAAATCCGCAGGCTACTCCCGATGAAATCGGGACGCCTAGTGTCCTGATGCAGTTCTCCTGTGATAGCCGCGGCGGGCGACCGGACGCCTACAGTTAGCGAGCGTCACGAGAGCATTATGGATCCCATCACCCAGACAGTGTGCGGCGCGATCGTGGCCCAGGCGATCTTCAACAACAAGCTTGGGCGGAGCGCGGTGCTGTTCGGCGCGATCGGCGGAATCTTGCCGGATATCGACGTCTTCTTCCGGTTCAGCGACCCAATCGTCGCTTGGAACATGCACCGGCATTTCACCCATGCCCTGGTGTTCATTCCCATTGGCGGGCTGATCGCGGCGCTCCCACTCCTGCTGCGCTCACACTGGCGTCAACACTGGAAACTGGCGATCGGCGCGGCGACCGTCGGCTGGGCCACCCACGGCCTCATCGATTGCACGACAAGCTACGGCACGTATCTGCTCTGGCCGTTTACGAACGCGCGCTACGCCTGGGACAACATGAGCATCATCGACCCGCTGTTTACGCTGCCGATTCTGATCGGCGTGGTGTGGGCGCTGGCGCGCGGTTCCACGCGCCCGGCTCGAATCGCTTTGGCCTATGCGTTCGTTTATTTGGGCATGAGCGTCGTACAGCACGCGCGGGTGATGAACGTGCAGCAGACACTGGCCGAGCAGCGCGGACACGAAATCGCGCGCGGTCGGGTCATGCCCACCTTTGCGAATCAAATCGTTTGGCGATCATTGTACGAATCCGATGGGATGCTTCACGCCGACGCGGTGCGCGTACCACTGTTTGGACCAGCGAAGGTCAAGCGCGGCGAATCAGTTGCGCTGTTGCATCTGGCTGATCTTGCGGCGCCGCTCAAGGAAGATGAGTACGTACGATCCAGCCTGGAAACGTTCTCGCATTTCGCAGATGGCTATATCTCCGCGGTGACGCAGATAACAGCCGATCCGGTGCGAATCGGGGATATGCGATACTCCCTTGTACCCGAGGGTTTCGCACCGATGTGGGGGATCGCGATTTCCCGAGGCAACCCCAAGCCGACCGCTTGGCCGACAGCTTTCTCCGGCGACCGCGACCGCACCCTACGCAACCTCTGGCGGGAGATTCTCGACGACACGGGGTATGAATCGGTTACCCTGGAAGGCGAGTAGGGGTTCTGAAAATGGGCGAATCTTACATCGAGCCGCCGCCGATCGTTGCCCCGCCGATTGCTCCACAAGAGCCGGGGACGGTTGCGGTAGCGTTGGATCAGGATGGTCGATTGGCTGAGGACGTGGCCTGCCGTCACTGCGGTTACAACCTGCGCGGGTTGGAGCTCGCCGGTCGCTGTCCTGAGTGTGAGATGGCGATCGAGAAAACGCTTCACGCGTTTCTACTTCGCTTTTGTGATCCGGTCTGGCTGGGCCGTCTCCGGTCCGGCTTGATGCTCCTGATCGTTACGATCTTCGCAGGATTGGCGGTCGGCCTCATTCTTGGGCTGAGCATCATGTTGCTCATCGGATCGACGGGTGAAACATCCCTGCTTCTCGAGAGCGCGTTTCTTTTGCTCTTCGCCGGAATCGGGGCCATGCAGTTGATCGCCTATTGGAGAATCACTTCGCCGGAACCGAGTCCGCTTCACGAAGAGAACCCGCTCTCGGCAAGACGAATAGCGAGAGTCGGGTTGATAATCTCGACCGCGAGTGGACTTCTTGGATTCGCGCTCGATCCAGACACGTACAGCATGGGCACGATGGAAATGGCGGACGCTCCTGTACAGGCCGGATTCGCATGGACGCTATCTTTGCTCAGCACAGGATCGGGGTTGATCGGATTGTTCGCCCTGTTCGTTTATGCTCGATCGATCGCGTTGCGCTTCCCAGCCGACAAGCTCGCCAAGAGTACGCGCCTGGTCATGTGGGGGTACATGATTCCCGCGGCGGCCGCCGCGATCGTCCAACTCGCCACCGAAGCGTACTACAACACCAGCATGTCGTTCGGAGGGTTCGAGATAGCACTGATTGTCGGCCAAGTCGTCTTCGGCATCCCCGTGCTCGTCTTCGGCATCTGGGGCATCGTCCTGCTGTTCATGTATCGCCACCGATTGAAGCACGCATTGGTGTTGGCGGAGGCGGGTAGTACAGAGCAGGATTCGACTAATTGAGCCACGCTGGCCGATGACAAGTGCATCATGAGAATGTACGCTATTTGTTAGGTTTGCAAGGGAGGACGAACCATGGCCGTGGGATCATCGATCGAGTGGACTGAGGCGACGTGGAACCCCGTGACCGGCTGCACGCGCGTCTCCATGGGGTGCGATCACTGTTACGCCGCGCGGATGTCCTATCGCCTGGAGCAGATGGGCAGCGCCGCCTACGACGGCATCACGTCCGTCAACCGCCGAGGCGAGCGCCACTTCAACGGCGTGATGAAGTGTCACGAGGATCGGCTGTCGATCCCTCATCGATGGCGTAAGCCGCGATTGATCTTCGTCAACTCGATGAGCGACCTGTTCCACAAAGATGTTCCGTTGCGATTCATCAAGCGCGTGTTTGCGTCCATGAACGACGCGCCACAACACACGTTCCAGATACTGACGAAGCGGCCGGAAATCGCGGCCGCGTATGCGCCAAAGTTGAATTGGACGGACAATATCTGGATGGGAACGAGCGTGGAGAACCTGCTTACAACCCATCGCATCCGGGACTTAGCGCGCATCAGAGCGAAGGTTCGCTTCTTGTCGCTAGAGCCGCTTCTTGGGCCATTGCCGAAGTTGGCGCTCAGTAAGATTCACTGGGTCATCGTGGGCGGCGAATCGGGGCCAGGCGCGCGACCAATGCAGAAGGAATGGGTCACACAGATACGCGAGCGCTGTATCGCGCAGGGCGTGCCGTTCTTCTTCAAACAATGGGGTGGAACAAACAAGAAGGCGAC
>JADFNO010000150.1 GCA_022563315.1 Planctomycetota bacterium | reverse complement strand
CGGACTTTCCGCCTGACGTTCTGGCCTATCGCCTCGAACAAGGCTACCTGCCCGATCCTTCGACCGCAGACGAGGACAATCCGGTCGAAGGACGGCTCCGCCGAACCGTCAAGGCCGACGGCTCGGTCATCTACACCCACACGATCAAGCGCGGCACGGGGCTCGTTCGCCAGGAAACCGAACGCACAATTTCTGAGCAGGAGTTCGATCAACTCTGGCCGCGAACCGAGGGCCGACGCCTCACCAAGACCCGCTACTTCGTCACCGTAGGCGAACACCTTTGGGCCATCGACGACTTCGATGATCTGGACGTGGTGATGGCCGAAGTCGAGCTACCCACGCCCGAAACGAAGGTGACACTTCCGGATTGGCTGGCAGCGGTCCTCGTGCGCGAAGTCACCGAGGAGCCGGAGTATCGTAGCTACCGGCTGGCCGTTCGTGCGGGGAAACTACGCTGAGTCGTATTCGTCAGCCGCTTCTTGCGAGGCGAACGTCGCCGCGACGTTGATCGCGAAGAATCCCCCGGCAGAGCCCGGGGCTAACGGACTGGATTCACGCTTCGGTTTGGTCTGCTTCCATCTCACTCGCCCCGATCGGCTCGTCCAGCGGCAAACGGCGCACCATGTCCAGGTACGACTCGTAGTTCGCGCGCAGCTCGTGCATCGTGTCGCCGCCGAACTTCTCGATGAATGCGCGCGCCACCTCAAACGCGACGACGTTCTCCATGACCACGCTCGCTGCCGGCAACGCGCACACGTCCGATCGCTCGTACGTGCTTTGCTGCGCTTCTTTGGTATTCAAATCAACGCTCGGCATACCCCGTAGTAAGGTACTGATCGGTTTCATCGTGCCCCGCACAACGATCGGCATCCCGTTGGTCATCCCTCCTTCCAATCCACCCGCGTTATTGCTCGGTCGCACAAACCCCACCTGCGGCTTGCCGCTTCGCGCTTCGTCATACTCGATCGGATCGTGCACCTGTGAACCCGAACGAAATGCGCAGTCTTTTCCCAGCCCGATCTCCACCGCCTTGAACGCCTGAATACTCATCACCGCAAAGGCCAATCGCGCATCGAGTTTTTGATCCCAATGCGCACATGATCCCAAACCGATCGGGCAGCCAAAGACGTGGACTTCGACCAGACCGCCGAGCGTGTCCTTATCCACTTTGGCCTGATGAATGTGGTCGATGATCTTCTGACTCACGCTCGCATCGGGGCAATACACATCAGACTCATCGCGCGCAACTCGCAATTGATTCAATTGCTCTTCATCAGGTTGCACATCGGTCACTGCATCCAACATTCCGCGCACGAACCCGAATGTCTCGATCCCAAACGCGCGCAATACACATCGCGCAATTGCGCCGGCTGCGGTTCGGCCCGCCGTCTCCCGCGCGCTGGCCCGCTCCAGCGCGTTACGGCAATCCGTGGTCAGCCACTTGATCGACCCGGCCAAGTCCGCATGACCCGGGCGCGGCCGATACACCGGCGGCGTACGCTCAAGATCATCCAACCGGCTGTCTTTGTTCGGAATCTGGATCGCGAGAGGCCCGCCCGTCGTCTTGCCCAGCCGAACCCCGCCGAGGAACGTGACCGCATCCGATTCGATTCTCTGCCGCCCGCCTCGGCCGTACCCGCCTTGGCGACGCTTCAATTCTGCGTTGATGAACGCAACGTCCAGCTCCAGCCCAGCGGGAATCCCGTAGATCAAGCACGTCACCGCCGGCCCGTGCGATTCGCCCGCGGTGTGATACGTCAGCGTCGCCATACGGGCATCGTACGTTATCTGGAAGAAAACAGTGGGCGTCCGACAGCGCCGCCTTCCCTAGGCACGCTCGGGAATGACGTTCTTCGCTGAACGTCGCTATGATCCCGTCGTCGCTACGAGACAATCCTCATGAACTACCAGGACTACATCAGCCGAGACCCCCAGATTTGCGGCGGCGAGCCGGTGATCAAGGGCACGCGCGTGACATTGCGCACAATCTTGGCCAGCCTCGCCCAAGGCGCGACCGAGGCGCAGATTCTCCGCGACTTTCCGACGGTCGAGGCCGAGGCACTTCGAGCCGTGATCGCCTTCGCCGCCGCGTCGGCTCAGGAAGACCTGCCGCTGCCTGATATTCCGGACGTTGCATGAGGATCAAGCTCGATGAGAATCTCCCATCGTCCCTGGCTGCCGAACTGATTGAGCTGGGGCATGATGTTGATACTGTAGTTCAAGAAGGATTGGGCGGAGCCACTGACGCCGAAGTTCTCCATGCGGCGATCGCGAACGATCGGTTCTTGGTTACCCAAGATCTTGATTTCTCCGATGTTCGAAAGTTTCAACCGGGCAGACACCCTGGGATCCTAATCATTCGGCTTCGAGAGCCGGGCTCGCAAGCGTTGAGTGATCGAATCCGACTTGTCTTTGGGGGTGAGAACGTCGAGTCGTGGTCAGGATGCTTTGTCGTTGCGACTGAAAGGAAGGTGCGGATTCGTCGGCCGACGGATCAGCCATAACGCCTTGGACCTAGTGCAGATCGAGATCATTCGTCATCCTGGGACCGCTCAACTACCATAGTAAATCTATGAAACAACTCACCCCGCGCGAAATCGTCGCCGAACTTGATCGATTCATTATTGGCCAGGACAACGCCAAACGGGCGGTGGCGGTGGCGGTGCGCAACCGCTGGCGGCGGAGACAGCTCGACCCGGACATGGCCCGCGAGGTCGCGCCCAAGAACATCATCATGATCGGGCCCACCGGCGTGGGAAAAACCGAGATCGCTCGGCGACTGGCCAACCTCGTCAACGCACCTTTCATCAAAGTCGAAGCGAGCAAATACACCGAGGTCGGTTACCACGGCCGGGACGTCGAGTCGATGGTCCGCGACTTGTTGGAACTGGCCGTGGATATGGTCCGCAGCGAACATGCCGAGACGGTGCGCGAACAAGCGGAGGAATCGGTCGAATCACGACTCGTCTCGTTATTGCTCGGCGAGGCGACTGCCACATCAGCCGAGCCGTGGCGTCCGCCCCGCGATGGCGAAGCAGAGACTTCCCAAGAGATCGTAGAGCCCGAGTCACGCGATCATGTCCGCAACCGCCTGCGCGACAAGCTGCGTGAAGGCATCTTCGAGGAGCGCGAGATCGAGATCACCATTCAGGAGAAGCAGATCATCCCCGTGATCGGCATGATGGGGCCGGACCAGATGGATCCGGCGATTAGTTCTATGTTGGAGAATCTCGTTCCCAGCAAGACCCGCCACCGCCGCGTCACCGTGGCTCGCGCTCGCGCGATATTGCTCGAAGAAGAGACCGACAAGCTCATTGACAACGAGAAGATCATCGAGCAGGCGATCGAGCGCACCGAGGAGATGGGCATCATTTTTCTCGATGAGATTGACAAGATCGCCACACCCTCCGGCGACAAAGCCGGCTCGGCCGATGTCAGCCGACAGGGCGTGCAGCGCGATCTGCTTCCCATCGTTGAAGGATCAGCGGTCAATACTCGCTACGGCGTGGTTCACACCGATCAGATTCTGTTCATCGCTGCCGGCGCGTTTCATAGCACGTCCGTCAGTGATCTCATGCCCGAACTTCAGGGGCGGTTTCCCATCCGTGTCGAGCTTAACCCGCTGACTAAAGATGATTTCAAGCGTATTCTGGTTGAACCGGACTC
The DNA here is from genome assembly GCA_022563315.1 of Planctomycetota bacterium. Classification (GTDB taxonomy): domain Bacteria; phylum Planctomycetota; class Phycisphaerae; order Phycisphaerales; family SM1A02; genus JADFNO01. The sequence goes on along the minus strand of JADFNO010000150.1, from coordinate 5,529 downwards.
AGCACTGACCAAGCAGCAGCAGGCTTTGCTCGCGACCGAGGGATTGACGATTGAATTCAAGCCCGAATCGATCGACGCCATGGCTGAGCTTGCCGCCGAGGCGAACAACCAAATGGAGAATATCGGCGCCCGTCGTTTGATGACGGTGATGGAATGTGTGTTCGAGCAAATCAGCTTCGATGCGCCGGATTTCACGACCAAGGACGAGAAGCAGATCGAGATCACCGCTGCGTTTGTGCGCGAGCGCCTGACTGAGATTCTCAAGGACGAGGATCTGAGTAAGTTTGTGTTGTAGGTGTTCGTTGTTGTTTCTTAGCGAGCCGGCTCGTCCCCGAGCCCGGTTAACGCTCAAACCGCAACACGAGCTGTTTAGCGGGCGGCCTCCGGACGCCGTGCTCGAGCGCGCAGAATCGCCGATTCGGTCAGGGTCACCCCACATTCCGTACAGACTTCTGATACGCCGATGGGGTACTTGCAACTTGGGCACAGACCGCGGCGCAGGCGCAGTTTGGAGCGAGCAGCAAACCACATCGACATGACCGCGATCAGTACAGTTGCATAGAGCAGTGTGTTGACGATCAATCCAGGCCAGATAGGCCCATATGGGAGGTGGCGCGTTAGTGTACCTTTACCGATCGGCCGTTCCCTTGCGATCAGGTCGTGTACTTGCGGCTTTTGTGGGGGAGGAGGAATTTGTGAAATAACAGGTTGTTCCACGCCACCACTGACAAAACCTCGAAAGCTCCGTATAGGCCAACCCGCATCGATGCGCGCATAATGCTTGGAACTCCTGTAACTCATATCTATTAGTTGGTGGCGTAGGCCGTTTTGTTTTAAAGGATTATGATCTGGAACATTCTCGTTTATGATCATGTCGAGTTGCTGTACTATATCCGCAACAGTGAATTCCTCTGTGCTCGACTCAGGCCACAACTCATACCAAGGACCGAAACAATCTAACTCCGTCACGCCGAACGCAGTCCACCCTGCTACAGCCAGCTCATGATTGCGCTCCGTTACGATCTCAGCACCTCTATCAAACTCATCAGCGGACATAAGTACTGACCCTCGATAGCCGGGCACTGCGTAATACGCACACAACCACGCGACAGCGACGTTCAGTACCAAAGCAATGAATAGAACGAAAACAACTGTGCCAATGTACATACGCATGGTGTTATCAATCTAGTTGAGCGGGCGGCCTCCGGACGCGGTGAACATCACAGGCAACCATAGTGCCTTGAGGGTGCCACTGACAGCGAGTCTTCGAGTCGTCGGGGCAGATCTCGCAATAGACTTCCAAGAGCACTGACGACTCCGCTACGCTGCGCTGTCAGTGGCACCCTAAAATAGGCCAGTCGCATGACACGATCCTGCCAGCTGCCAACCGCGGGCTTCCGCCCTCGGCTACCGGTGTTCCATCACAACCCCGCGAAACACATCCATCGGCCCTGCCTTTCCCGTCCAATGCTCAAACTGCATCGCGGCTTGCGCTAAAAACATCTCCAAACCAAAGATCGTCCGCGCGCCTCTCGCCTCAGCATGCCGAATCAACGGCGTGCGACCGGGTGTGTACACCGTATCAAACACCGTGGTGTCCTCATCCAGCGGGGCATTATCAGGCAGGGGCGACTGATCCGCCCCCGGACCACCCGCCATCCCCAGCGATGTGCAATTGATATAGATCTGGAACCGACCCGCGGAACCCTGCGAAAGCGCATCGACGTCGCCCACGTCAATGCCGGCGCGACCAACGGTCGCGGCTTTTTGCTGCGCGGCGAGCGTTTCGGCGCGATCTTTGGTTCGGTTGAAGATCGTCACTGATGCACCCGCATCACACAACGCCGCCACAACCGCCCGCGCGACACCGCCTGCGCCCAATACTGCAACGCGCCGGCCATCCAACTCGGCCCGTTGAATCTCCATCCCTTTACACAGTGCATCAATCGCAGCCGGCGCATCCGTATTCATACACGCAAGCGTTCCATCATCTTCAACCACCAACGTATTCGCAGCCCCGATGCGTTCAGCCAGCGGATCAACCGTCCCGCCGCGTTCCTTGACGAACCGCAGCAGATTCTCCTTATGCGGGATCGTCACACTCGCCCCCCGGAAGTTGAGTCGTTCATGGTCCACAAACGATCCAACCGTCGCCTTGAAATGCTCATATTCCGGAGGGATCGGCAACGGCAGATACACGCCGTCGTGTTCCACCGCCTCGAATCCCGCATTATGGATCCGCGGCCCCAGCGAATGCTCGACCGGCCAACCGATCACGCCGTACACCTTCGTCGCCGCGCCGATCCGATCGAACCGATACAGATCCTGCAATTCCTCAACCGTCGGCTGACCCGGCGCGCTCGCCTCCCCAGCCTCAAGGCACGCATACGTAACCAATCCCCCGAACTTCGGCGCCAGCACTCGGCTCATCAAACCGAACCGTCCCATACACAGCGCGATCATGGGCTTGCGCCGCTCACTGAGCAGATCGAACGCTTCGAGATTGTCGCGCAGTGACCGTGCCATCCATACCAACTTGATCACATCACACGCCGGCTCGTTCGTCATCGCTTCGACGCGCTGGATCAGATCGGCCGGCCGACCATCGAAATCGTGACAGGAGAGAATGAGCGAGACCTCGTGTTCGTCGATATTGAGAACCGACCGCCACGACGACTCGTGCTTTTGGAAGCTCGCCAACTCGAAGTCGAAGAACTTGGGAAGGAATCCACAATGGGCGATCGCGCTGAAGAAGACGCCGCGCTGGATGTCGTTCTCTGTACATTCACCGCCTTCGTCCACGGTTCTGCGTGTAAGTATGCAAGGCAGCGGCGATTCCTTGATGAGATCAATCGCAGGTTGGATTCCCTCGGCCGACTCGTTTGGCAGCCCATCCACGCGCCACTCGATCAGCCGCGCACCATCAGCGGCGGCTCGCTGGGCTTTGCCGAGCGCCGCAGCGACCTCAGCCGAATCACGGACGAAAATGGGCACGGCGATTCGTGTCATTTGCCCAGGCATAGTACGGTTTGGGGCCGGCCCTCGTTGGGCGCGCAATCCTCGCTCGCGGCGTTACTATTGGCAGGCATGGATGAGCGGCAGGCCGCGGAGGAGGCGTATCGCTTTCTCCGCCGCCACACCACCGGCGACTTGCGCTTTGACGAGCGGTTCCGGCTGCTGCGGTACGTCATCGGCCCGGATGGTCGGTTGGTCGCCCCGGTCATGTTTGCCATGCTCGAGGCAAGCGACACGGTGTTGTTCGTCCCCGAGGACATGGACAACGCTATGGAGCTTCTCGTCTCGCTCACCGAGTTCGATCCCGAAGGCGAGCACGGGGCTCTGACCGATCGCTGGCGGATCTACCATGGCGACCCCGAGGACATCTACTGGGCCTTCATCCACGTCGACGCCGCCCGATACGAAGGGCAGGTCGTTGATGGCGAGGAGCTGATCCAGGCCAATCCCCTGGCTGGCGACGAGGCCCGCCTGTGCCGGCAGATCAACGAGAATCACCGCGCCGAGCTGCGCCAGGTCTGCTGGGTCATTGCCCAGGCCGAGGTCGAGAACCCGATGTTGGTCGGCGTGGACCGGCTGGGGTTCGACGTGCGACGACGGTTCGACGTGCTGCGCGTGGACGCCCCGCAGCCGATGACCACCGCCGCCGACGCCGAACTCGTCCTGGGGCAGATGATCGAGCAGGCGGTCTCGGCTGCGCCCAACCACGACGCCGAAGGCTGATGCCCGATGGATCAGCGCATCGTGATCACACGCCCGCTGCCCGCCGATCCAGCCGGCCGACTTTCCGCCGCGGGTTTCGCCAATGTGTGGGTCAATCCGCGCGATGTGGGGCTGACGCGCGTGGAATTGCTGGAGGCGGTCGCCGGGGCGCACGCCGTCATCGACACGCCGTTTGATACGAATATCAACGCCGAGTTTTTCGATGCTGCGGGCGATCAATTGGTGATCGTCAGCAACTATGCGGTCGGTGTGGACAACGTGGACATCGCCGAAGCAGCGCGGCGTGGCATCATTGTCGGCTACACACCCGACCCCGTCGCTGAACCCACCGCCGATGCCACGTGGATGCTGCTGCTCGCCGCGGCGCGACGCGCGCGCGAAGGGCTCGACCTCGCTCGCAGCGGCGACTGGCAAGGCGTGCGCCCCTTCGATCCGCCGGGAAAACGAGTCATCGGTAAAACGCTGCTCATCATCGGCCCGGGGCGCATCGGCAAAGCGGTTGCACGCCGCGCGATCGGTTGGAATATGCGCATCCTTTATTGCGCGCGATCCGAACACCCCGACGTCGAGCAACCGCCGATCGGCGCGCAACGTGTTTCGTTGGAGGATGGATTGCGCGAGGCGGATTTCGTCACGCTGCACTGTCCGCTGACGACCGAAACACACCACCTCATCAACGCGAAGCGCCTGGCCTTGATGAAGTCAACCGCAGTGCTGGTGAATACCGCCCGCGGCGCGATCGTGGATGAAGCGGCGCTGGTTGACGCGCTGGGCAACGGTACGATCTTCGCCGCCGGGCTGGATGTGTATGAGCGCGAGCCGATGATCCATCCGGGCTTGGTCGAGGCTGACAACGCGTTCCTTTTGCCGCACTGGGGCAGCACGACGGACGAGGATCGCCGATGGATGACGGAAACGGCCGTCGACAACGTGATCGCCGCCCTGCGCGGCGAACCCGTCCCGCACGAGTTTCAATCGGACCACCCAAACCCCGGAAGCCGGACCTGACGAGTCCGCGAGGAAGGTCCGGGTCGAATCCAGTTCATAAAGCCGCGACCGGTGGTCGCGCTTCTTCCTACACTGGCCCGCTCCACGCCTTGACCAGGAGCCACGAATGCCCATCCAATCGATCCCACTCAACGAATACGAATCGCGGCGTAAGAAGCTGCTCGCCTCACTGAAACGGGCCGCTGCGCTCGTCTTCGCCGGATCGCACACGAATCCCCTCACCGATGAATACCGCCCGCATCCGCACTTTGAGTACCTCACCGGCGTTGTGGACGAGCCTGGCGCCGTGCTGCTACTTGATCCGAGTAACAACATTCAGTCGCGGCAGGCGATGCTGTTTCTTTCGCCGCTGAATCCCGAGGTTGACAAATGGGATGGTTACCGCAGCGAGATCAACAAAGCGCTTCGCGATTCGATAGGCATACAGACCATCTTCCGCACCGATGCGCTTGGACGCTGGCTTACCGCGGCCGTGAAGCGCTCCAAGCGCGTGGCATGTCTTCATCCATTTGCCGACTACAACCACGCGGTGACGCCTGATCTTGAAATCTTCAACAAAGTCGCTCAGCGCATCCCGGGGGTGACGATCGACGATCACACGGAGACGATCGCCAAGATGCGCGCGGTGAAATCAAAGAATGAAGTCGCGATGATTCAGCGGGCGATCGACATCACCGCCGCCGGCTATGAAGCCATGTTCAAGGGCGTGCGCCCCGGCATGAACGAGTTTGACGTGCAGGAACTACTCGAGCACGGCTACCGCAGCCACGGCTCGCGCGGCCC
>JADFNO010000149.1 GCA_022563315.1 Planctomycetota bacterium | reverse complement strand
CACTTGCCCAGTTACCTCCGTATACATACGGTGTTCGCTCCATGACACTGCGTTTGTACAACACGCTGACCAACCAGGAGGAGGACTTCACGCCGCTTGATCCAACCGGCAAGCGCGTCACCTTCTATTCCTGCGGACCGACCGTTTACGACTACGCCCACATCGGGAACTTCCGATCGTTCCTCAACGCGGATGTGCTTCGCCGTACGCTCGAGCTGGTCGGCTACGAGGTGGTGCACGTGATGAACATGACTGATGTCGGACACATGACCGACGACGACATCGCCGACGGCGCCGGCGAGGACAAGATGCAGGTCGCCGCCACACGCTTGCTTGAAGCCAAGAAATCAGGCAATCTGCCGCAAGACGCTTCGGACATTGATCCAACCGATCCCTACGCCGTCGCTGATTTCTATGCCGATGCTTTTGTCGATGATGCTCGCCGGCTCGGTCTCAAGCTCATTCACGAGGCGGACGAACGTCCGGAGTTGATGCCGCGACCGACCCGCTATATCGAGCCGATGATCCAGCTCGTCAAAACGCTGATCGAGAATGATCACGCATACCTCGCTGACGACGGGGTCGTCTATTTCAGTGTTCAATCATTCCCCGCGTACGGCCGGCTGTCGGGCAACTCGCCGGACAAGATCCGTTCCGGCGAAGGCGGGCGCGTCAACGAAGCCACGCAGGCCGTCAAGAAGCACCCCGCCGACTTCATGCTCTGGAAGCCCGACCCCAGTCACGTCATGAAGTGGCCCAGCCCCTGGGGCGAAGGGTATCCCGGCTGGCACCTGGAATGTTCGGTGATGGCCATGGCCCTGCTCGGAGCTGAAACCGACGGGGTCATCGATCTCCATTCCGGGGGTGAGGACAACATCTTTCCCCACCACGAATGTGAAATCGCCCAGACGTGTGGGGCGACGGGCCAGTCGCACTTTGCCCGGTACTGGTTCCACACGCGCTTTCTCATCGTCGAAGGCGAGAAGATGTCCAAGAGCAAAGGTAACTTCTATACCTTGCGCGATCTCTTGGCCAAAGGCGCTTCACCCGCTGCGATCCGTTTGGAACTCATCAAGACGCATTACCGTTCACAGGCGAACTTCACCTTCCAAGGACTGACCGATTCCCAAAGACAAATTGATCGCTGGTCTCGACTTCATGATTGGCTTCACAAGAACAGTGCTGCCCCGCTGGACGAACCGGGTCCTTTGACAACAGCGCTCCCGGCGTTCAAAGCAGCGCTCTGTGCTGATCTGAATGTGTCCGGCGCGATCGGCACGTTGAACGAAGCGGCGAGCCGGCACGACACCTCCGCCCAACCACCGGCCGCCACCGGCGCACATACGTACGCAGACGAATTGCGAGCGCTCAACGCGATGGACTCGGTGCTGGGTGTGCTTGACTTACAACACCAAGCCTCGCTGGCACAATCTGATCTTGACGTTTCGCAAATTGAATTGCTGATCGCTCGGCGCAACACCGCTCGCACCGCCAAGGACTGGGCTGCCGCCGATCGCCTTCGTGATGAACTGCTGGAGATGGGCATCGCGATCAAAGACGGACCGAACGGAACAACCTGGTCCCCGGTGGTCAGCTCCTAAACGCTCCCCTTTGGGTCGCGGCTAAACCGTTCTTCCTCATGCCTCATGCCTAATGCCTAGTGCCTCATGCCTTCTCCACCAAGACCCATCATCGGCCTGACCGGCGGGATCGGCGCCGGCAAGAGTGCCGTGGCTCGCGAGCTCGGCGAGCTTGGCTGTTTTGTCGTCAATTCCGATGACCTGGCGCGAGAAGCCCTGTGCGACCCGGCCGTCCACAAAACCCTCGTGCAGTGGTGGGGCGAAGGAATCCTCGCTCCGGACCGCCGGATCGATCGCCGAGCCGTGGCCCGGATCGTCTTTGTTCGTCCAGTGGAACGAGAACGCCTAGAATCCCTCGTCCACCCCTGGATTGAGAACCGCCGCCAGGCGATGTTCAGGACCGCACCCGACGACGTGCCGGCCTTGGTGATTGACGCACCCTTGCTCATTGAGGCGGGGGTGGACCGGCAATGCGACGCCGTCATATTCGTCGAGGCCGACCGATCCCGCCGACTCGCTCGTCTCGAAAAAAAGCGTGGCTGGAGCGAGCAGGAGATGAATCAGCGAGAAGAATCGCAGTTACCACTTGACGCCAAGCGGTTCAGGGCCGATTATGTCATAGACAACAATGGCGATCTACAGTCCCTCGCCGGACTGGTCCGCCGAACCCTTCGCGAAATTGTTCAATCTCATCCGCGATGACGAACCCGTCTCGCGGTGAGTAAAAGGATGAACAGCCTGACGGACGACTCGGAGCGCCTGATTCAATAGCGCTCGACGTACGACCTCGCCTGCCGTCGCGCCATCCTCCATACCCGACCCCTGTTTACATCGCCTGCGTACCGACGAGGGGCGCATTTCCAAAAAGACTCAGGCCCGCGGAGTAACCGGCGCGCGGCGCTCTCCACCCGGAGTACATCAGATTCATGGCTACCAAAAAGTACCGCAAACGAAAGAAGAATCGCCACGGCGAGAGCCCGATCATGACCGTCACGATCCAGCCGGGCGAGGTTCCATCCGACGCAGACCTCGACGCCGAAGCCGCGGCCCTCGCTGACGACACGGACGACCGATACGAGCAGGCGAAGAAGGACGACATCAGTCTCGCCAAGCTCCAGCACATGAGTACCGAGGAGCTCGCCAAGCTCGCCAAGGACGAGGACATCCACGAGTTCAGGGTGCTGCCCAAGCAGAAGCTGGTCTTCGAGATCCTCAAATCCCGCGCCCGCAGGCAAGGGCTCATGATGGGCGAGGGGACACTGGAAGTTCTCCCCGACGGCTTCGGATTCCTCCGCAGTCCCGAATACTCGTACCTGCCATCGGCTGACGACGTGTACGTTAGCCCGTCGCAGATCAGACGCTTCGGCCTGAGAAAGGGCCAGGTTGTTCGCGGTCTCATCCGACCGCCCAAGGAGACCGAGACGTACTTTGCCCTGCTCCGTGTGGAGGAGGTCAATGGGCGTGATCCAAGATTGCTCCACGATCTGCCCACCTTTGAGAACCTCACCCCACTCCATCCTGACAAGCGCTTCCATCTCGAGACTTCGGCCGACTGCATCGAGACCCGTGTCATCGACCTCGTGACGCCGCTCGGGTTCGGCCAGCGCGCGCTCATCGTCGCCGCGCCTCGAACCGGCAAGACCATCATCCTCCAGCAGATCACCAAAGCCATCGCGGAGAACCATCCCGACGTACACGTCATCGTCCTGCTCATCGACGAGCGTCCCGAAGAAGTCACCGACTTCCGCCGTAACACGCCCGAGTCCGTCGAGGTCGTCGCTTCCACCTTCGACGAGCAGGCCACCCGACACATCCAGATCGCAGAGATGGTCACCGCCAAGGCCCGACGTCTCGTCGAGTTCGGCGAAGACGTCGTGATCCTGCTCGATTCGATCACCCGCCTCGCCCGCGGGTACAACAACGCCATGCCCATGACCGGAAAGATCGGCACCGGCGGCGTCGATACCAAAGCCCTTATCAAGCCAAAGAAATTCTTCGGCTCAGCTCGAAATATCGAGAACGGCGGGTCGCTCACCATCATCGCGACCGCCCTCGTTGACACCGGCTCCAAAGCCGACGAAGTCATCTTCGAGGAATTCAAAGGCACCGGGAACGCCGAGCTGCACTTGACCCGCAAGCTCGTGGAGAAGCGCATCTGGCCCGCCATCGACATCCCCGCCTCCGGCACCCGGCGCGAAGAGCTACTGCTCGATCCCAAGGAACTTGAACTCGTCGGCCGGCTGCGCAAGGTCGTCTCCGACATGAGTGTGATTGAGGCGATGGAGCTGCTGCGCGGCCGACTCGCCAAGACCAACTCCAACGCCGAGTTCCTCATGACCATGAACCTCGGGTGAGTAGAAATCGTCAGGCTTGAGTCCTGAAGATCGTCGGTCCAGTACCTTTCCCCGGGTCCGGCCCGACCGGTCGTCGATCGATTCAGAGTCCACCAGGCTGTGCGGCCCAGTTTTCTGCACCCACGGGCGACGCTGGGGCGTATCATTTTGACGGCGTTGGACAGGCGGGCCGAGCCAATTCTCGGCCTGGTGGCATCTGGAATCGGCACCGCTGACCCTGGACTTCTTACCCCAGTTGGGAGAGGATCACCGCCATGATCACCTTGCTCACAAGACACAATCGCCGTCGCGGGTTCACCATCACCGAGCTGCTCGTCGTCATCGGGCTCATCGCGCTGCTGATCGGGATCCTGCTGCCCGCCCTGGCCGCGGTCAAGAGCGGCGGGCTGATGACCAAGTCGATGGCCAACATGCGTCAGATCGCCACCTGGATGCGGCTGTACTCCTCGGACAACCGGGAGTTCATCCTCCCCAGCCAGTTTGACTACAGCGACAACTCCTATCCCGGGAAGGTTCGGTCGATCATCACGGCGGGCCTGGGCCACGGCGCCGAGCACGAGGGCACATGGAGCGACATTCTGTGGACGGTGTTTGAGGTGGCCAGGTTCCCCGAGGCGCAGGTGGCCCCCCCTGCGGGGTCCGGGCACGAATACCGCTTTGACTCGCCGGATATCGAGCTTTACAACATTGTGGGCGGGGACCTGCCGAACCCGTTCCGCTCCGCCGCCCAGAACACGGACCAGATCGCCGGGGGCAAGGGCCCCACACCCTTCGGGACCGGGGCACAGGAGCGAGGGCGGCCCGGATTCTTCGCCGCCAACAACTTCTTCGACGCCAATCCCAACAATGACGAAACTTTCAACGGGTGGTTCACAAACGCACAGATCAAGATTCCCGAGCAGTCGATGTACCTCGTCGACTCGTTCTACGGCGAGATCATCCAGGACGAGCCGGAACCGTTCGATCGCGAGCGACCCACCGGGCCCAACGATGACACCGACGACTTTGGCGCCGGCGAACCGACGATCGAGGTGGACTTTCGCTACGCCGGGGAGACTTGCCTGATGCTGTTCCTCGACGGGCACGTCGGTCCGCAAGGGATATGGAAGAACCTGGACGATCTCCAGGGGGATCCCGCCGTTCCTCAAGACCACGGTCGCGGTATCCGGATCCAGAACCTCACCCAGAACTAGGGCCGGGGTGATTCCAGCCTCGTTGAGGCAGCGTCCTGTCCGGTGGGCCTTGGGCAATCTTGCGGCGGGGCCTTGCCAGGGTGCTCAAAGCGGCTACACTTTGTCCGTCCGTCCCGGCTCGGGACGGTTTTTCAATCGGGATCGGCCACGGCCGCCCGGGCCTGAATCCGTTGACCGGCCGCCGTAGCTCAGTGGTAGAGCACACCCTTGGTAAGGGTGAGGTCATGGGTTCAAGTCCCATCGGCGGCTTCAAATGGGTACCCTATCCAGGCGTCCCGAACCGAGTCGATTGTGGAGCGTCCGTGATCGACGAGTGCATGACATTGAGCCGGGTCTGATTCCGTACGCCCGGCGCAGCGACTTGTTGGAGATTTTCAGCGATGGCTAAGAAGGCTGTTTTCCAAAGAACGAAGCCTCACGTGAACGTCGGCACGATCGGTCATATCGACCACGGCAAGACCACCCTCACCGCGGCCATCACCATGCGCCAGGCGCAGAAGAATCTTGCGACGGTTCGGACCTTTGAGCAGATCGACAATGCCCCGGAGGAGAAGGCTCGCGGCATCACGATCGCGACCAGCCACCAGGAATACGAGTCCGACATTCGCCACTATGCGCATGTGGACTGCCCCGGGCACGCCGACTACATCAAGAACATGATCACCGGTGCAGCCCAGATGGACGGGGCGATCCTCGTCGTTGCGGCGACCGATGGGCCGATGCCGCAAACGCGCGAGCACATTCTGCTCGCGCGACAGGTCGGCGTGCCGGCGATGGTCGTCTACTTGAACAAGGTCGATGCCGTCGATGATCCGGAGCTTCTTGAACTCGTCGAACTGGAAGTCCGTGAGCTGTTGTCGATGTACGACTTCCCGGGCGATGAGATCCCGATCATCAAGGGCTCAGCGCTCAAGGCCATGGAGGCCGAAGGCAAGGACGATGAGGCCTGCAAGTCGATCGACGAGTTGATCGAGGCCCTCGACAACTACATTCCCGAGCCGACGCGCGAGACCGACAAGCCTTTCCTCATGCCCATCGAGGACGTGTTCTCGATCAAGGGCCGCGGGACCGTCGTTACCGGGCGAATCGAGCGCGGCCGGGTCCATGTCGGCGACGAAATCGAAATCGTCGGACTCGCCGAGGAGAACCGCAAGACTATCGTCACCGGCGTTGAGATGTTCAACAAGACGTTGGATGAAGGACAAGCCGGCGACAACTGCGGCACGCTGCTGCGGGGGATCGAAAAGGACGACGTCGAGCGCGGGCAGGTGCTTTGCAAGCCCGGTTCGATCACGCCGCATACGAAGTTCGAGTCAGAGGTCTACGTCTTGACCAAGGAAGAGGGCGGGCGGCACACGCCGTTCTTCTCTGGATATAAACCGCAGTTCTATTTTCGCACCACCGACGTGACCGGGAAGCTCGAGCTCCTCGGCGGGGCGGAGATGTGTATGCCGGGCGACAACGTCACCATGCTCATCGATCTCGAGGGCAAGCCCATCGCGATGGAAGAAGGCCTGCGGTTCGCCGTCCGCGAAGGTGGGCGCACGGTCGGCTCCGGCGTGGTGGTCAAGATCATCGAGTAGCGATACCCGGCGTTCGGCGCGGCGGCTGAGGTTGTCAGTCCCGGAGGCTCCTTTAGCGAAGGCATCGTCATGGCAAAAAAGGCAGCAGGCCGCGAGCACGTGTGGCTCCAATGCACCGAAACCGGCGACCTGAACTATCGCACGAGCATCCGTGTCAAGGGCGGGATTGCCGAGAAAATCAAGGCTGGTCTCAAAAAGTATTCCCCGCGGTTACGAAAGCACACGCTGCATAAGATCAAGCGCAAGTGATCGCTAAAAAAAAATCAGACAGAAGTCCGAACGGAATAACCGGACGCCAGTAGCTCAATTGGCAGAGCAGCGGATTCCAAATCCGCAGGTTGGGTGTTCGAGTCACCCCTGGCGTGTTGGCTCATCTCGGACGCATGACGACATCCGAACAAGAGCGTGACCCAATGGCATTCGGAATCTACAAACAGGGACAGGGCTACTGGACGAGGCTGATGACGGCGATTGCCGGCGGGACAATCGTCGCCATGGGCGTGGCGTGGATGTGGCAACAGATTCCAAGCTTGGGGCTCGGCTCCTCCAAGACGATCTATGTCCAAGGAGGAGTCACCGTCGTCCTGCTCGGATTCTGCGGGTGGTTGCTGTACTACTTGGTCTGCCTCAAGCCGAAGGTCGTAGATTTCCTCATCGCCACCGAAGGAGAAATGAAGAAAGTAAATTGGTCGACCCGCCGTGAGATCATGGCTTCAACGCGGGTGGTGATCGGCTTGACGTTCTTCATCGCGGTGGCCATCTTCATCCTTGATTATCTGATTTTCACCCCATTCTTCCGTTGGATCAAAGTGCTGGAAGGATGATGGGTGCGTCATTGTCCGAACATGAACGGATCACGAACGTGATAGACGAAATGGATAGCCAGGCGGAACCGCAGAACCGGCCGAGCACCGAATCGGGGGCCGGGGCGACGGACATCGCCGCGTCCGAACCGGACCCCTCACCCCAGTTGCCCGAGACCGCCTCGGAGCCGGAGCCGAAGCCCAAGTCGAAGCCCAAGTCGAAGCCCAAGCCCAAGCCCAAGTCGAAGCCAGCGGCCACGCTAGCCACGCTGGCCGCGGCCGGGGTCCCGACCTCCAAGCCCGCGCCGCCATCCTCCAAGAAGGGCCGGCGCAAGAAGTCGCCCGCCGAGGAAGCCGCCACCGCCGACGCCGACGAGGAGAAACCTTTCGATCCCGCCGCCGACCTGCCCATGTACCGCGAGGGCATGGACTGGTTCGTCCTGCGCGTCGCCTCCAACAAGGAGAGCTACGTTCGCGACACGCTGCTTCGCAAGGTCCAGATCGAGGGTCTGGACACCCGCGTCGGGCGAATCATGGTCCCCACGGAGAAGACCAAAACACTCAAAGGCGGCAAGACGCGGATCGCCGAGACCAAGCTCTACCCCGGCTACATCTTCGTGGAGATGCAGCTCGAGCCGGACGGTCGCATCCCCCAGGATGTCTTCTTCCTCATCAAGGAGACCACCGGCGTCGGCGACTTTGTCGGCACGGCCGGGCGACCCACCCAGATGAAGGCCCAAGAGGTCGAGAAGATGCTCTTCGACTCGCGCCGGCCGGAAGAAACGCCGACCGTCAAGATGGAGTTTGACGTAGGCGACAGCGTCACCATCACCGAGGGCCCGTTCGAGAGTTACGAAGGCACCGTGGACGAAGTCCTGCCGGACAAGGGCTTGGTGCGCGTCCTGGTAACCATCTTCGGCCGACAAGCCCCGATCGAGCTGGAGTACTGGCAAATCCAGAAGGCGGAGTAGGTACGAAGGCACGAAGCATAAAGCCGCGACCGGTGGTCGCGGTTCTTCTTCGCGCTTCGTTAGGTCAGTTGCCTCGTGTTTGTTGCGGCGATATTTTGCTTACTCAACGCTCATTTTCGCCAGCGGTGGCTGTGTGAACGCCCGCACACTGTTCACCGTCCATTGCGCAACGCACCGGCAATCCATTCCTTACGTGAACCGGGGCGGCACGCCCCGGCTCGCTAACGCACCGCTACGATCAGCCGCGGGCGGGGACGCCGCGGCTCGCTTTATCATCAAGCCTGGGTGAGCGCATCCCCCGCGAGCCGGGCTGTGTCAGCCCGGCTCGGTTAATGGAAGTTCGGGAGAGAGGTACCTGTTTCTGAGGCTCTGCTTCACCGCTTCGAGTGCTCGAGGGAATCGGAGGCTGCCCCGAGTCTCCCACAATCAACCCCACAGCAACGATGATCTTCACTACCGTACGTAGTATATATACTACATACGGTACTGAGCCAGCTTATGTTCTATATCCCGATTCCAGCTCGTCCCACGCCTTTGCCCCATGGGGCGGACCACTCAAAGCTGCCTGGAGAGGTGTTCTTGTGCCCTGATCAACCCCACCGATGACGACAGTATCCAAGCCGTATGTAGTATATATACTACATACGGCTTGATGCTAGCCCAAGAACCAGCTGGACTACGATCGTCGGCCGTCTTGGTACTGTAGTATATACACGTACAGTACCAAGACGGCCGACGAGGACCATCC
>JADFNO010000020.1 GCA_022563315.1 Planctomycetota bacterium | reverse complement strand
GTCGGGCGCGAGGTCGTAACTGGGGCGAATATTTCTGTCGAATCCCAGGTACTTGCCTTCAAACAGCACCTCGGGCGTGCCCGCACGAAATACGGGTTCCGTCTCGACGGGAACCGCTATGACGGCCTCGCGCTTGCGATAGAACAGTTCCGAGCCGTCGGGCGACCAGATCGGGTCTTTGCCGCCGTCGGTCGATATCTGCCACATACCATCCATTTGCGGGAAGCGCTGCACGTAGACTTCGTCCTGGTTGGAGGAGTTGGAGACATAAGCGATCCAGCGGCCGTCCGGAGAAATGCGGGCGCGCCGCTCACTGTGGGGCGTATCCGTGAGCTTGCGGGGTTCCTCGCCTGATTCCGGCGCGAAGAGGAGCAGATCTGTATTGCCGCCACTGCCGAATTCTTGGATGACGAGTCCCTGGCCGTCGGGTGTCCATGCATTGGGAATCGAATTCTCCAGCGGCGTCGAAGAATTCGTCACGAGCCGTTCTGCCACGCCTGTGCCGTCTGCGGATTTCCACTTGAGGAGACTAGGCCCAACAGCCGATCCGCCGGACGCAAAGACGACGCGTGCGCCGTCAGGCGTCCAGACAGGTGCGGTTTTGATTTCATTATCGAAGGTGAGTAGCGACCACGTGTTTCGCTCCAAGTCGTAGACCGAAATATCGGACCTGCCGAAAGGGTCGAAGCTGTCTGAGTCGAAGTCCTCGATGGAAATCGCGAGATAGCCTCCGTCGGGTGACAACCGGGGCGAATCGTAGAACTTAGGAGGCGTGTCGAGCAGGGTCTCATTACCGTTTCTGTCCACCCACACCAAAGATCTCAAGCGTCCTAAAAAATTGATAGTATCGCCGCTGCCCACTACATGGGCGAAGGATCCGCTCGCCGAAATGGCGAACTCAGCCGGTATTATCGTATTAAACTTGACCATGCGGTCCTCGCCTACGGGGACTACGGGCCCGGTGAACTCGAGGCGGTCGATATCGAAGGGCGCCGCCATCAGTCCGCCCGGTATCTCGTAGACGAGATGGCCCGTTGGCACGTACTTCGGGTTCCAAGCGCCCTCCAGGATAGTCGTCGTTTCGCCGGACTCGTGGGAATACGCGGCAATCGCGACCCCTTCCCCAGAGAGGCTCCCTACGGCGGTGAACAGGACAAAATGCCCACCCGGCAAAGCATAAGGAGAGGCGTGCCATAGTTCTTCGTCTGTCATGGAAGTCAGTGCTTCCGTCTCGCCTCCCGCTTCCGCGACGCGAGAGATACCCCCTCCGCGGCCCTCGCCCCGGCTAAAATAGATGTAGCCATCGTCGCCCCATGACAGCCACGCGGGTCCACCGGGGTAGTCGCACAAAGTCACTGGGGCGCCCCCGCGCACGGAGCTTTTCTTCTATTTCCTGTGTTTCCCGTTCCAGTTGGGCTTTATTAGATTCCAGGTATTGGACGCGAGCT
Source organism: Planctomycetota bacterium (assembly GCA_022563315.1). GTDB lineage: Bacteria > Planctomycetota > Phycisphaerae > Phycisphaerales > SM1A02 > JADFNO01. The sequence goes on along the minus strand of JADFNO010000020.1, from coordinate 32,193 downwards.
TGTAGTTCCTGGCTAGCCTGTCTTTTCATGCGTAGCGTTTCCTCTCCATCAGCCAACTGGTCCGGTACGGTGAAACCCCGGCCTACACATCGTCCTTCAAGTGCTGCAGACGGTCCGTGCAGAGAGATTGCGTGCGGTCGAGCAACGCGATGGGCGGGGCATCAGCGATAGGCTTCGCGCCGGTGACGAACCCGCATCACGCGCACGGCTTGGGATGGATCGTCGATCTCGTAGAGCACGCGGTAGTCGCCGACACGAATTCGCCAGTCATTTTCCGAAGCGGTGAGCTTGCGGGAGCCCTGAGGTCTTGGGTTGTCGGCCAACGACTTCACGGCACGGATCACACGATCGAACAGGTCGTGTGGCAGACGGTTCAGGTCGCGTTCGGCCCGGCGCTCGACCAGGACCTCATACACCGGGGCTACGTTCGTTTAGAAACTCATCGAGCTTGCGAAACTCCAGGGGCGCCTGCCGCATACTTTGCAGAGCGGCCAGATCGTCGAGCTCTTCCAAGCGTTCGAGCATCTGCTCATACTCGTCAATGTCGAGGATTACCGCCGTGGCCTTGCCGTCTTTTACTACGATCTGGGGAGGATTCTTCTGTTGTGTCACGGTCCGGCTCCTTGCGCGGCCCAGGTGTGTCGAGTTGAACGCTGAGTATATGCACGCTGGTTCAGCGGCGGGTGGCTGGGGCTGAGCGAAGCTCGCCCCAGTGTTGTCGCGGCGATGATGTCCTGGAGCTTGACCCTCATAAATCCCTCAAGGGCCGGTTTGCTCACAGATCGCCGTGCTTGGCGATCGCTTTGTCTTCGTAATCCGCGACCCAGCGGCGGTAGAGCTCTTGCTTGGCGCATTCGAGTGTGCCGATGATGTCGGCGTAGTTCGAGTACGACTCGTTCTCAGCACAATCGACGCCCCATGCTTTGCGCATGATCTGCGTGATGACGTAGTTCGCGTGTCCCTTGCGACGATCGGGTTGTTGAGCCCGCAACGCCTCGGCCAGCGGCTCGATCAGCGGGTCGTACGCGGTCCGATCTTCTTGCGGTATGTAAGGCATGGCTATTTACTCCAGGGTTCGCCGCGATATGCATGCCGTACATCACCGACGTCAACGGTCATCGTCGTCCATATCCAGCTGCAATAGTCGCACGTCGTCGAGATCAACCGGTCGGCCGGCAGCGCGCTTCGATGCGATCAGATCCTCGCGCGAGGCAACATAGAATTGCTGCTCGTTGTACGTCATGGTCTCGCGTTGCCGCCACGCCTGCTCGAAGGTCAAACCGGGCGTGGAGGTTTGTACATCGATTCGCACACGGTCGTTGAAGACGGTGATCTCCCGGGCGAGCAGTTCCTCAGCCGTAGTGAGTGCGGCCGTGGCGAGTCCTGCTTCCAACAGGGCGTCCAGCAGCTTCTTGGCATTGGCGGGCGAAGCCTCGATGAGGATGTCGAGATCGAACGTCGCGCGCGGGACACCGTGCAAAGCGGCGGCGATGCCGCCGATCACGACGTATCTCACATCATGAGATTGAAAGGACTCGAATACGCCCTGTAATCGATTGAGCATGTTTCCTGCTGGGGATTTGCGGATTGTTTTGGAGTATCAGATCGGTCACGGCGCAAAGGTAGTCCATCCGCTCGGCAAGCGAGAGCGATCGAAACCAGCGGGCCTTCGCCTCCGGAGACTCTTCGCTCCTGTCAAATGAAATGCGCTCGTTCATGATCAAGGCCCAGTTTACCAAAACAGTGCAGTTGGGGCGAACGAAGCGACCGAAATGGGCGAACGGACGTGTTTCTACTCGCGAACACTGAGATCGTCCAGCCGGAGCGAATCATGCAGCACGAGTGCCTGATCAACATCCGGCTCCACGCCGAGGTAGGTCAGCGTGTAATCGATGATGTCGCGCACGACGGGTCCGGCGATCGCTCCGCCGTAGTGGCCTCGCGATTTGTCCGGATCGTCGATCACGCACAGCACGACGATGCGCGGATCGTCAAGCGGCGCGCCGCCGATGAAGCTCGATACGTAACGATCCTCGAAGTACCCGCCGCCTTGGGGTTTGGGTAACTGGGCCGTCCCGGATTTCGCGAAAATCCGGTAGCGATCGGACTGTGCGTTGCGACCGGTTCCTTCGAGCATCACATCCCGCAGGACTTCGCGCACCAGCTTCGCAATCTCAGGAGGAATCACCTGGTGGCGCACGGGGTATGTCTCATCCTCGGTGGTCGCGGCGGTGATGCGAATTGCCGGCAGTGTCCCGTCCCGGGCAAACACACTGAACGCCCGAACCATCTGCATCGGCGTAACCGCGATTTCGTGCCCGACCGCCACCGACGTCTGCGTGTAATGATTCCAGTTCGCGCTGCTCGTCACCAACCCGGGCGACTCACCCCCCAGGCCGCAGCCCGTCTTGCGCCCGAATCCGAACCTCGCAACCGCCCCTTGCAGCTCATCGTGGGTCAAGCGTTCAGCCACGATGGCCATCCCGCTGTTGATCGACTTGATGAGCACCGTCCGCCAACTGACCGGCCCGTGGTAATGGGAGTCGCGGATCCGTCGACCCTGGCTTGTGCGGTACGCCGGTGCGCTCGGTGTGGGTAATATCTCCTCCGGGTCCGCCCTACCCAACTCAGTGGCAACCGCCCACACGAACGGTTTGAACGTCGAGCCCGGTTCATAGGGGTCAGTCACACACCGGTTGCGCCCCAGAGCACGGTGAATGTCCCGGCCCGGGTCGGTGGTGACTTCGTCCCAGTCCGGCCGGGGATTCAGCACATCGCACATGGCCCGGATTTCGCCCGTGCGGCAATCGAGCACGATCGCACGCCCGCCCCCGGCGTTGAACTCCTTGACAGCTTCCTCGAGCCGTTGTTCGATGAATTGTTGGATAACCAAGTCGATGCTCAGCTGCACGTTGCCGCCGTCTTCAGCCGGACGATGCGCCTCGGGGTCGATCCACAGCGCACGGCGATTGGCGTCGCGCAGATACGTCAACCGTCCGTCGCGCGGCGCCAGCGTCGCCTCAAACAGGTGTTCCATTCCGCCGAGGCCGGTGTGCTCGAAGCCAACCATCCCGATCACCCCAGCTCCGGTCTCGCCGTGCGGATAGTGTCGCACCAGGTGTGCCTGCAACCCGACGCCCGTCAGGTTCGCTTGGCGGATCGCGTGCGCCTGCCAGTCGTCCAACTCGTGGTCGATGACGACGTACCGTCGCCCGGGCCGTGCGAGAATCCTTTGATCGATCTCAACCGGATCAGCGTCGATCACCTCGGCAATGTCCACCGCGATCGTCTGTGCATCGCTCACGACCGTCGGATCGACGAACAGACGATAGGCGACGGTGCTCGTGGCCAGGACGCGGTGACGTGCGTCCAACAGGTCGCCTCGCTTGGCCAGTTCCGAAAGGCTCGACAGGCGTGGCGACACAGCCTGGGCAAGTTGCGCATCCGGTCGCAGCTTCATTTGACCTACACGGACGAGCAGCAACCCGAAACCGACGATCATGGCGAAGACGACAAGCTTCGTCCACGCCATCGCGCGATCCGATTGGTGTGATCGCAGTTGATCCTCGTGTCGCATGCGCGTTATCCGCTCAGATCGTGCTTGTTGTTCGACTCCGGATCGCGCGCAGCGACCTGCGTCGCCGATCGCGTCTCTCGGCGCGGCGGCGACGGAATCGGACGCCACCCACCGGCCAGCTTGGCGATGGCGAGGCGCACTTCGTCCGGCTGACATCGCGCAGCAACCTCGTTTCGCATCGTCCACAGCGCCTGATCATGCTCAAGCAAACACCGGTGGATGTGCGCAATCTCGTTGGCGGTCTCGATGCGCTGCTGTCGATTGACCAGCAAGATGCAAGCGGTCGCACCGGTAATCAAGATGATCAGCAGAAGCTTGGCAAACATTTCTTCGATGCTCCCTTTTGCTACGGCGCCGGCGGCGCGATACCGAGGCTGAGCCACCAAACCGAGTGTGCGACTATTCCGACCGCCCGTCAGCCGCTCCCGGTGACGGGCACCTTGATCGTCGTGCCGGCCTCGACCGAATCCGGATCGCGGATCACGTCTCGGTTCAAGTCGTACAACTCCCGCCATCGTTCGGCTGACTTCAACAATCGGTTCGCGATCTCAGACAACGACTCGCCCGGCTTCACGGTGTACCTGGCGTAGCGCGGCTCGGTTGAGGACGGTCGTGGCTTGGCTGGTTTTGCCCCGAGCACGATCGGATCGGGCAGGCGCAGTCGCCGGCCTTGTTGCACCAGATCCGGATCGGTGATGCCGTTGTAGTCGGCCAAGGCCGATGCGAGCGATTGATCGCCGTATTCACGTCCGCAGATGCTGCTGAGTGATTCGCCCGCGCGAACCTCGACGAACCGAACGCGATGATCGGCAATCTCAGCGGCGTTGCGTTTCGGCGAGGCCGGTGGAAGCGCCTGCAAATCCGGGAGCCGGATCGTCTGAACTTCGTTGGGTTTGGGTTGTTCGTTCGCGCCGCCGTGGTTTGCCAGGTACTGCGTCGGCACCAGCGCGGGACGGCCGGCACGTACCCGATCGTCAGGCGCCGGCTCGGATACCTGCAGATCGATGAGAGCCTGATCGTTTTGCGCGGTGTTGTCGGACGAGCCTTGGCCGAGCGTGAGATCGGCCGGCTCGTTGAGTCGCGCCGCAGAGAAGTGGTCCGAGACCAACACGCCCACGAACACAATCAGGGCGAATCCGACCACCAACGCCAACTTGTTTTCCCTTGTCATAGGCCTTTGAGCTTCCCTGCTTTGGCCTCACCGGGGTTCAGCACCCGGCGGGCGCGACCTTCATCATTGCTTTCGGTCCGCCCACCGTGGCGACCCGAAGTTTTGCCGAACGTGCACGCGGATTGGCGGCGACCTCATCTGCACCGGCCGTGATCGGCCGCTTTGTGAGCCGCGTGCCCAGACCGCCTTCGGCCAGGCGCACAAAGGCCCGTTTGACGATCCGGTCCTCCAGGCTGTGGAAGCTGATGACCGCCACCCTTGCCCCGGAGTTGAGCCAGCCGCCTTCACCAACCTTCGCCGCGCCGTCGATCACCTGATCCATCAGCGCTTCAAGCGCAGCCAACTCGTCGTTGACCGCGATGCGAAGGGCCATGAAGGTCCGCGTGGCGGGATGCAATCGTGACTTCCGCGCCCGCCGTGAGCCGTACGCCTCTTGAACCACCTGCACGAGCTGTGCCGTGGTTTGGATCGGCTGGTCCTTGCGAGTTTGTACAAGTTTTCGCGCGATCTTCGGTGCGAGCGGTTCCTCGCCATACCGGCGGATCAAATCGGCAAGTTCTTCCTCCGTACAGGAGCGAAGAAGATCGGCTGCGGTCACCGGACCATCGGGGTCGTAGCGCATGTCCAGCGGCCCGTCGGCTTGGAAGCTGAATCCCCTCCCGGCCTCGTGCATCTGACCTGAGCTGAACCCCAGGTCCGCCAGCACCACATCCGCGCGAAGCTGCCGCTGCACAAGATGTTGGGCCACGCGCACGAAACTATCGCGTATGGATACAAACTGTCCTGCCCAACCCTGCATGTGTTGCGCGGTCGAGGCAAGGCTCTGCGGGTCAAGGTCGATACTGATCAGATGCCCGCCGGGCCCGATCGCCCGTGCCAGCGCCGCACTGTGCCCACCGCCACCGGCTGTGCAGTCCACCGCGACATCGCCTGGGCGCGGATCGAGCAGACCCAGCGCTTCCCCCAGCAGCACCGGAACATGTCCTGCCGTATGGCCGGTAACATCGTGCGTCATAGCGCCCATAAGATATGCCGTAGCGGTGCGTTTGGAGCGGCCGATAACGGGAGTTCGCCACTATGAGCATTCGAATACTGGTTTTGTTCGGTTTGATGTCGTGTCTCAGCGGCTGCGGGGGCATGCGGTTGATCATTGATGTCGTGCCCGCGGTGGACGGTTTGACCGAGACCGTCGTGCTTGAAGACCCTGGGGCCGAGTCCTCGGACAAGATTGCGCTGATTCAGATCACGGGCATGATCGCCGATGCCGATCGCCCCGGCTTGCTCACGAAGGGCGAGAATCCGGTCAGCCGGCTCGTCGAGTCGCTGCATAAGGCTGCCAAAGACTCCAAGATCAAGGCGATCGTCTTGCGCATCAACTCGCCCGGCGGGACCGTCACCGCCAGCGATGTCGTCTACCGCGAGATTCAACACTTCAAGCGGACGACAAAGAAGCCGGTCGTCGTGTTGATGAGTGACTTGGCCACGTCCGGCGGGTACTACATCGCGTGTGCCGGCGATGAGATCATCGCTCATCCCACGACGATCACCGGGTCCATCGGCGTCATCATACAGACCTTCAACTTCTCCGAAGGCATGCGCCGAATCGGGATCAAGGCCGATGCGATTACGTCTGGGCCGAACAAGGCGGCGGGCTCTCCGTTTGAGCCCATGCCGCCGGAGCACCGCGCTCTGTTGCAAGGACTTGTTGATGAGTTCTACGACAACTTCGTCGCGATCGTTACCGAAAGTCGCCCGAACCTGTCGCCCGCCGATCTGAAGTGGATCACGGACGGCCGGGTTGTCACGGGCAGGCGCGCCGCCGAGGTCGGCCTGATTGACAGCACCGGTGATTTGCGCGATGCGTTCGAAGCCGCCAAGCGACGCGCGGGTCTGACCGCAGCCAAGCTTGTGAAGTACCACCGGCCGTTGGAATATGTCGGCAGCGCCTACGCTCGATCGCCCGCCGCCAATCCGCAGATCAACCTGCTCCAGCTCAACCTCAACGCCGGTCCACTGCTCGAACAAAGCGGGTTCTATTATCTGTGGGATCCCGCGGCGTGGTAAGCGCCCTCCGATCTGCGGTAAACTTGTGGTGTGACTACAATTCGATGTCAATGCGTGGAACAGATTACCGAGCATTCGTAATGGCGGTGGATCGCGTCGAGAAACGACTGAGGCGCGTAACCGCCGCGCTCGATGAGGCGGGTATCAAGTACGCCGTGATCGGTGGCAACGCGGTGGCCGCGTGGGTCAGCCGAGTTGACCCAGGCGCAACTCGATCAACTAAGGATGTCGATCTGCTCGTCGACCAGTCTGATATCGATCGTATCGAATCGGTTCTCGGGGAAGCCGGCTTCACGCGCGAAGATGTGCTGGGAGTCACGCTGTTTAAGGAGCCGGACGAGCCCAGCGTCCGTGCGAGTATTCACCTTGTATGGGCCCAGCAGAAGGTTCGGCCGCAGTACAACCTGCCCGCGCCTTCGGTGGAGGAGTCAGTGCGCGATCCGCAAGGATTCAATGTGATTGACCTGCCGGCGCTGGTCCGCATGAAGCTCACATCGTTTCGGCGTATCGACCAGGTGCACATCGAAGACCTGCTGAAGTTGAATATGATTGATGCAGCAGTCCGTGCCGGATTACCAACCGAGCTTGAGCGTCGACTCGTTGAGGTCGAAGGCTCTATCGATGATTCGATCTAGGTCCGTACCACAATGCGTAGGGTCCGCTGTGCGGACCATTGGTGGTGCGGACGATGTCTGGGTCGAAGCGGTCCGCGAAACGGCACGACGGTTAGCCGCGGGCGGATGCCCACGAGGGATGAGACTAGGTACCAATTGTGTTGTGAAGCTGCGATGTCATCTTCCCGCACAGTGAGCACAAGAAGCAGTGGTGAGGGCGAGCGCGACCGTCGTTGGTTCAGCCGTGCGTTCGTGCTCGTTCAGGTTGCCATTGCGGTTGTAGCCGTCAGGCGAGTTCTATGGATTTCGCGTGAGTCGATCGGCAACATCCTTGGGATTTGGCTTCCCGGCTGGCTGGTGCGTGTAGACAATGTCATCACGCTGTGTGCCCTTGCTCTTTTGCTGGTCGGCGTTGTTCAAATCACCTGGCCGGTGAAGCGCCGAGAGCGATCCGTGGTCGCGTGGGCTGCGTGCTGGGGTCTATTCAACGTTTTCCTCATCTGGTTTGTGCTCCATCTCGCATACCGCGTCAATGATCTGATCGCGTTTACGACCGGCCGAGAGATTCTGATCTCCGTTTGGCCGGGCAGAGTATTGAGTTGGTTGCTGGTCAACGGTCTTCCTGTAGTGGGACTCGTTGCGGGTTATGGTGTTGCCCAGGCCCTCAACAACCGATTTGGCGGCACGCTTTGGAAGCGGCGCACACTCCACGTATTCTTTGGGATCGGTCTGATTATTCTACTGCTTGGGTATATCGAGCCTCTCGCCTACCGTGGCTTGGCTTCCTCGGGAGTTTGGGGCTGGATTGACGAGCTTTCATCACAAGCGATCATCCATTCCTTTACCGCGTACGGGCTGTTGTGGGCGCTGCCTCTACTCATTTGGCTTGGCTTCGGCTTTATGATGCTTCGTCGCGCCCGCCGTCAAATCAGGCTCTATCCAGCGCACACGAAATGTCCCCAGTGCGGTTACGACCTACGTGGCGACCTCGAACCAGGATGTCCTGAGTGTGGGTGGCGCCGCCGGTGACAGCAGGAATCTACATGTCGCCGTAGGGTCCGCGGTGCGGACCATCGGTATTGGCGACGATGTCCGTGTGCAAGCGGTCCGCACAGCGGACCCTACGGCTGATTGCCGCCACAACGAAGGAATAACCAAGGTGTCTCACAATCAAGAAGCCCACGGACTCGGGTCCGTGGGCGTCAGCGATGCTCAAATTGGATCACTCTTGATGCGCGCATTACAACCCCAGTAGCATGCGCTGCGGGCTTTCGATCGAATCCTTGATGTGGACGAGGAACTTCACCGCTTGCTCGCCGTCCACGATTCGATGGTCGTAACTTATCGCCAGATACATCATGGGCCGCAAGACGATCTGCCCCGGATTGTCGGGATCTTCGATCGGGCGTTTCATGATTTTGTGCATGCCGAGGATGGCTGACTGCGGCGGATTCAGAATCGGCGTTGACAGCAGCGATCCGTACACGCCGCCGTTGGAGATGGTAAACGTCCCGCCGGTCATTTCCTCGAGCGTGAGTTTCCTATCCCGTGCGCGGCCGGCGAGTTCCTTGATCGTTCGCTCGACATCGGCAAACGACATCGCCTCGGCGTTGCGGAGCACGGGCACCACGAGCCCCTTGTCGGTTCCGATGGCGACGGAGATATCGACGTAATCGTGGTATTCAACTTCATTGCCGTCGATGTACGCATTGACGCGCGGAAATTGTTGCAGGGCTGCGGCGCTGGCGTGAACGAAGAACGACATGAATCCCAGGCCGACGCCGTGCTTCTTCTCGAACTCTTCCTTGTGACGCTTTCGCAAGCGGATCACGGCGGACAGATCCGCTTCGTTGAAGGTCGTGAGCATGGCGGCGGTGTGTTGCGCCGCCACCAGGCGCTCGGCAATGCGCTGCCGCAGCTTGCTCATGCGCTGCCGTTGAACCTCGCGCGAACCGGCGGGCACGGTGCCGACGATCGGGCTGGCCGTATCAATCGAGACGGCTGAAGGCGGCGTGGGCGTGGGCGTCGGCATCTGTGCCGCGGCCAAGACGTCAGATTTCGTGATTCGACCCGAAGGACCGGACCCGTCAATGCGCGCCAGATCCACACCCTTATCAGCTGCGAGCTTGCGCGCCACCGAAGTAACCTTGCTGTCCCCATCGCCACTTACCGCCACCACGGCTTCCGGGGCCGGTGCCGGTGCCGGAGCCGAGGCCGTTGCTATTGCGGCAACCCCGGCGGGACGCTCGGCATTTGGGTCGACCGTCGCAATCACCTCTCCGACCTGCTTCTCGGCGCCCTCTTCCGCCAGCACCTGCAACACGCCGGACTCGGGGGCGGGAACTTCCAGCGTGACTTTGTCCGACTCGATCTCGACGATGATCTCGTCCTTTTCCACCCAGTCCCCGGAGGATTTCTGCCACGGCCCGATCACGACTTCGGTAATCGATTCGCCGGGGCTTGGGATGCTGATCTGGACGGGCATGGCAAGTAGACCTTGAACAAGGGGAGTGGGGGTAATCAGGACGCAGCGAGCCGCGGCGCCGTGTGGTTCGTTTGATCGCGGGCTGCGTCGGCAGCGTTAGTGGGTAGCCCGACGGCGTTGATCATAATCTTTTCCTGCTCCTGGTTGTGCATTTTCATCGACGCCACCGCCGGCGACGCGCTCTCGTCGCGGCCGACATAGGCCAGATCCAGATCGATCCGTTCCCAAAGCGTGGTCTTGAGGAAGCGATACGCGCCCATGTTCTTCGGCTCCTCCTGAACCCACACCGTCTCATGGACGTTCGCGTACCGTTGGATGATCTCGGCCAGTTCGCGCTCCGGCAGCGGGTAAAGCTGCTCGATTCGAACCACCGCCACATCATCGCGTTCGATCTTCTCACGATGCGCGACAAGATCATAATACACCTTGCCCGAACAAAGGAGTAGTCGTTTGATCTTGCTTGGATCGCCCACGTGCGGATCATCAAGGACCAGCTCGAAACGGCCGGTCACGAATTGATCAACGGTGCTGACGACCTTGGGATGTCGCAACAGGCTCTTTGGGGTGAGCACAATCAGCGGCTTGCGGAAACTGCGCTTCATCTGCCGGCGGAGCAGATGGAACATTTGGGCCGGCGAAGTGGGGTACACCACCTGCATGTTATTGTTGGCGCACAATTGCAGGAACCGCTCGGGGCGGGCGGATGAGTGTTCCGGCCCCTGACCTTCGTATCCGTGCGGCAGAAAAAGCGTGAGCCCGCTGTAACGATTCCACTTCGCCTCCGCGGACGCCAGGAACTGATCGAATATCACTTGCGCACCGTTGGCGAAATCGCCGAACTGCGCTTCCCAGATCACGAGCATCTGTGGATCGCCGAGCGAATAGCCGTACTCAAATCCGACGCAGGCCGCTTCAGAGAGCGGACTGTTGTGAATGCAAAACCGCGCTTGGTCCGGTTGGAGATGATTGAGCGCGTCATACGCTTGACCCGTGATTTGATCGAAGAGCACGGCGTGACGGTGGCTGAACGTCCCGCGCTCGACATCCTGGCCGGTGAGGCGCACCGCATGGCCGTCCAACAGCAGTGTGCCGTACGCGAGCAGCTCGCCCATCGCCCAATCCAGGAGCTGGTCCTTTTCGATCGCTTGGCGACGATTCTCCAGCAACTTCTTCAGTTTGCGATGCGCAGTGAAGTCATCGGGCACCGTACCGAGCGCGTGCGCGACAGCTTGAAGTTGTTCGCGCGGCGCTCCGGTTTCCACAGGGTCGGATGAATACTTCTCGGTGAGGTCCGCCCAAACTGAACTGAACGCAGCGACCGTCGATCCCACCGGTTTCTCCGCGGACCGTGTCTGCGCTTCATCGAGCTGCGCTTTCAGCTTCTCGTAGAGTTCATCGAACGCCTGCTCGCTGATGACGCCTTCGCCGATCAACTGCTGGGCGTAGGTGCGAAGAACCGGCGGCTGCTTCTTGATCCTGGCATACAGCAGCGGCTGCGTGAACGTGGGCTCGTCGCCCTCGTTGTGTCCAAACTCACGGTAACACCACAGATCGATGACCACGTCGTTCTTGAACGCCTGGCGATACTCCAGCGCGAGCTTGGCGACGAACACGCACGCTTCCGGATCGTCGCCGTTCACGTGGAAGATCGGCGCTTCGGTCATCTTGGCGATGTCGGTGCAGTACGTCCCGCTGTGCGCGTCTCGAGGATTCGTCGTGAAACCGATCTGGTTGTTGATGACGACGTGTATCGCTCCGCCGACTGTGTAACCGTCGAGATCGACCATGTTCAAGCATTCAGCGACGACGCCCTGCCCCGGAAACGACGCGTCGCCGTGAAGCAGGATCGGTACGCACTGTTCGCGTTTTGTGTCGTGGCGAATGCGCTGCTTGGCGCGCGCTCGACCCAAGACCACCGGCCCGACAAACTCCAAGTGCGATGGATTGGGCGAAAGCGTCAGCCGAACCGTCTCGCCGGACACGGTGACGTGATCTGAGCTATATCCGCGGTGATATTTGACGTCGCCGCCGCCGCGGAGAAAGTCCTCCGTCCATGCCTCAGCAAACTCCGTGAAGATCTGGTCGTACGTCTTGTGCAGGATGTTCACCAAGACGTTCAGCCGACCGCGATGGGCCATGCCGAAGGTGAACTCCTTCACGTTGTTGGCCGGGCCTTGCTCGATCAACTCGTCGAGCAGCGGAATGAGCGATTCGCTGCCGTCAAGGCCGAACCGCTTCTTCGCCGTGTAGCGCGTGTGGAGAAAAGTCTCGAAGGCATCTGCTTCGCCGAGCTCACCGAGGATGTGCATCTTCTGGTCGCGGTCGATCGTCGGGCGATTGCGCACCGTTTCCATGCGCTGGGCAAGCCAGTGTCGCTGCTGGGGGTCCTGAATGTGCATGAACTCGACGCCGACGTGCCGGCAGTAGGTGTCGTCGAGCAACTGGACGATGTCGCGCAACTTCGTCGGGTTCTCCAACGGCAGATCGCAGGGATCGAATTGTCCGTCGAGATCCGACTCGGACAACTCGTGTGCTTGAAGCTTCAGACTGTCGGGTGCGGGGCGCTCGGTTCCCAGCGGGTCGAGTGCCGCCGCGAGGTGACCGGTGTCTCGATAGGCGTAGATCAGATCATCGACATGCCCCTGCTTGGTCTGAGCCAGGTCCACGCCCTCGGTCCGCGCTGCCGGTAGCGCTGCTTGATCCTCCGTGATCTGCCGAGCCCCGAGATCAAAGCCGGCGAAGAATTGACGCCACTGCGGCTCGACCGATTCGGCGCGGGCGGACCATCGCTCGTACATCGCCTCGATGTACTGGGCGTTCCATCCGTTCACAGAGCCCTCTGCCGGTTCTATAGCCATCAATGCTTCCCTGAGGCGGGTGAAAGAATCCTTCCGTTGGGGCGACTCAATCTGCCGCGCCGCCTCAAGCGCTTTGTGCCGTCGTATTCTAGCGTCCGAGCCCGCTAATTATCGGGCGGTGAGGCAGTTCGTGAAACCCCTGGTTCTATCACTGCATCGGCCGACACTGTGGACGGCTTTGGGCCGATCGCCCGCTCGTCTACGGCGGCCCGAGCTGATGCCCCAACGGTCGGCCGCTTAGAGCAGGGCGATCGGATCGACGTCGATGACGAGCCCGGCCCCGGCGTGGAGCAGGCCCTCGTTTCGGCCGGCGACCAGGACTTTTTGCAACCGCTGGGCCGACTCCGCCAGCAGCTCGATCTGCTGTCGATGTTTCCCGGCGATGCGCGAGATCGGGCACGGGGCCGGGCCGCGCAGCCGCATCGACTCGTCCGCCAACTCGCCCAGCCGCCGTGCGATCGTGCGGGCCGTATTCACACAGCGCGTGTAGTCCACATCGCGCACGACAATACGAGCGAGCCGAGTGTATGGCGGCAACTTGCAGCGTTGCCGGTCCGCCAGTTCCAGCTTGGCGAATCCCTCATAGTCGTGCGCCGCCGCCAAGCGGATCGCCGAGGCCTGCGGCTGGAACGTCTGCACAATCACCAGCCCCAGGTCTTTACCGCGGCCGCAACGACCGGCGACCTGATTCACCAATTGGAACGTGCGCTCCGAAGCGCGGAAGTCCGGCAGATTGATCGCGGTGTCGGCGTTGATCACACCTACGAACTGGACGTTGGGAAAATCCAACCCCTTGGCGATCATCTGCGTTCCCACGAGTAGTTGCACCTCGCCGGCGCCGAACTTCCCCAACGCGTGATGAAAATCCTTCGACCCGCGCATGGAATCGGAATCGATGCGCAGCATCGTCTTGCCCTCGACGAGTTGCGGGAACTTGCGGGCCAACTCTTCCTCGACACGCTGCGTGCCCAGGCCGAACGTCGTCACGTGCCGGTCACACAGCGGGCAGCGCTGCGGCAATCGTTGCTCGGCTTCGCAGTGATGGCAGCGCACGAACCCGCCCGCGGGGAGCCGGCGGTTCAGGTGGAACACCATCGTCGCGTCGCAGTCGTCGCAGTTCATCATCCAGCCGCAGCGGAAGTCCGGGCAGGCGATGTAATTCGCATAGCCGCGCCGATTCAGAAGCAGTAGCACCTGACCGCCCCGGTCCAGTGTCTCGCCGATGGCGGACTCCATCCGCGGACCGATCAGGTGTACCCGCCGATCGTGCCGCCGCTTGCGCTCGGCGACGAAGTCAACGATCTGGACGATCGGCAGGCGCATGCCGGGCACGCGATTTTCGATCCGATGCAGTCGATAGCTGCCCTTGATCGTCGCGTTATGCCAGGATTCCAATGAAGGCGTGGCGCTGCCGAGCACGACCGGGCAACTGGCCAGCTGCGCGCGGCGCAGCGCGACGTCTCGGCCGTGGTAGCGCGGAATCTGATCCTGCTTGTACGAGCCGTCGTGTTCTTCATCAACAACGATCAGTCCGAGACGACCCTCGGGAACCGGGGCGAAGACCGCCGAGCGCGCGCCGAGCACGATGTCCGCGGCCCCGCTCGCCGCGAGCATCCACTGCTGGTGGCGTTGCGCCGCGGTCAGACCCGAATGAAGCACCGCGACGCGATGCTTGGGGAAGCGCGCGATCAGCCGGCCGCCCGTCTGGGGCGTCAGCGCAATCTCCGGCACGAGAAGAATCGCGACCTTGCCCGCCTCGACGACCTTCTCGATCAGTCGAATGTACACTTCGGTCTTGCCTGACCCCGTCACGCCGAACAGTAAATGCGTTGAAAAACCACCTTTGAGCGTCGCTTGAATGTCGTGGATGATCTGTTTCTGCGGTTCAGTGAGTCGTTCGGGAACGGTGGCGTCCAGTGCGTGTTCGATCCATGCTGCTTCGACGGCCGTTCGTGAGCGGACGACCAGCAATTCCTTGGAAATTAACTGCTTGATCGGTGATGTCGTTGCCAAGTCGCTAAGGTCTCTGAGTTGGCGGATTTCGACTGGCCGGCGATCAGCCGGAATCGCGCCCAACACATCGAGGACGTGACGCTGTTTGGGTGCAAGCTTCACGTCCGCAGCTGCGCCGCCGGCGAGATCGATCATCGTTCGGCCGACCAGCCCCACGCGCCGTTTCACCGCCGCCGGCATCATCGCCGCCAGCGTCATCCCGATCGGGGCGCAGTAGTAGCTACTGATCCATTTGGCCAGGTCGATCAGTTGACGGGGCATCGGCGGTTCGTTTGCCCGGCAGTCGATCAGCTTGATCCGGCCCGGGTCGAGATCGGTCTCGTCAAAGCGCTCGATCACGTAGCCGGCGGTTGGCGTGTCGCCGGCGCCCAGCGGCACGATCACCGGCTCCCCGACGGCCAGGTCGCCCAGCTCCACTGGAACCGCGTAGGTGAGCCCGTCCGGGTATCGATCGACGCCGCGCTGAACCGCCACCCGAGCGTAGCCAACCGTCGCAAGCTGTGACGTGAACAGCGTGGTCATTCGCCTACAGTGTAGGAGGATTCGCACGTCGTCAGATTCGGTCCGCTGAACTTGATCGAGCACTGGATGAAAATCCTTCTGCTCGTCACCGCCACCGTGCCGGGACCGCCCGGGATCGCCGACCGCATCCAACCAAGCGGCCGTTATCGTGCAAAAACGTCGCGCTGGCGGCTTGTTTGGGCGCACGGGACTATGCTTTGGCGATGTCGAAGCACAAGCCCAAGCGGAAGCGCAAACGTCCCGGAGGACACCATGCGCCGGAGGGATCGACCGACGAGATGATCATCGCCGAACTCCAGCAACGCCTGGCCGAGCTCGAAGCGACCGACGCCGGCCAAGCGGGCGCGATCTGGGGGGCCACCCACAAACTGCTGCTCAAGACGGCGTGCGCCCCGGCCGCGATCAGCCGGATCATCATCGCTCGTGATACGGCTGGGCTTACTGCGATCGTCGGCGCGGTGGCGCGAGGCGAGGCGGAATCGATCGACGCACCGGAAGAACCCAAGGCGGTGCGTTTCGACATCCCCCACGAAACCCGCAAGATGGCGATGCGCGCCTTCCGCAAGCGCCTCAAGCTCACGCGCCTCGACCATGAATCAAAACTCGGCGTCGGACCGATGACCAGTGGGCGCAAGGCGGATGTGGACGCCATCCTCCCGCCCCACGAGTACGCAACGCAGGTGTGGGAAGCGCTCGTCGCCGAGGGTCAACTCAAGTCTTTCGGTCAAGGGTTCTACGCCCTCGCCGAGGAATGAGTCTCCGCACTAGTCACCGAGCCTACACATCTTCCTCGATGCCTTCTTTAAACTCCCTCTCCCCTTGTAGGAGATTGCATGATGCGCGATAAGTATTGAATTGAGAAAGAGTTCGCCCACCCGAGGCTACTGAAAACGCCTTCAAAACGTATCAGGTGCGAGTCATGGAGGACGAACTCTTACGGAAACTGTATCCCGAAATCCATCAGTTGGACAGGATGTCCATAAGAGGTCTATGTTTTTCCAATGCCCTGTGTGAGTTGGCATCTGAGCGAGGTTGGCAATTGGTGGCGCCTCGAAAGAAACCCAAGACAGGATCAGGGCATCGCACACGCTTATGAAGAGTTGCAGACGTTGCTCGATGCACAGTCGCTGGCGATCGCCGTGCTCGGTAATGTGGATTCCGGGACTATGCGCCATGACGAAGTACGGCCGGCCCGCGTCGCTCACTCCCGCGTCGAATACCTTGGCCACGTTGGGGTGATCCATCATGGCCAGGGCTTGGCGTTCGGCTTCGAAGCGAGCGAGGACTTGCTTCGTATCCATGCCGAGCTTTATCACCTTCAGCGCGACGCGCCGGCGGACAGGCTCGGTTTGCTCGGCCAGATACACGCCGGCGAAGCCGTCTTCACTGAGAATTTCCCGGATGGTGTATCGCCCTATTTGTTGCCCTGAAGTGAGTTGTGCTGACGGTCTTGGGTCTCGTAGGACCCGTAGGCTCGACGTTACGGCTTGCGTCCTCAGGAGCCGTGCGGTCGTTCTCCGGCATTTTGCCCTCCTCTCGGGTCGGCGCCAGCATACAGCATGTCGGCCTGCACTTTGCAGGCGTATTCGATTCAGGATCAGCAATTTGAGGCCGAGATGGGAGCTCGAGAGAGGGATCGCATGGCGCACCGGGCAGGGTGCATGATCCACGTTATCCGACGCCTCGAGGCGCAAAGAACACTCCCCGTGGCCGGGGAGTGGTAGGAGTTTGAGATGGTGGGGCCGAGCGCCCCGGCCTCTATAGTTGCGGTTGCGCGATTACGGCGGAATGACGACGCCGCCGTCACCACCGGAGGTATCTAGTCCGATCCAGTCGTGGTGCATCACATGCGCTGTGTTGGGTGTGCCGCCGCCGAAGCCGCCGCCGAACGCTCCGCCCAGCGTCAGCGTCCAGACCCGCATGAGCACGAGGTTGTCGCCCTCCCGGAGGAAACTCGACGCGCTGCCGTCGGGGACGCTGTAGTTGAATAAGAATGGGCCGGTGCCGTTGAGGATGATGTCGACGAGGTTGAAGCCAACAAGTACCCAGCGGTTCTGGTTGAAGTCGTATAGCTCACCGAAGATCAGGAAGAGCGAGGTGAACTGTCCTTGCGGGACGATCGTTGTCTGAATGTTCATCGTCAAGTTCGCCGGGTTGTCTACGTCGGAGCGGGCGACGACCATTACGTCGGTGATGTGGCCGGGCCCGAGGTACACGATCCCCAGGTCGATGTTGTCCGTCGGCTCGGTGTACTGCGACTTGACGGTGAGGAAGATGCCGTCCGGGCAGCGCAGGGAGTTGATGTTGCCAGAGATTCGGGTGCCGCGGTAGATCTCAAACGACTCGATGAGTGAGTCGCAATCGAAGACGCCGCTCTGGACTATGGCTTTGGCAGCCGTAAGGGGATCGGTGTAGGCGATGGTATGCCCGTCAACTCGAATACCGATCCGATTGGCCGCATCGCCGAAATCCCAGTCGGCCAGGCAGGGCGGGTCGTCACTATTGCCCGGCAGATCGTCCGGGTCATGGAAGCCACATTGGTTCCATCCATTGCTTCGGACGATGTCGCGGATATCCTCGGGACGCAAGGGCAGGCCGTAGAAGACCTTGGAAAAACCTTGCAGAGAAGCCACCAGCGCCGCCACCTGCGGTGCGGCCGCGCTGGTGCCGTTGAAGGCGTTGGCGTATGAGCGGTTCAGGTCGCCATCAGGGAAGAACATCGTCCCGTAGCCGAGGGTGGCCACGGAGGTGCCCCAAGCGGAGATGTGCACGGCGTCAACTTCGGGATCGCAGCTTTGACAGTAGTTGCTGAAGCTGAGTCGGCAATACCTATTGAAACCGCCGCGGCCGGGGAACACGGCGCCGACGATGATGACTCCGGAGTCCTCACCGCCGAACTGGGGCGCCGTCCCGAGATTGCAGCAGTCGTTTCCCGCCGAGATGCAGCAGGTGATGCCGGCGTCGGCGGCCAGCCGCAGCATCAGCCACGCGCCTTGGCTGCTGGCGAGCGTGCCGCAGCCGCTGGGCCCGATGGAGAATGACAGCACGTCGCCTTGGTCGAAGGCCAGTATGGCGCTGGCGATCGCAGACAGTAATCGACCGCCCTCCTCAAGCGACACGATCGGGAAGAAGTACAACTCGGCTTCGGGGGCAAGTCCGACGATGCCGCGTTCCTGCGCCCGTGATTCATCGGGGCTCAGACCGTCGGGGACCTCGTTGCCGTCGTCATCGTGATCGATGGCCCCGACGATGCCGAGGGTGGCGGTGCCATGGTGCCCAGAGAGGTTTATGTTCCCGGGGACGATGATGATGGTCTGCCCGGGCTCTGGGATCACTTTGCCGTGCAAGTCCTCGTGCCGGTACGGCGCGTCCGGGCCTTTGGCCGTTTCGATGAAGGCCGAGTGCTCTATGATGCCGACCTTGATGGTCTTGCCGCGCGTGAGGTTCTCGGTGCCGGGAAAATTGGGGAGGAACTGGTCGGCAAGCTCCCAGAGGCCTTGCATGTTGTATCCCTGGCCCTGGTAGCCGTCCAGCAGGATTCCGTCCACGTCGAACTGGAGCCCGGGCACGATCGCCGGGGGCAGTTCGCCGTTGTCCTGAATGTAGCTGAATGGGCTCAGATAGCCCTGGGCGGAGGCGAAGCTCGGTGTCGCCCCGTCCGGATCTGAGGAAAGGCACAATTGCAACGCGAGCGACGCGCACATGCCGTCCCAGATGACGTTGCAGCAGAACGGCTCGACCTCGCACACCGCTATGCAGCACGCCGCATCGGTGCACCCGGGTTGCTCATGCGGCTCGAAGCAGGGTCCGGTATCGGCGCTTGAGCACAGCGCGGCGGGATCGTCGGCCCCGCAGAGAATCTGGGCGTGCTCCACGCACCAGGGGTCCCATCTCGGCGGGCCTCGTCCCGGCCACAGTGCGTCCTCGTTGCAGCAGAACGGATCGAGGTCGCAGACTAAGTTGCAGCAGTCCTCGTCCTGGCAGCCGAGGATTCCGTTGATTTCGAAGCAGCCGCCGGAATTCTCGCCGCACCCTGGCTGTCCACAGAACAACCCGGCCAGGTCGGCGCAAAAGTCGTCCCAGCCGTCCACGTTCGCGACATCGCAGCACAGGGGCTCGATCTCGCATACGGTGTTGCAACAGTCTTCATCTTCGCAATAGGGGGTGCCGTTGTCGCCGAAGCAGTCGCCGGCATCCTCCTGGCCGCACACCGGGTTGCAGATGAACTGTGCAACCGCGGCGCAGAGCTCGTCCCACTCAACGGTACAGCAGGCGGCCAGTTCCGGAGTGAAGTCGCACACTGTCTGGCAGCACGCTGTATCCCATTGGTTGAAACACCCCGGCGTGCCGTTGCCGTCGAGATCAAAGCAACTGCCGGAGCAGGCTTCGCAAACATTAGCGCAAGTGGTGCCGTCGCCATGGTAATCGCCCTCGGCGGCATCGCAGGCGGCCTCGCTTATGTCCGCGCACGATCCGTCCGACAGGCAGCAGGCACCAGTTGGCCCCTCGTCCACGACGTACGTCGGCTCGAAGTACACGAACTCGACGAAGTCCAGATCGTTGAGGGCCTGCGCGGCCTCCAGGGGCACGGGTCCGCCATCCGGCGTGGCTACGTACATCATGCCCCCAAGGTCCGGTTGCGCCCGTTTGCTGTAGGCCGCCGCCTTGCCTTCGATGGCTGACAGCGATTCCTGCGGCAGCTTGATCGTTGGCGCGAACTTCAGTTCGGCCCCCAAGGCAATATCGGCGATCGCCCTCAGATCCCGGTTGACGAGCGAGAACACCGAGCCATCCGGCGTGGCCCGCGCCTTGACGGCGTCCATGAACTTCACCACCAGCCGGCCCGAACCCCCGCCGAACGCTTCAAGCTCACCGTTTGGGAGCTTGGTCAGCGGTGCACGCGGCACCAGCTGACCGTCTTCGGCTCCAGGCGGGACCGGCGCAGGGAATGGGAAAGCCATGGGCGTCGCCCTCCTCCTCTCCTCCTGCAGGGCTCGGTTGGTTTCAGAACTAACCCGCAAGGCCGACTCCGGCAACGCTGTGACGGCCCGATCGCGGGCCGGGGTTGTTGCCAGCCGGACGTCGGATTGCCCCAGACTAAGCCCAGCGATAGCCAGCATCCCGAAGAGAGCCAATTGTGATCGTAACATCCTTAGGTCTCCAGAGTCAGATCCGGCGGGCGCCAGCGGGACTGTGAACGTAGTGTTCCTTTGGCGGGATTATCCTACCCTCAGCACAAGGACGCACCAGTCTACCCCTTCATATCATGAATCCTACCGGAACGTCAAAACTATTCAATTCTCCCAACCCCAATTTAGTTATTTTTACCTGGGGCGTGTCTGACGGGTCGGTAGGACGGGCGCGAGAGGCCCCCCGGCCGAGAGCCCCCCGGGGGGGACGCCCAGACGCACAGAGCGCTTTCAGACAAGAGCCGGGGGTCCGTACGTCAGGAGTCAACCATCGGCGTTTCCTGGCCCGGCTGGCCGACCACCTCGACCACCGCAGGCGCCCGCTCAGCCCCCAGGGCCTCGGCGGCCTCTACGGCCTCGGCCAGCATGGCTTGCTCGTCCTGAAGCTCCGAGACGGGCGGCTCGACCAGCTTCTTCACCCGCATGTTGAGGTAGGGATCGAACCCGGTGCCGGCCGGGATCAGGTGTCCCAGAAGCACGTTCTCCTTGAGGCCCTGGAGGGTGTCCACCGCTCCGCGCAGTGCGGCCTCCGTCAGCACCTTGGTCGTCTCCTGGAAGCTCGCGCCTGAGAGGAATGATTCAGCCTGCAGCGACGCCTTGGTGATCCCAAGCAGCAGTGTTTGGGCCGTGGCTGGCCGGGCACGTTTGGTCTTGGCCGGTTCCTCGCCCTCGGCCTCGGCCAGGGCGTTGGCTTCCTTGACCTCCTCCTTGTCGACCAGCGAGGCGACGGGAAGGCTCGTCCCGCCCGCGTCGACGATCCGGAGCTTGGACCCGATTTGGTCGTTGCGCTCCCGGAACAAGAACTTGTCCACGACCTCGTTGGGCAGTAGCTCCGTGTCACCCGGCGACTGGATCCGGACCTTGCCCAGCATCTGCCGCAGGATGATCTCGATGTGCTTGTCCGAGATCGGCACGCCTTGGGCCCGGTAGACGTTCTGCACCTCGTCGAGCATGTAGAAATACAGCGCCTCTTCGCCCCGAATCCGCAGGATGTCATGGGGAATCAGCGGCCCTTCCGTCAACGAGTCACCGGCGTGTACGACGTCTGCGGTATGCACCAGCAGGTGCTTGCCCTGCGGAACATGGTGGTCGTGCTCCACCTCACCGTCGGAGATGACTCGGATCGTCATCTTGCCCTTGCGCTTGTCGGAGTACAGCTCCACGCGCCCGGAGATCTCGGCGGTTACCGCTGGATCCTTGGGGGTTCGGGCCTCAAAGATCTCGGTCACGCGCGGCAGGCCGCCGACGATGTCGGCCGATCCCGCCACCTCCTTGGGTTGGCGGGCCAGCATCTGCCCGATCTTGATCTGCTGACCCTCGGTCACCTCGATCCTGGCTTTGGCGGGCAGATGGTGAAAGTCCAGGATCGTTCCTTGCTTGTTCTCAATGATGACCTGCGGGTGTTTTTCGCCGGTGTGCTCAATGACGATCAGCTCGCTCTTGCCCTCACCTCGAGTTGCCTCGATCCGGATGGTTTCACCGTCGATGATGTCCTTGAAGCGCACGATGCCGGACTTCTCGGCCAAAATGGGAGTTCGATGCGGGTCCCATTCGACGAGGACTTGCCCTCGCTTGATCTGGTCGCCCTGCCGGACGTTCAGCGACGCACCGTACGGGACCTTGTATTTCTCGAGTTCGCGACCCTTGTCGTCAAGCAGGGCGAGCTCGCCGTTTCGCTTCAGCGCCAACCAGACGTCCCCCGAAGGCGAGCTGACCTCGACCTCGTTGCAGTCGCGAAGCTCAACCATGCCGCTGTGCCCGGCCCGGTAGCTGGTCTCGACGATTCCGCGGGCGGCAATGCCGCCAGTGTGGAAGGTCCGCATCGTGAGCTGCGTGCCCGGCTCGCCGATGGATTGGGCGGCGATCGTGCCCACGGCAAGTCCGACCTCAACCGCCTGCCCCGTCGACATGTCCATGCCATAGCAGCGGGCGCACACGCCGCGAGAGGTTCCGCAGGTCAGGCTGCTGCGGACCCGCACGGAGTCGATGCCCAAGGCTTCGATCTCGGCTGCCACCGCCGAGGTGATGAGCTGGTTCTCCTCGACGATCAGCTTGTCGGTAATCGGGTTGCGGATTGTCTGACGGCTGGTTCGACCGAGGATCGCCTCGCGAAGCGGGACATCGATCTGCTCGCCCTTGTAGATCGCCCGCTTGGGAATGCCCATCTTCGTCCCGCAGTCGAGCTCGGTGACGACCACGGCCTGGGCCACGTCGTAGAGCTTGCGGGTCAGATAGCCGGAGTCCGCGGTCTTGAGGGCAGTGTCGGCCAGGCCCTTACGGGCGCCGTGTGTCGAGGAGAAGTATTCAAGGACGTTCAGCCCCTCGCGGAAGTTCGCCCGAATCGGGGTTTCGATGATCTCGCCAGAGGGCTTGGCCATCAGGCCGCGCATGCCCGCCAGTTGTTGCATCTGGCTGATGTTGCCTCGGGCACCGGACGTGGACATCAAAAAGACCGGGTTGAGGTAGGGCTCTCCCTCCGTGGAGTCGATCGGCACCTCCTTATGGTTTGTCGGGTCGCGCCGATCGTTCTCGAGCGTCTGCACCATGCTCTTGGTCACTTGCTCACGGCAGTGAGCCCACAGGTCCAGCAACTGGTTGTGACGCTCACGCTCGGTAATCGCCCCGGCTTGGTAGTTCTTCTCCACCCGATCCACTTTCTTCTGCGTCAGGTCGATCAGATGCCCCTTGTCGGCGGGGATGCGGATGTCGGTGATCCCGATCGACAAGCCCGAGAGGGTCGCGCTCTTGAATCCGAGCTCCTTCATGTCGTCGAGGATCTGCAACGTCGCGGGTCGCCCCAACCGGGCGTAGGTGTCGTCAATGACCCGGCTGCACCCGACTTTGCCCAGCGCGCAGTTGTAGAACGGCATGCCGTCGGCCAGCACGTCGCTGAACAGGACCCGTCCCACCGAGGTCACGAGGCGGCGATGCCGGGGGAGCGGTTCGACCAGCCCGGTTTCGGCCTGGACCACCTCGCCGAAGCGCGCCAGTCGGACCACGATCCGCTGCTGGAGGTCGATCTTGCCCAGCTCCAGGGCCAGGATCGCCTCGTGGGGGTCCTTGAATCGGGGCAGCTTCTCCTCCGGAACGTCGCTGTCGGTGGCGGGCGCCACCGTCAGGAAGTACACGCCCATCACGATGTCTTGACTGGGCGAGACGATCGGCTCGCCGTTCGCCGGCGAGAAAATCTGGTGCGTCGAGAGCATCAGCACGTGGGCCTCAGCCTGGGCCTCAACCGAGAGCGGAAGATGCACCGCCATCTGATCGCCGTCGAAGTCGGCGTTATACCCGGCGCAGACCAGCGGGTGGATCATGATCGCGTTGCCCTCGACCAGCACCGGCTCGAACGCCTGAATTCCCATCCGGTGCAGCGTCGGGGCACGGTTCAGCAGCACCGGGTGCTGGTAAATCACTTGCTCCAGGATGTCCCACACTTCCGGGTCCCGTCGCTCCAGCATGCGCTTGGCGCTCTTGATCGTGTCCGCCAGGCCGTGCTCCTTGAGCTTGCGAATGATGAACGGCTGGTACAGCTCCAACGCGATCTTCTTGGGCAGGCCGCATTGGTGCAGCTTCAGCTCCGGACCGACCACGATCACCGAACGAGCCGAGTAGTCCACCCGCTTGCCCAGCAGGTTTTCGCGGAAGCGACCCTGCTTGCCCTTGATCATGTCGGTGAGCGACTTCAGCGGACGGTTGCTCGAGCCGAGCACCGGACGCCGGCACCGGCCGTTGTCGAACAGCGCGTCCACGGCCTGCTGAAGCATCCGCTTCTCGTTGCGAATAATCACTTCCGGCGCGTTGAGGTCCATCAGCTTTTTGAGGCGATTGTTGCGGTTGATAATCCGCCGGTACAGATCGTTCAGGTCGCTGGTGGCGAAGTTGCCGCTCTCCAGCAGCACGAGGGGGCGGAGGTCCGGCGGGATGACCGGGATCACGTCCATCACCATCCAGGTTGGATCGTTGGCGCTGAGGCGAAGCTGCTCCACGAGCTTGAGCCGTTTGGACAGGTCCTTGATCTTCTGCTTGCTGCGGGTGTTGTTCAGACCCTCGCGAAGCTGGTCGGACAGGTCATTGAGGTTCAGCTGATACAACAGTTCGCGGACCGCCTCCGCCCCCATCAGGGCGGTGAAAGCCGTCGGGCCGAACTTCTCGACCGCTTCCCGGTAATCATCTTCAGTCAGCACCTGCCGCAGTTGCAGCTCGCTCGTTCCCGGCTCGGTCGTCACGTAATCCTGGAAGTAGATGATCTTTTCCAGGTCCGCGGTCTTCATCCCCAGCAGTGTCCCGAGCCGGCTGGGCAGCGCCTTGAAGAACCAGATATGCACGATCGGGGCCGCCAAATTGATGTGCCCCATGCGCTTGCGGCGGACCCGAGAGTGGGTCACCTTCACGCCGCAGCGATCGCAGATGATGCCCTTGTACTTCGTGCCTTTGTACTTGCCGCAGGCGCACTCGTAGTCGCGCTCGGGCCCGAAGATGCGCTCGCAAAAGAGCCCGTCCTTCTCCGGACGATACGTGCGGTAATTGATCGTCTCGGGTTTCTTCACTTCGCCGAAGCTCCAACTGCGGATGTCGTTGGGGCTGGCCAGCGAGATCTTTACCGACCCGAAATCGTTGACGCGATCGTAGACGTTGTCAGTCATAAGTAGCTCTCAGCTTTCAGCGTTCAGCTTTCAGCTCATGAAGTTGCTGAACAGCGATCGTCCGCCAGACTGATGGCTGACGGCTGATCGCTGCAAGAGTTCCTTCACAAGAGGCTGGCCGCTTCCAATTGCTGCTTTTCCAAACTGATGTTCAATCCCAACCCTCGAATCTCGAAGCACAACACATCAAACACGACCGGCATCCCAGCTTCCAGGACGTTGGTGCCCTTGACCATGGAGTCGTAGATTTTGGTCCGGCCTTCAACGTCGTCGCTCTTGACCGTCAATAACTCCTGCAGCATATATGCCGCGCCGTAGCCCTCCAGGGCCCAGACCTCCATCTCGCCGAAGCGTTGACCACCGGTGCGGGCCTTCCCGCCCAGCGGCTGTTGGGTGATCAGGCTGTAGGGGCCCGTCGCGCGGGCGTGAATCTTGTCGTCCACCAGATGGTGCAGCTTCAACAGGTACATGTACCCCACGCTCGACTTCTGATGGAACGGTTCGCCGGTGCGGCCGTCGTAAAGCTGCACCTTGCCGCCGAAGGGAACCGTCACGAGATGCTCGCGCCTCGCGCCGGGATTCTTGCCTGTCTGCTCAAACTCCTTCAGCCGCTGTTCGACGTGGAGATTCGCCTCGTCGATCGCTGCGAGCACTTCGTCCTCGGTCGCGCCATCAAACACAGGCGTTCTCGCCTGAAAGCCCAGCACCGCTGCCGCCCACCCCAGGTGTGTCTCGAGGATTTGGCCGACGTTCATGCGCGACGGTACGCCCAACGGGTTCAGCAGCACGTCCACCGCAATTCCGTCGGCGAGGAACGGCATGTCCTCCTCAGGAACGATGCGGGCAATCACGCCCTTGTTGCCGTGCCGACCAGCCATCTTGTCCCCGACCGACAGTTGCCGCCGCGTGGCCAAATAGACCTTGACCATCTCGAGCACGCCCGAGGGAAGCTCGTCCCCGCGCTTCATGTGCGCCAACTTCCGCTCACGCTCCTTCTCCACCGCCTCGATCCGTGGCCAGAACTGGCTCCGGATCTTCAGGGCCGCCGCCTTGGCGTCCTTGTTCCCCTTGATCCACTTCTCGTGGAAGTTCTCGATCTGCTCGAGGATCACCTCCGGAATATCCGATGCGCCGACCTTCTGGCGGGTCGAAGGATCAACAATCGGCGTCCCCAGCACCTCGATCATCTGATCGATCATCTGACGGAACAGCGCGATCGCCTTCGCGTTCATCAGACCCTCGTATTCAGCGATCTCCTTCTTGACCTGCCGCTTCTGATCATCGGTGAGGTGCATTCGGCGATTGAAGCGACGGGCGGAGATGACGATGCCCGCCGTGCCCGCCGGCACCTCCAGCGAATCGTTCTTCACGTCCTCGCCGGCTCGTCCGAAGATCGCATGCAGCAGCTTCTCCTCGGGGGTGAGCTCGGACTTGCTCTTGGGGCTGACTTTCCCGACCAGAATGTCGCCGGGACCTACCCGCGCGCCGACCCGAATCACGCCGTGCTCGTCCAGGTTCCGCAGCGCCTTCTCCGAGACGTTGGGGATGTCGCGCGTGAACTCCTCTCGTCCCAGCTTCGTCTCGCGGATCTCGACGTCGAAGTTCTCGATGTGGATCGACGTAAACACGTCGTCCTTGACGAGTCGTTCCGAGATGACAATCGCGTCCTCGAAGTTATAGCCGTCAAACGTAGAAAACGACACGAGCACGTTCTTGCCGATCGCCAGCTCGCCGTGAACCGTCGACGCCCCGTCGGCGATGATCTGCCCCTTCTCTACCGTTTCGTTCATCCGAACCAGCGGCTGCTGATGCTGACAGGTGCGCTCGTTCAGCCCGACGAACGTGCGCAGCTCATACTCGTCAGCGTTATCGATGATGATGCGCTGCGAATCCACGTAGGTCACCGTGCCGGAGCGTCTCGACTTCACGATCATCCCCGAGTGCTCGCCGACCTCCTCCTCCATGCCCGTTGCCACCAGCGGCGGTTCGCTCTTGATCAACGGCACCGCTTGGCGCTGCATGTTCGAACCCATCAGCGCGCGGTTGGCGTCGTCGTGTTCCAGGAACGGGATCAGCGCTGCCGACACCCCCACGATCTGCTTCGGTGAGATATCGACGTACTGCACGTCGGCGGCCTGAACCTGGGACAGATCGCCGCTCACCCGAGCCAAGACCTGCCCGCTGGTGATTCGTCCCGTTTCGTCCAGAATGTCCGATGTCGCCAGGACGCTCTTCATCTCCTGGTCGGCCCGCAGGAACTCCACCTCGCCCGTCACCTTGCCCCGCTTCACCTTCCGGTATGGCGTGAGCAGGAACCCGTAGCTGTCGATCTTGGCGTAGATGCCCAGTGACGCGATCAGGCCGATGTTCGTCCCTTCCGGCGTCTCGATCGGGCAGATTCGGCCGTAGTGGCTGATGTGTACGTCGCGGACCTCGAATCCCGCTCGTTTACGGTTCAGCCCGCCCGGGCCCAGCGCCGACAGCCGCCGCTCGTGCACCAGCATCGACAGCGGATTCGTCTGATCGACGACCTGTGACAGCTCGCTGCGCCCGAAGAAGAACTCGATCGCACTACTGATCGACTTGGAGTTGACGAGGTCAGCGACTTTGCTCAGCTCATCCGGGTCTCGAACGCTCATCCGCTCCTGGACGGTCCGCCTCAGCTTGAGGAAGCCCTTGCGCATCTCCTCGACCGCCAACTCGTCCAGCGTTCGCAGCCGACGGTTCCCAAGGTGGTCGATGTCGTCTATATGCGCCTTGTTCCGCTTAGCCCGCAGGTCCAGGATGTAACGGATCACCGCGAGGAAGTCCTCAGCCCGAATGTGCTGCACATCTTCCGGGGCGGCCTCGTAAATCTTGTCCGTCTCGAACTTCCGGTTGATCCGGAATCGCCCCACCTTCCCGAGCCGGTATCGCTTGTCGTCGAAGAACTTCTCCCGAAACAACGAGCGAGCCTTCTCCACCTGCGGCGGATTGCCCGGCCGAAGTCGCCCGTAGATCCGCAACAGCGCCGCCTCGTGTTCGGTGACCTCGGCCAGGAAGTCCAGCCGCTCCTCGGCCAGCGTGTTCAGGAGCAGCGGGTCCCCCGCGTCCGCGATCACGTTTACGCTCTTGAGATCCGAGGACTGAATTGCCTCAATGGCGTCCCCGAGCTGGACGCCGATCCGGCACAACTCTTCACCCGTCTCCGTGTCGATGATCATCTCCGCCGAGTAGTGCTCGGGCTTGAGCTTCTCGACCTTGACCGCCTTCACCTTGAAAAAAAGCTCCAGCAGCTTGTCCGTCGCGCTGTACTGCTCGTCCAACGCCCGCAGGAACGTCGTGGCGGCGATCTTCGTCGACTGATCGATCCGCATCATCAGCACGTCCTTCTTCGTCACCTCCAGCTCGATCCACGAGCCACGCTCCGGGATGATCCGAGCTGAGTGCAGCGGTCGATCGCCGACCGACGAGACGATCCCGAAGTCCACGCCCGGGCTCCGATGCAATTGGCTGACGATCACCCGTTCCGCACCGTTGACGATGAACTCGCCCCCGCCCATCATGATCGGAATCTCGCCGAGGTAGATCTCCTCCTCCGCGATCTCGTCAATCCCCTCGCGGATCAGCCGCACCGCGATCCGAAACGGCATCCCGTACGTCAGACGAAGCTCGCGGCATTCGTCCGGCGTGTACCGCGCCTCATCCAACTTGTAATAAAGGTATTCAAGGCGCATCGTCCCGTCGTAGGATTCGATCGGGAATACCTCGCGCAGCAACGCCGCCAGGCCGACCTTCTCGTCTCGCTCGTCCGGAGACAAATGCTGCTGAAGGTACCGCTTGTACGATCCCGATTGGACCTCCGTCAGCGTCGGCACAGCAATCGCATCGCCGCGCTTCGAGAAATCGCGCACGTTCTTTGCAACCATCAATTCACCTCGAAAGTCGACACCAAGGGCGCATGCCGTAGTCCGGGGTCCTAGTGGCTCAGGTCACGTTAGAAAAAGGGGCTGGTTTATGTCGGCTCCGCCAAGTCGCGTATCCTAGCACGCCTCTCGCACACGCACAACGGGCATCCACGGTCATTTTTGGGTTTTTTTGAGATTTTCTTCTGCCCCGGCATGGCTCTTGCGGTGATGCCCAGTCCGACCGCTCTCGGCCTGACGCATCGCCCGCCTTACACCCTCTATCCGGTCGCCCAAGCCACGGGCCCTGAACCCCGCTCGTTCCGCGGGTGTGAGCCCGCCGATTCAGCGATCCTGCCCGTGAGCCTGCCGTGCTTTTGACTGCTGTAGGTAGGGTTCCTCCTGCGAGGATCCCCCATCCGGGCTACCACCGATCCCGTTGACTGCCGCCCCCGCCACCGCCGCCGCCACGCTGGTCTCGCTCGCGCGGCCTCGCCTTGTTCACTTTCAAGGATCGCCCGCCAAGTTCAGACCCGTCGATGGCGTCGATCGCGGCCTGGCCTTGGGCATCGTCCGTCATCTCGACGAATCCAAAGCCCCGGGATCGACCCGTATCGCGGTCCGTCACGATCGCCACGCTCTGGACCTCACCGTGCTGCCCGAAAAGCTGCTCCACCTCTGATTCCGTCGCGTCAAACGAGAGGTTCCCAACATAGATCTTAAACATCATCCGCTTCCGCACCCGAGAGGCTCTTGGCCGATGTTGACCCTCGGGTCGATCAACCTCGCGACCGCCTGGTCCTGTCGCCTCGCGACCCGGCCAGCGTGCGGTCTGGAAAATCAGGCCCGGATCATACCCCACGTCCCCCGCCTTGGCCAGCCTCGGCGGTCTCGACGACGCTTCATTCGCCACCTCTTTCCGCGCAACACAAAGCCGTCCCGATTCCATCGGGATTCACCGTCAGTGCCAGCTGGCAAGCAGGGTTCAGAGCCGTGGCGTCTGCCCGCGGCGGTCATCCGGCCAAAATTGTGAGGAGTCTTGCGTTGTGAGCCCGCGGGGGGTAGCCTCGCGGTCGTCTATCGGACCTGTGATGCTGCGAGATGAGGCATCACCGATGGCTTGCCGGGGGACGGAGGCAAGATCGAACCCCCACTTTGCATAGAAGGAGTCAGTGATGCGAAACCGAACTGAGGAGGCGGGCGCGGTGTGTGTGCGCCCATTACGATCAATCATCCCGAGTCTGGCCTTGCTGTTTGTGGTGGCGTTGGCCGGCAGCGTCTTGAAGGTCCCAGCGGTCGCCGCTGTTAGTGACGGCTCGGCTCAGACGCTACGAGTCACGGTCATGGATGCTGCCGGCAATCTGCTTCCTGGAGCGATAGTGGCGGCGACCGATGCTGAGGGTCTCAACGTCAAGGCGACGGAACGACCCGATGGCGTCTACGTCATTGAGGGGGTGTGGGCCAAGACCACGCTTGAAGTGGATCATCCCTCGTTTGTTCCCGGCTCGTTCGAGCTGACCCTGCCGGACCAGCCGATGGTTCAGGTGGAGGTGATCCTGGGTAAGGCGAATCCGGTGGCCGTGATTATCGAGGCCGACAAGCGCCTCGCTCCCGGAGGGGGCGGAGCGGGCAAAGCGGACCTCAGCGCTCAGGCTCCGAGCATCCTCGTTACAGGTGATGCTTCCGGCGGCATTCTCGCCGCTGGTGGGTTGTGCGACGGCACGGAAATACCGGAGGACGAGCCGAATTGCGGTCTGCCGACCGATACGGTCAACGGTGGCTGCAACTCCCTTCCGCCGATCTTCTCGCCGATCGCCTGCGGTGATACCTACTGCGGGACGGCCGCGTGGGACGGGGCTCTCCGTGACACCGATTGGTACGAGATCATTACGGTCGAGAACACGGAGTTCACCTGGACGGTCACGGCGTCATTTGCCTTCGTGATTGGGTATGTGCCGACGGTCCCGCTGGGGTCCGGTGATTGCGACACGATATCTGTCCTGGATCCCTTCGCCGTAGGCTTTGCTGGCGAGCAAATAAGTATCATCACGGATTGTCTGCCGCCTGGGATCCATTGGTTCTTCGTGGCCCCCGACTTTGCGGGGCCGACGTTCCTCTGCGGTCCGGACTACGTGGCCACGCTGACGTGTAACGTGCCCTGCGAGTTACCGCCCGGCCCCTGCGACGACGCGGCGGGCGACTGCTGCGAGGCCAACGGCACCCCCGGCTGTGAGGATCCTGACTGCTGCGCGATCGTCTGCGCGATCGACCCGTTTTGCTGCGAGGTGACCTGGGACGGCATCTGCGCCGGCGAGGCCGAGGATTTCTGCGGCGACCTGTGCTTCCCGACGATGGGCGCCTGCTGCCTGATCGAGGACGTGTGCTTCATCACGACCGAAGAGGATTGCGCCGCGCAAGGCGGGGTCTATCAGGGCGACGACATTGGCTGCGGCGGCGCCGTTTACCCCTCGATCGACGACTGCGGCAATCCGTTCGACGATATCTCCGGCACCGGCATCGTGGCCCCGATTGCCAGCAACAACGATGATGCCGGCGACGTCGTTCCGATCGGATTCACCTTCAACTTCTACGGTGACGACCACACGGACATTGGAGTGACCTCCAACGGTTACCTGACGTTCGGCGCTGATCTCAGCGACTTTAGCAACGACGCGATCCCGGATCCGATCGATCCCAACGATGGGATCTATCCGTACTGGGACGACTGGAGCCCGAACCAGGCTGGCACCGTCTACTACGAGACCAAGGGCGCGGCCCCGAACCGCAGGTTCATCGCCCAGTGGGACGGCGTCGAGCACTTCGGCGGCGATGTCGGCGAGCTTGCGACCTTCCAGGCGATCCTGTTCGAGGGCACCAACTGCATCGAGTTCCGGTACGGCGAGATACTGTTCTTCGACTCGCCGACGGTCGGCATCGAGAACCAGGACGGGACGGTTGCCACTCCGGGTGGCTTCGGACCCCCTGTGGGCCCCGGCGACTGCAAGGTCATTTGTCAGGAAGTCGTGAAGAGCCCGTGCGCGCCAAGCTGCCCGGCGGACCTCGTCGTGGACGGCGTCGTTGGCGTGAAGGATCTGCTCTTCTTGCTCGGTACCTGGGGGCCGTGCCCGAAGAAGGAAGATTGTCCCGCGGACCTCGTCGTGGACGGCGTCGTT
>JADFNO010000148.1 GCA_022563315.1 Planctomycetota bacterium | reverse complement strand
TGCTGGCCCAGGCGAAGCGATCGCTGGTGATCTTCCCCGAAGGCGAGGTATACCACCTCAATGATCGCATCACGCCGCTTCGAGAAGGGGCAGCGATGATCGCGCTCACGGCCGCCCGCCGTCGTCGTCGGAGCCACGGACCTCCGCTGTACCTCGTGCCTTGCGCCTTGAAGTATTTCTATCTGGTGGACCCGACACCACAGCTCGAGTCGATCATGGGCCGGCTCGAGGCGCGGATCTACTGGCGGCCGCGGCCGGACCGCCCGCTCGTGGAGCGCATTCATCGGTATGCCGAGGCAATCCTGGCGCTCAAGGAGTTGGAGTATCGTCAGGCCCTGGGTGAGGGATCGCTGCCGCAGCGCATCAGTTCGCTGTCGGAGCACATCCTCCAACAGATGGAAGCGCGTCACTTCGCGAAGGTGAGCGGCGAGCCGATTCCTGTTCGCGTCAAGCAACTGCGCTACCAGATTCTCACCGAATCGGGCGCGCAGGCGATCGACGACGATGCGGCGGGCGAGTCGACTTCCGACACCACGACACCGGCCGCGTCGGACGAGCAGCGCGCCGCCGGCCGACGCGATCTGGAAGATCTGCACCTGGTGACGCAGTTGTTCAGCTACCCAGGCGATTATGTGGCCGAGCATCCCACCGTCGAGCGCATTTGCGAGACGATCGATAAGTTCGAGGAAGATGCATTGGGTACGGACTGCGCCGGGGCCCGGACGGATCGTCGGGCGATCCTTCGCTTCGGGTCGCCGATCGACGTGACCAAGCAGTTCGCCGCGAGCAAGGGCAAGACGCGCGAGACCGCCGCTGCGCTGACGACGATGATCGAACAGCGCATGCAAGAGCAGATCGACCGAATTCAGCGCGTGTAGGCGAGCGCGTTTCACCGCTGGTGACCCTTTGATCTGCGGGCCCACTGACCAGGGGATATCATCCATCATCGACGACGGCTGCGAGATGAGGAACCCCGATTCATGACGCAGGTTGATCCGGTGACGTCACCTAAAGCAGCGCGAGACGAAGCGCTCGCCGGCATGCTCTGCGTCGATACCTCGGGGAATCCCCGGATCCCCATCCTGATGGAGATGGTCGGCGCGATGAGCCGAGCCGTCGATCCCAAGGAGGTTCTGCGAATCTTCTCCAGTCGGATCGAGGAGTTGTACGGCCCCCGCGGCTATGTCTCGCTCTCCACCCGCGGTCTCGGTCCCGGGCAATACAAGATCACCCGCCTGTTGCATCTTGACGATCCATTCGAGCTAGCGGCCGCAGACCCCTGGCAAGATTGGGACGACCTGCCCGTTCACACCGGCGGATTCTTCGGGGAGATTGTTCGCTCAGCCTATCCGGAGCTGATCCATAACTTGAGTCTCCGCAACGATCCGGGCGTTGGAGACGCCCTCGCTCGGTACCGATCAATGATGGCCATCCCGTTGTTCGACGACGGTGAGCCGCTGAACTGGGCCATCTTCCTGAGGGATGAACCTCAGGGCTTTACGGTCGAGGAGTTGGAGCAGGCGATTCTTCGCGCGAACCTCGTGGGCACCACGGTCAAGAACGTATTGATCGCCAAGCAGCTTCGCGAGGCCCATGCGCGGATTCGAGCGGAGGTCGATCACGTGGCCACGATTCAGCGTGCGCTTCTTCCAAATCCGTTGCCGGACATTCCCGGCTTGAAGATTGTGGCCAGTTACGAAACGTTCGATCAAGCCGGCGGCGACTACTACGACTTCCGAGCGCTGGACAATCGCGGCGACGGTCGCGACCCCGACCCCACCGGGCTGTGGGGCATTCTCATTGCCGACGCCTCCGGTCATGGCCCGGCGGCCGCGGTGGTCATGGCCATGCTGCACGCGATCCTGCACGCCTATCCGCGCCGACCGGACCGCGCCGCGGAGGTGCTCGATCACGCCAACCGGCACCTGGCCAGCAAACAGATCGAGAGCTCTTTCGTGACCGCGTTCTTTGCGTTGTATGACCCGCGGACTCGTCGACTGACCTATGCGCGGGCGGGCCACAATCCGCCGCTGCTGAAGAACCCCGGGTCCGGCGGTTCGGTCATCCGTCTCGAAGCCGTCGGCGGCGTGCCGCTGGGCGTCCTGGACGAGACGACCTACGAGGACGCCCAACTCGAGCTTCAACCCGGCCAAACTCTGGTGTTGTATACCGACGGCATTACCGAGGCCCGATCGCCCGACGGCGCGATGTTCGGCGTGGGCGGCATCGAGCGCGCCCTCATCGAGTGCACCGGCGATCCCGCCTGTGTAGTTCAATCAATCACCGATATTCTCCACGATCACGAGGCCGGCGTTCGGCCGAACGACGACCAGACCATCATCGCCATTGGCGTTGAGTGACGGAATCGCTGACTGTTCACCGCAGAGGCGCAGAGAAAAACGTCGACCGGTACAGAGGCCTGGTCACTTCAGTGACCAGGTTCTTCGCGCCGCGGTGAATTCTCCTTACCGTTCACTTTGTTCGTAACTTTGGGCATAGAACGCCAGCGCATCCCGGAGTCCGTCCTCGAAGCCCATCACCGGCTCATACCCAAGTAAGGACTTCGCCGCCTCGATACTTGCGCAACTGTGTTGTACCTCGCCCACCCGCGGCGGGGCGAAATCACACTCACTTTGCACACTCAGAATCGCCGCCATACGCTCCACCAGCTCCAGCAGGTTGTAACTTTTGCCGCAGGCGACGTTGACGACTTGACCCTGCAACGGCGTTGGGCAGGCTCCAGCCAGAAGGTTCGCATGGACCGCGTTGCTTACGTGCGTAAAGTCGCGTGTCTGTGTTCCATCGCCATAAATCACAGGCTTGCGCCCTTGGGAAAGCGCCTCGGCGAACTTCGGCACCACGGCTGCGTACGGAGAGTCCGGCCTCTGTCGCGGCCCGAAGATATTGAAGTACCGCAGGCTCACCGCGGACAGCTCGTAGCATTGCGCATAGGCGCGGAGCATGTACTCGCCGGTGCATTTCGCTACCGCATACGGCGACATCGGCTCGGGCGGCATCGTCTCCACCTTGGGTAAGGTAGGATTGTCGCCATACACGCTGCTCGACGCGGCAAAGATCACGCGCTTGGCCCCAACCGCCCGAGCTTTCTCCAATACCCCCAAGGTTCCCGTGGCGTTGACCTCGTAGTACCGTCGCGGCTGGTCAACGCTACCTGGGACGGAGGTCAGCGCCGCCAGATGAAAAATCATCTCGACGCCCTCGCACGCCTCCGTCAATGCAGCGTCGTCCATAATCGACCCACGCACCACGCGCACGCGATCTGAAACCTCGGCGAGGTTCTCGTCGCGCCCCTGACTGAAATCGTCCAGCACACACACGTCAGCGCCGTGGTTCACCAGCGCATCCGTCAGGTGCGAGCCGATGAAACCCGCCCCGCCTGTGACGCAGACCCGACGGCCCTCAAATGCGTTTTGTAGATCAACAGACATGTAGCCGAACAGTGTAGCCGCCTTGCGCGCCGCAGAGCGTTCCTCTCGTTCGGCTGGGCCGCCTTGTGCCTACCTGGCGTGTTGGTCGTGACCGAAGCCCACGGACTCGAGTCCGTGGGCTTCAGCGGGTGCCTAGTAGTGATATCGAAGCGGTGTCACATTCCCCCGATCAGTTGGTCGTCACGACAAATAACTTAAACGATCCTAAAGTGTCTTGATACCATGATGTCTCGATGCCATCTGCCACCCGCATCATCATCGGGATCACCGGGGCCAGCGGCGCCGCCTACGCCCGGCGCGTCATGCAGTCGCTGGCCGAGGCGGATGTCCAAATCCATCTGACCGTTTCCACCTATGGTAAACGGCTGCTGTTTGAGGAGCTGGGTCTCAAACGCCTCGACCCCGATGCGCTGACGTCCGGGCGCGGTGAACTCGTCACGGTCTATAACGACAACGACGTCGGCGCTGCCATTGCCTCCGGTTCGTTCTTACATGACGGAATGATCATCGTGCCGTGTTCGAGCAATACGCTCGGTGCGATCGCAGCGGGGATCGGCGACAACCTGCTCAAGCGGGCCGCCGCGGTGACGCTCAAGGAGCGCCGGCGTCTGATCCTCGCCGTTCGCGAGTCGCCCGCCAGTCACATCGATATCTGCAACATGAAGCGGCTGAGCGAAGCCGGAGCGATCATCGCCCCCCTCTCGCCCGGTTTTTATCTGCGTCCCCAAACGGTGGATGATCTGGTGGATTTCATGGCCGGGAAATTGCTCGATCTCGTGAACGTGCGGCACGATCTCGATACCCGCTGGGAACAGCGCCTCGCGGACGAGCGCGCGCAGCCCTGACCGCGCCTGAACTGCGATGCGTGTCAGTTTGCGCATTTGATCGTGAAAGAAGCCCACGGGCTCGAGCCCGTGGGCTTCTGCGAACGCTGATTCCACATTACCGACCCTGTTGCAATGACCAGACAAACGCGCCTTCTTGGGCGTGGTC
Source organism: Planctomycetota bacterium (assembly GCA_022563315.1). Classification (GTDB taxonomy): domain Bacteria; phylum Planctomycetota; class Phycisphaerae; order Phycisphaerales; family SM1A02; genus JADFNO01. Next base: position 5,003 of record JADFNO010000148.1, on the reverse strand, counting down.
TTGGATGTACTGCACGACGTTATCGAAGTGTCCGCGATCGTTGATTGGCACGATTTTCGTTCGTTTGCCCCATATCCCGCCGTGCCCAGTCAGTCCCGCCTCACTCAGCGCTCGACTGCTCCTTGATTTTGCAATTCCCACGTAATGCCGGACCGGATCGCTGATCTGCTTGAGGTGAGCGGTTCGTCTCACCAGCGCGAACCCCGCCAGAAGATGAAGGTGCAGCGGCGAGACTGACAGATCCTTCACGTTGATCTTGTGAAACTGAAGCGCCTCGATCATTGTGCGGCAAACCAATTCGCGCTGCGGTGGTGAAAGCAGAATCGGCTCCCGCGTCATCACGGATTTCGCGTAGGCCAGGCGTCGATCATGTGTCCCGCTCGGCGGCGGATCCTTGTAATCGCCCTCGACGTGCTCGCGATGATGTCGAGTTCGCCAACCGCGCCCGTCGCCCGGCAGCCAGTTGCCGTACGTACTGCCGATGATGTGATACCAGCCGTTCCATGCGGGCATATGAACCGGTTCCTCTCGTTTGACCGAGCGGCATTGTACTGACTGTGGCGCTGATTGTCGTAAAAGAAGCCCACGGGCTCGAGCCCGTGGGCTTCTTCTATCATTGTCTGTGCTGATGAATAGTCTCCGCGATATCCCAGATCGTGCCCATCCTTGCCCGGAATGCGAATACGATCTCAGCGGCTCAATCGCTGCCGGCCGCCATCAATGCCCGGAATGCGGATTCGAGTTCGAGTTACAACCGCTGGTGTCCCGGCAATATCACTGGCAGCGATGGCGCAAGGACGCCACAGTAAAGCTAGTGATACTGGTGCTCATTGTGATTTTGGCGGTAACAGCGTTCCTACTGCTCGGGCCAATGATCCTCGAGTAGCGATTACGTCCCCTACGCCAGCTCCGGAAAGGTGTCGCGCACGATCTGGACGAGGTCCTTGACGTGGCTGATTGATTCGTCCATCAAGGCCTTTTCATCAGCATCGAAATCGATCTCGATGACCTTCTCCACGCCGTTAGCGCCGAGCACGCACGGCACGCCGACGAAGTATCCACCCACGCCGTACTCGGTATCGCAATACCCCGCGCAGGGCAGGATGCGTTTCTTATCTTTGACGATCGCCTCAGCCATCATTACCGAACCCGAAGCCGGCGCGTAGTAGGCGCTGGTGCCCATGAGCTTGACGATCTCGCCTCCGCCGGCCTTGGCGCGATCGACGCATGCGGTGATCTTTTCCTCGGACAGTAACTGCGTGACGGGAATCCCGTGCACGGATGTATAGCGCGGCAACGGCACCATGTCGTCGCCATGCCCGCCCAAGAGCAGCGCTTGGATGTCCTCCACCGAGCAGCCTAATTCCATCGCAATAAATGTGCGAAAACGCGCGACGTCCAAACAGCCCGCTTGCCCCACGATTTTATTTGTCGCAAAGCCCGACGCCTTCCACGCGGTGTAGACCATCGCATCGAGCGGATTGGAAACAACGATCATCACCGCATCCGGTGAATGGGCCGCCACTTGCTCGGCCACGGACTTGACGATCTTCACGTTCGTTTGAATCAGATCGTCGCGACTCATCCCGGGTTTGCGCGGAATACCGGCGGTAACAATCACGACATCCGAATCGGCGGTGTCTGCGTAGTCGGCCGTCCCGGTGATCTTCGCATCAAACCGCTCGATGGGCGAGCACTGCGCCAGGTCGAGCATCTTGCCCTTGACCATCCCCTCCGCCTTGGGGATATCCAGCACCACCACATCGCCCAGCTCCTTGCTGGCCAACCACAAAGCGCAACTGGCCCCGACGTTCCCGCCGCCGATGACTGAAATCTTCGCACGCCGCATGACGAGCAACTCCTGTGTAAGTAAGTGCCCCGCCCCATCGATCGGGTCGGCCATGATACGTTCAAGCCGCTAAACAGCAACGCCCCCGGAATAAGCCCCCGGAAGCAGCGTCCCGCGGCTTGCCGCTTCGCGCAGACGACCGACACGCGAAGCCGCAAGCGGCCGCAACCTTAGGCGCGATTCGACGTCGCCGGCATCGCCGCGCGGATCAGGACTTCCGCGGCGCTGCGGGCGCGTTGGGTGATGTTGCAATCGCCGGTGACCTGTACCGTGACGACCGCCCCTTCCATGAGCATGTTGAGCTGTTCGGCCAACTCGCCGGGGTTCTCAAGGTCGGCCGATTCGGTCAACTGGCGAATGTAGTTCAGCAGCAGGCGTTTGTGCTCGGCCGCCGCTTGATGAATTGGATCGTCATGCCCCGAGAACTCAGCGGAGGCATTGATGAACGTGCAGCCGGTGAACCCCTTGCTGGAGCACCATTTGCCGAGAACGTCGAACATCACCAGCAGCCGCTCGATCGGGTCTGACGTCTTGCGCTCGACATCCTGCATGAACGAATTGCGGAACCGCTCATCGCGCAGTCGAAGCGCAGCCAGGATCAGCTCGTCCTTGGACTTGAAGTGGTTGTAAAGGGTCATCTTCGCCACGCCCGACTCGGCCAGGATCCGGTCGATGCCGGTGGCGTGGAACCCTCCCTGGCAGAACAGCTTCAGGGCGGTCTCGACCAGTTGCTCTCGCTTGCTCACAGCCATTGGTGAGTGATCCTTTCACTAACACTATACAAACCATTCTGTTCTTTTTCAAGCTCATCGGGTGGAATCCGAGCACGATCCAGTGGCCTCGAACTCGCCTGAAACCGCGCTCGAAGGCCATAAATGCGGATTCTTCCCCTAATTGCTCGTTCAGTCCCGCCTGGGGCACCCCTCCGCGGCTCGAAAACTTATCCAAAATATTTCAGGATCGACTTGAAATAGACAGACTAGTCGGTATGGTTCGTGCAGTGAATCACCGCAACATCCTGCCGGGACTCGCCCGGCCCCACTGAAAGGACATGACCATGCCACGCATCCAACCCATCGAACTCGACCAGGCTCAGCCCAAAGCCAAGGCATTACTCGAGGGCGTACACAAGGCCCTGGGCATCACGCCCAACATCATGGCCACCATGGCTCAGTCGCCGGCCACGCTCGAAGCCTATCTCGGCTTCGGCAAAGCGCTGAGCGGCGCAAGCATCAGCCCGCAACTTCGCGAGCAGATCGCCCTCACCGTTGCCGGCGAGAACGCCTGCGGGTACTGCGCCTCGGCCCACACCGCGATTGGCGCGAAGCTCGGCGTCGAGACCGACGAACTCGCGGCCAACCTCAAGGGCCTCAGCCGCAACCCCAAGACCGAAGCGGCGCTTGAGTTCGCACGACAAATCGTCGTCGAGCGCGGCTGGGTCAGTGATGACGACCTGCGGAACGTCCGCGAGGCCGGCTACACCGAAGGTGAGATCACCGAGATCGTCGCCGCGGTGGCGCAGAACATCTTCTCGAATTACTTCAACCACATAGCAGACACGGAAGTGGACTTCCCACGTGTGGAAGTTCCCGAACATCAAACCGCGTGAGGTCTCCTCCTTGGGTCCGTGGAGCTTGATCAGCTCCTCGGACTCTTTCTCCACTCGAACTAAGAAGGATTTCAAAATGAATAACGAATCTGCTACGAAACAACTGCTTGAGCCATTTGACATGGTAGACCTGACACTCAATAACCGAGTCGTGTTGGCACCGTTGACGCGAGCCAGAGCAGGGGTGAAGCGAATTCCTAACGCTTTGATGGCTGAGTATTACCTGCAGCGTGCATCTGCAGGTCTGATTATTTCAGAAGCAACTTCCATCTCACCTCAGGCAATTGGGTGGGACCAGACGCCTGGCATTTACACAGATGAGATGGTCGATGGCTGGCGTGAGATCACCGAGGCGATTCATGCTCAAGGCGGTCTTGTGTTTCTTCAGCTTTGGCATTGCGGTCGTGCATCGCATAGCGACTTCCATAACGGCGAATTGCCGGTGTCAGCTTCCGCCATTGCCATAAATAGTGAGGATGGAATCCATACACCGCTTGGTAAAAAGTCATATGAAACGCCACGAGCTTTGGAGACGGAGGAAATTGCACAAGTCGTTGAAGATTATCGCCAGGCGGCTGCTCGCGCAAAGGAGGCGGGATTTGATGGTGTCGAGATTCACGCTGCCAATGGATACTTGCTAGACCAATTCCTCCAGTCGAAAACCAATCGGCGGACCGATGGCTACGGAGGAAGCATTGAGAATCGTTACCGTTTACTGGGCGAAGTCGTCGATGCGGTCACCCGTGTTTGGCCTGCGAATCGAGTCGCGGTGCGAATTGCTCCCAACGGCGTTTTCAACAACATGGGTTCGCCCGACTTTCGCGAACAGTTCACGTTTGTTGCAGAACAACTTAACAGATATTCATTAGCTTACTTGCATGTGGTGGATGGCCTGTCACTTGGGTTCCATGAACTTGGCGAAGCGATGACACTGGCCGAATTTCGACGAGTCTTTGATGGTCCGTTGATGGGCAATAGTGGATACACGCAAGAGACTGCCGAAGCCGCCATCGCCCAAGGTGACGCTGACTTAATCGCCTTTGGTCGACCGTTTATCAGCAACCCGGATCTTGTTGAGCGGTTTGCTAACGATTGGCCTCTGGCGGAAATGGCTGACATGTCAGTCTGGTATTCGTCGGACGAAAAAGGCTACACGGATTTTTCTGCCCACCGAGCATCGCATCGTAATAACGGGGCGCGCGCCTGCGCGTGACGTTTCCTTCTTGGTCCGTGGAGCTTAATCGGCTCCTCGGGCTCTTTCTCGTCGCGAACTGAACACGTATTCAAACACACAAGGAGCTAAGTAATGAGTAACACAAATTCACCAAGAACTGTCATCGTAACCGGAGGCGGAAGCGGAATCGGATTTGCCGTGGCCAAGGCCTTCCTCGATCGCGGCGACAACGTCGTACTCAATGGCCGCACCGAATCGAAGCTGCGCGATGCTGCTGAAAAGCTCGGGCATGCGGATCAGATCGCCATTGCACCGGGCGACATCACACAAGCCGAGACCGGCCAGAAGCTGGTCGATATCGCCGTCGAACG
>JADFNO010000291.1 GCA_022563315.1 Planctomycetota bacterium | reverse complement strand
GGCCAACGGCAGCTCGCTCCTCGACCGGAATCACGGCGGCGGCATGCTCATTGAGGGTGAGCCGTCGGTCGTTCGCTGCACCATCACCAGTAACACGGCCTCGACCCGAGCCGGCCGTGGCGACGACGAAAAAAAACTTCCCAAGTCGCGCAAGATTCCGGAAAAACCGGCGTATATAGGGGTGGAAGGGCTGGAATGAGGCCATCAGGGCGTCAAGGGGCAGAAGAAGGCACATGGGCACGTAGGCACGAAATATAAAGCCGCGACCGGTGGTCGCGGGAGGAATGAACGATGAACATGCGATTGGCGACAAGTTTGGCGATTCTGGCGGCGATGGTGAGTGTCCAAGCGGCGCATGCCGGGGGCATTAATTCCGGGGGCGGTCCGCCGGAGTATGAGGTGACGGCGATCATTGCGGGGTTTGAGTGCCCGCCGTTTGGGTTGGCGGCGGTCAACCCGAGTGCGTTGAACGAAGCGGGTGACGTGGCGGGACATGTGACCTGTCCGGCCGGGGTGACGCGCGCCTTTCGCTGGACGGCCGAAAGCGGCTTGGAGCTGATCCCCATGCCCCCGCAGACGAGTCAGAGCCGAGCCTTGGCGATCAGCGGCTCGAAGGTCGTGGGGTGGTTCGCAAACTCAAACGAACTGGGAATAACCGGCTTCCTCTACGACTTCGAGACTGACCAGTTCACCAGCCTCGGCACACTGCCCGGCGGCAACTGGTCCGAAGCCCATGGAATCAATTCCCTCGGCCAGATAACGGGTTTCTGGGGTAACAACCTCATTGGTCCGTGGCAAGCGTTCATCTGGGAGAACGGCAAGATGATCGACATCGGCCCGTCAATTGGTGGTCTGAACAATCGTGCATTAGGCATCAATGACATCGGAGCGATCACCGGATGGTGGAGGGAAGACGGAGGCGAGCGACTCGCATTTGTTTGGGAAGATGGGGAGGTCAACTCGCTCGGGCCGATTCCGAAAGGTTTCAGCAGTACCGGCCAAGCGATCAATGACCTAGGCAATGTAGCGGGCGATGGCAAGATAGTGTTGGACGATGGAGAAACGATCGTGGTTCAAAGTTTCCTCTGGGCTGAAAATCAAATGACGAACCTAGGCACGCTTCCGGACACGACATTTACCAGAGCAAGAAGCATTAATAACCAAACCCGTATTGTTGGCTATTGCCACAACCAATTCTTGACCGATCAGGCTGCCTTCATCTGGCAAGATGGCGTGATCGCTGCCCTAAACAATCTGATTCCTTTCGACCCCAATCTCAATCTCGAGCGCGCTATGGGCATCAATAACGCGGGACAGATCGCCGTGGCTGCGCGTAGCGATGATCTGAACGCGTCGGTCGGTGTTCTTCTCAGCCTCATTGAAAAGGGCATACCCGGTGATCTTGATAACGATGGCCAGGTCGGGGTGAAGGATCTGCTGATCCTCCTGGGCGACTGGGGGTCGTGCGACAACTGTAGCAACTGTCCGGCAGACTTGGATAACAATTGCGTCGTTGGGGTCCCTGATCTACTCATTCTACTCGGAAACTGGGGATGACTAAAGATAGCCCCGATCCCGATCCCGATCCCGATGGAATCGGGACCCCGATAGAATCGGGACACAGAGCCGCAAGTGGAATCGGGATCTTCGACATCGAGGCGGTGGTTTGCCGCGGATACCTTGGTGTCGATTGCGGGCGGAACTACGCCGTCGGATCGCTCGTCATCGGTCGCTGATCGATGAGCTGGCTAGGAGCGCTAGCCCGTGGGCTGTTCGCGAGCCCGTTGCTGGTAGTTTCGCAGGAGGTCGAACGCCTCCAGCGGACTGAGCGTGCTCAGATCAATTTCGCCAAGCTCCTGTACGAGCGGGTGCTGGAGATACTCCGTGAACAGCTCCAACTGACGGGCGTCGGTGCCGGACGGCGAGGCGGATGCACCGCTTTTGGCTGTCACCGGCGTCGATTCGGATTGCACGGCCAGGGTGTCGAGCAGTTCGGATGCCCGCCGTACGGTCTGGGGCGGGATGCCCGCTAGCTTCGCGACATGGATGCCGTAGCTGCGGTCAGTTCGCCCGGGGAGGATGCGATACAAGAAGATAATCTGCTCGCCCCATTCCCGCACCGAAACGTGCAGGTTCCGGACGTTGCCCAATCGATCCGCGACCGCCGTGAGCTCGTGATAATGCGTGGCGAAGAGTGTGCGGCAGCGGCGTTGGGCGAGTGTCTCGGCGATCGCCCACGCCAGCGACAGCCCGTCCAAGGTGCTCGTGCCCCGCCCGATCTCATCCAAAATGACCAGGCTGCGCTCGGTCGCGTGATGAAGGATGTTGGCCGTCTCGGTCATCTCGACCATGAAGGTGGACTGACCAGCGTGCAATTCATCGGACGCGCCGATGCGGG
>JADFNO010000147.1 GCA_022563315.1 Planctomycetota bacterium | reverse complement strand
CGACCGCACAGACGAGCAGGAAAGCCAAGGCCGCGCCGCGGCGGGTGCGGAACCGCAGGAACGGTGCGTCGAGGAGCTTCAGGACGAAGAGCAGGATGGTCAGACAAAGGGCGGAGAACGCCAGCCACTTGCTCTCCTCCGGCTGCGCGAGCATGGACCGGCCAACGCTCACGAGGATCGGCACATGAATCAGGATCAACAGCATCCACCACGCCCGCCGAGCGGTGGGTTTGATCCAATCCAGTCGATTGAAGCGCTGCGGTGACATGTTTGGGGAATTCTATCGGCGTTACACGCAAGACGCCATGTGGATTAGCGCCTCGAATTCCTGATGACCGTCACTTCGAGCGGCGGATTCACGATCGGCGCGTGGCGGGCCGACCGTATCGCTCGCTGGGTTCGTCTGTTATGCCCCGAGCCGGGCAGCGCGGCGGAGCGGTGCGACCCAGCCGTGCGCTATTATATAGCACCTGAGTGCCGCACTTTCCGTTCGCAGGAATAGCGGGAGCGGAGGCAGCGCTCCGCTCCCGCCCCGAGGGAATCAGCGCTTAGGGTTCTTCACGGCCCGGCGGGAGGAGCGGGCAGAGGAAATACACATCCGCGGGATCCATTTCCCCGTCACTGTTGATATCGACCCACCAGCGACCGCCGACATAACCACGATCGCCAGGCCCGAACTCGGTCTGGAGGCCTGTGGGGCCGGCCATCTCCAGGAGTTGGAATGGGCCGTTGGGCGGCAAGTCGCCCAGGACGATCGTGTCGTAAAACAGATCTTGGCCCGTGACATAGACGACCGGACCCTCGCCGCCGCCGGCGGCAAGTGCTTCGGAAGCTAGCGATGTGACGAGCGCACCCGCAGTCAGCGTTGCTAATGCGGCAAACAAATTGAACTTTTTCGACATGGTCTTGGTCTCCTCGCATGTGATGCGATTTGGAAGAAGGGACATGCACCCGGGACCGATTCTCGGGTCCTTGACGCTCGTCACTGGCCAAGAAATTCCACCGTGCGGCATCACAGCGAACGGCTGCGAGACCGTGAATCGATGGACATTCGCAACGGGCGTCGAGGAGTTGGTCGCACCAGGACCGCAGCGCTTGCACGAAAGATCGAATTTTGTTTTGCCGGCTCAGGCGCTTGAAATAGCGTTTGCTTCAATCAGCGCTGCGCTCAGGTCAGGGGAGCTTGCAATCAGCCTTGATATGACTCGATGAGACTTTGCAGCCGCGCTCGGGCCTCATCAGACAATCGCCGGTCGTGAAGGTCTTCGCCTGATTCGAGGCGCTGCATCGCGTCATTGATGATGCGGCGCAGACTGCGAATCTGTCGTCGGTACTTTCGGCACGGGCCGCAGATGAACAGATGAGCCCGAAGGGCCCAGCGATCCATGCGGCTCAGGTCCCCATCCTCCGCTGCGGACAGCAGCTCCGAGGACTCGCGGCACCGAAGCGTGAGCAGCTTGATAATCGCGCTCTTCGCCGTCATTGTTTGGGCCCCCGCTCCCGATCATTGAACCAACTGCGGTCGAGGCAATCTCGAAGCAGTGCACGAGCCCGATGGAGGAGCGTCCATAAATTGGTCGCGGATATATCCAATACCTTGCAGATTCTATCGGCTTCTAGACCGTGCAGTTCTCGCAGGCAAAAGGCCTCTGCCATTCGCTCCGGGAGCTTCGACAGGCACTGTTGCAGGGCACTGAGAAACTCGTTTCGCGCCAGGGGCGATTCGACCTTGTCCGGCCACTCTCGAACGTGCTTCCTCTTCCAATCTCCACGGTCGCTGAATACCGCAGCCGTCGGTTGCCCAGCGGCCTCGGTAGCGGTCATCCTCGATTCGCGCTCGCGGCGTCGGAAATGATCGCAGATCTTGTGCTTGAGGATTCCCATGAGCCAGGTGCGCTCCGACGAGTCGCCTCGATAGGTCCTTTGAGCTTCAAGCGCGGCAAGGAAGGTCTCCTGAATGCGCTCCTCCGCTTGCTCGTGGTCTGCCAGTTGGAGCATCGCGTACCCGAATAGCGCATCCGCATGCCGATTGACCCATTGTGATGGGTCCAGCACATTCCGCTCCGCCACTTTTCGCGGTTGCATCGTTCCGATCTGCTTACTCGTTCCAACGGGCGCGTGCCGTTATTCTAGCGGTCACGGATCAGTGCTCAATGACAGGCGGCTCGCGGGCAGCGATGGCGATTCTGCGTTGAAAATGTGTGTTTGGTAGGGGCGCAGCGGCACTACCGAGATCGACTCCCGGCTACGCGGCCTCGTCGGCGTCGGTACGTAGATTCGGTAGATCGAAGAGGTATTGGTCGACCCGCTGACCCGCCGCTTCGAGGATGTGGACGTCGCGGTCGGCGTCCAGATCCAACACGGGAAGCTCGCCGTTTTCGTTTCGGCATGCCTCGTCGAGAATGCGAACCGCCGGCCGGCAAGGCTGGCGAAAGTTCAGGGCAACGATCACCGCCTTTCGGCTGTTTGAGAGTAGGACCAACGATCCGATCGGAAACGGGGGAAGCCGGCGGATCATCAGGTATCGGACGACCGGATCGAACCAGCCGTCGAACCGCTTGCTGTTGAAGTCGCGCAGGGCCGCGACAGTGGGGTAGTTGTCATGGCTTGGATCGTTCAGCAGATTATCAAGCACGTTGGCGGCGGCGATGATTCGACAGAAGATGTGAATGTCCATGCTTTGCTGCGAACCGTGACGACGCCCTCTCGTGCTCAGGGCCTGGTCCGGCCAACCCGTTCCGTCGAAACGCTGATGGTGGTTGAGCACCGCATGGCGGGCCGTGGCCGGGAACCTGGAGAGGTCAAGCATCGCGCGTCCGCTGAAGACATGATCGCGATATTTCTCCAGGGCGTCGGGGTCGTCCGGTCCCGATTCCATCGGGACGTGAATCTCGTGATGTTGTCGGGGTCCTTGCTCCATCCCCGTCTTACCGATGTCGTGTAACATCGCCCCGAGCCCCAGCGGTACGACGTCTCTCGCATGCTCGGGAGCCAACTGCGGGCGTTGAGCTACGAGATACGTTTCCATCTCCAAGCCAACGAGAACGGACAGGAAAGCGACGTTGGCGCTATGCGTGAAGACATGACTTGAATCGGCGAGCAGTTGATGGCTGAGGTGTGCGTATTGACCGCTGCTGAGGAGTTCGAAAACCAGATCGGTGATCGTTTGACGGTACAATTGAAACTGGGCGCCCGAGACGCTCGACCGAGAGAGTTGGCTGAAATCCTTCTTCAGCTGGTTGAAAACTTCCATCCTCGCCGCCGCGAGGTTCGGTGCGACGGCGACGTCGAGATCGGCCGTCGCGTCGTGGCGAACCCAGACCTCGGTGACGCCGAGCCGTCGCAGGTTGTTGATCATTCGAGCGTCCAGGGTCACCCCGGCCCGAAGCAGCTCGGTGGAGGGACGGCGCGGATGGGGAATCGATCCTCCCATCTCCATCCCCGGCTCGAGACTGGCCACAGTGCATAACAGCATGCGCGGAAACTCTCCGGCCTAAATGGATCGTCTCGATATTGGTCGGAACACCGGCCGGAGGAGGTTAGCCGGACGGCGCTATCAATCGAAAGGATCGACCGCTTGCAGCGATCCGGTTTATGGCAACGTCTCATAATCGCCGGTCCGGGGCACGTCGCGCTCACGACGTCGCATGTGACGCGATCGGCCACAGCAAGGGCGAGCCGAAATCCAGTCTCTTGCTGTGACCGTGCATGTGGTGGGGGGTCAACCTCCTCAAGCGGGCGGCGTCCGGCCATTCGACCTAGGCTGTAGGTTGTGAGTTGGGCCGGCATCATTCTTTGTATTGCACTGGGGGCGATTGAGCCGCTGACGGAGGACCAGCGCGTTCGCCTGGCCACGGCCTTCGATGGGCGCGATCATCAGGAAGCCGCGTTCGTCGCGCTCGTGGAGAACGTGCGCCTCTGGACGCCGGGCGTCGGCGATGCGCCGATCCGGCTGCAGCCCGACCTTACGGCGATGCTGGCCGATCCGGAGGCCTACCGCGGGTCGTTGTGTCAGATCGCCGGCCGTGTTCAACAGCAGACGCCGCTGTCCGCGCTCTACGAGGGCGTGACGGAGTGGTTCGTACGCGACGAGTCCGGTCGAGCGATTCTGGTTTATGTCGTGGGCCGGGAGGGCGACTCCATCATTTCCGATGGGCAAGCGGTGGTGCTTCACGGGCGGTTCTACAAGCGCGTCGATGCCATCGCGCGCGACGGCGTGTCTCGCAGCTATCCAGCTTTCGTCGGCGCCTTGCCCCGCCGGCCGGTCGCGGCTGATGCGGCGATGGGCGGCGTGCTCGTGGTGGTCATACCCGTTGCCGTTCTACTTGTCATTTTTCTACTTCTCATGCTGTACGTTCGGCGAAACCGCGATGAGCGGCGACTGACGCGATCGGTGATCGGCGAACGAGCGGAGGTGGACGAATCGCCGGCCTTACCCGATGATCCCGTTGACGCGCTGAATGAGATGCGCCGTCGCGCCGAAGCAGGCAACACATGACCGCCACGCGGATTCCAGTCAATGTTCCCGGCTCTGTCTACGACGTGATCATCGATCGGGGGTTGCTTGGGCAGTTGGGGCCGCTCGTCCACGAGGTCGCCCCGAGCCGCAGCGCGCTACTTGTGGTTGACAAGACGATCGCGTCGACGCATGGCCGAGCGGCGCTGACCTCGTTGCAGGGCGCGGGCGTCGAACCGATCGTCGTCGAGCTCGTAGCGGAGGAATCGCAAAAAACGATCGAGACCGCTCAGCAAGTATATGGCGCGATGCTCGGGGCGGGCCTTGACCGCAGCAGCCCGGTGATCGCACTGGGCGGCGGGATCATCGGCGACACGGCCGGATTTGTGGCGGCTACCTACATGCGGGGCGTGCCGCTGATTCAAGTCCCCACCACGCTGCTGGCGATGGTCGATGCGGCGATCGGGGGCAAGACGGGCGTGAACTTCCCGCTCCCCGGCGGTGGGCTCGGGAAGAACATGGTCGGCGCGTTCTGGCAGCCCAAAGCTGTCGTTGTCGATCCGCAAGTGCTTAGCACGCTGAACGCCCGCGACTTCCGCTGCGGCTTGGCGGAGTGCGTGAAGGGCGCTCTGATCGCCGATGCGTCGTTGCTTCAGTTCCTCTCAACCGAGGCGTCGCGTATCCTCGCCCTCGATCAGGATGTGCTCAGAACGCTGATCGAACGCTGCGTGCGGATCAAGGCCGAGATCGTGGCCGCCGATGAACGTGAGTCCGGGCGCCGGGCTCTGCTGAACCTGGGTCACACCTTCGCCCACGCCATCGAGTCGATTTCGGAATTGAAGGTGCGCCACGGCGAGGCGGTGTCCATCGGTTTGATGGCGGCGGCACATTGCGCCGTAAAGACCGGCCGACTCACCGCTGATCAGCACAACCACATCGAGCAGGTGCTCACAACGTTTGGCCTACCGATTCGTTTGCCAAGCCCGGTTGATGAACAGCGCCTGCTCGCGGCGATGCGTTATGACAAGAAGGCGACGCCGGGCCGGACGCAGTTGATTCTGCCGACGGGCGTGGGCGGTGCGGAGCTTGTCGGGGACGTGCCGGTGGAAGTGGTGGCGGCGGGCTGGGCCGGCGTCGGGGCGTCGGTTGTTCCCACGGCGTGAGCCGTCTACCCTGCCGCTCGCATGGATTCCGCGCTCCAGCAACGACAAAGCCTTTCGCCATCAAGATGGTTCAACACCACGCTGGTCGTGTGCACGATCACGGCGATCATATGGCTGTTGGCGGCGCGGGTGTTGGGACCCTCCGATGCGTGGGACCAAACGCAGCCCCGGACCATGGCCTACACCACGGACATCATCGCCAACGGTCGATGGATCCTGCCTGTGGAACGAGGCGTGAATCCGGCGACGAAGCCGCCGCTGTACAACTGGCTCGCCGTCCCCATGGTGAAGCTGATGGGGTTCTCAAGCGATCTAGCCCACAAGTCACCGAGCGTCGTGTCGCTGCTGTTGTGCTGGCTCATCGTGGTGCGGCTTGGTCGACGGCTCGACGGCGATCGTTTCGGCGCCCTCGGCTGGCTCGCGGGATTGATGGTTGTTGCCAACTACAGCTTCTTCAAGCTTGGGTACCTCGCCCGGCCGGACATGCTCCTGACGCTGTGGCTCACGCTGGGATGGGTCGCGGCAACGACGCTGCTGCTCACGCCCGATCAGGATCTGCGTGGCTGGCGCGGTTGCCTGCTGCGCCTCGCGTTTTGGGGGACGGTGCTGGCGGCGGCGCTCACAAAGGGTCCGCCCGCGATCGTCCTGCCTTTGTATGCCTTCGTTGCCTCCCGTGGGCTGCGGGGATCGTTCAAGGAAGCGCGGATCTTCGGCTGGTGGTGGGGACTTCCCCTAGCCGTGGGGGTATTCGGCCTATGGGTTTGGGGTGTGTACCGCATCGACCCCGATCATCTGATACACAAGCTGTGGTTCGACGAGATCGCCGGCCGGGTGACCGGGCTGGGCCCTGAGGGCAACCAATTCGGGCCGATCGAGTTCGTTCGGCGGGTTGTACACATGCCCACGTACTACCTGCTTCGTTTCGCGCCGTGGTCGGTGCTCAGCATCCTTGGGATGATCGTAATATGGAGCCGGACCGGGAACGCATCCGCCAAGGAGAGTCGTCCTCGTCGCTGGACGACGCTCGGCCGGACGGGGGCGTGGCTGAACGGCGCTGCGGTATTCGTGGTGATTATCATCGTGCTGTTCACGCTCAGCACGGGAAAGCGAGCCGACTACCTCGCGGCGGCGTTCGTGCCGGGGGCTCTGCTGGGCGGATGGTGGGTGCGACAGCTTCCTGAACGCTTCAACCGGGCCGGGACGTTGACAGCCCAGTTCGGGGCGATCGTTGTGCTGGCGACGATGACGGTGGTCAACCAGTTGCCGCTGCGGACCGACGAGGCGCCGCCGAGGTTCGGTGATGCCATCAACGATTTCATCCACGAGGCCGAGCAATACCTTCAGGCCCAGCCGGGCCCGGTCGTCTTCTGGGCGGTCGGCGAAACGCATCTGCAAGGCCATCTGGGCTACAGCGAAAAGGCCGGCAGTGCGGCCCTGCGGGCGAGGCTCGAGGCCGGTGGACCCTTCTGGCTCATCGCCGGTCGGCAGATTCAACTGCCCTTGACGGTCGGGGATTGGCTGCGTGAACGGCGATACCAGGTCGACCTGAGCCAGATCTGCCGCTCCGACGAATTGCCTCGTGCCAACGGATGGCCCGGTGTGGTCGGACTGTACCGAGTCGAGCCCCGGACCCCCTGAGGCCCCGTCCAACCGCCGCGTATTCAACCCCCAAGCGGTTCGCTTCCGATAAGCCATTGATTAGCGCGCATTTGTGAATCGGCCGAGATCGCGCTGCGCTCTCGGACTCGGGGATTGTGTCGTCGTGCGGACCTTCGCGATTGTGAACCAAAAAGGCGGCAGCGGAAAGACAACCTGCGCCATCAATCTGGCCGCAATCTTCGCCCACCGCGGCCAACGCACCCTGCTGGTGGATATGGATCCCCAGTCGCACTGTGCGACCGGGCTCGGCGTGCCGGAAGGCTGCGTGGAGAAAAGTGTCAGCGAGGTTCTTTTACACGAGGACTTGAGTCAGCTCGATCCGTCCGAGTTCCTGTGGGAGGCCGCGGGCAACCTCGATCTTCTGCCCAGCACCATGCGGCTGGCCGGTCTGGAAGCGCCCGGCGGCGGCCTGTACCAACTGCCCGATCGCGATCGGCGCCTGGCCCGTGTGTTGGAGTTGCTGGCCGGTCGCTATGACCGCTGTGTCATCGACTGCCCGCCGACCATCGGGCTGTTGACGTTCAACGCCCTAAGGGCGGCCCGTGAGACGTTGATTCCGGTGGAGACCGGCTTCTTCGCGCTGCGCGGCGCCGAGAAGCAGTGCCGGACGATCCAACAGTTGATCGATCGCCTCGGCCATCCGATCGCCTGCCATCTCATCGCCACGCTCTACAATGCCGACTCCACCCTGGCCACGGACATCCTGGCCGCGCTTCGTCGTCGCTTCGCCGGACAGATCGTGCCCGTGGTCATTGGTGAGCACGAGGTGCTGCGCGAGGCCGTCAGCTTTGGTCAGCCGGTGATCGAATACGCCCCGCAGTCCGCGGCCGCGAAGGAATATGAACAGCTTGCCGACTGGTTGGAGGATCACCCGCCACGGCGCGGCGTCGAGATCGAAGTGATGGCGGGTCGGCGTTCGGGTTCCAGGCCGTCGTTCCCGGCGATTTCGGGACCGCCGCCATCCGCCAGCGGCGCTCCCGTGGGTCAAAGCCGCGCCGCTGAACTAGCTCGGCGCCTTCGCGACGCCCGGCAGCAAGAGCAGGCCCGCGCGACCGACCCCGCTGCCGTCGACGAGCCCGCATCGGCGCTGACCGCCCAGGCGCCTCACCCCAGGCGACTCGTCGATCCGCAACCCACCGCGACATGCACGACCCGTGGCACGGCCGTCGCCGTTGCCTCGGCCACTTCCCGCTCGCCGGCCTATGGCGTCCAGCCGACCGAACACGGCGTTCGCTTCGTTCAACCAGGCGACGCCAAATGCAGCATCGTCGTGGCCGGTGACTTCAACCACTGGTCCGCCACCGCAAACCCACTGCGATACAGCCCCCAGCTCGGCGTGCATCACGCCATCGTTGACATTCCGCCCGGCCGATACCAATACCGCCTTGTCATCGACGGCGTCTGGCAGGCGGATCCGTACAATGCCAACGTCCAGCTCAACGAGTACGGTGAACACAACAGCGTCCTCGTGGTTGGGCAATCCAAAGGCTCGACATGACAGATCACGTTGATCCGTTTGATGAATTGGCAGCACTGTTCCTTACCGAGCCCGAGCCGGCCGAGGACGAAGACCAAGGCTCTGGCGCTACCAAGACCATTATCGAGTTGGCGGTGGTCGGTCACCTGCCGGTTCGAGCCGGGGTGTGGTTGACGCCCTATGCCGATGCCATCGCCCGTGAGCAGGGCCCGACGGCGCTGCTGCGGCTCGATTCGGACGTGGCGTCGTTGCTGCTTCTACGCCCCCGCGACGAGGACACGCTCCCGCCGCCCGAGAACACCACGCTCCCCGAGGCGATCGAGCAACTCGCACGCGCTGCCGACACCTGGATACTTCGCCCACCGCCTAATGCGCCGCTACAGCAGCTTGTCGAGGCCGGGGCAGATCGGCTGACCATCCTCAGCAGCGCCGATGAAGCCGCCGTCGTCGCCGCCTATCAACTCATCAAAGACCTCGTCGAAGCGGCTGAGCACGCGGGGTGCGAGCTGCCGGCGATGGGCCTGGCTGTGCTCGGGGCCGATCGCCATATCGCCGAACGCATGCGCCAACGCCTCAACCGCACCACCAACACGTTCCTCGGCATCGAGCTGCCGATGACCGCCTGTATTTGCCAGATGCAGCCCACGATCCGCGCCGCCGACTTCGGCCGATACACCCACGACCCGCCGCGCACCACCA
>JADFNO010000146.1 GCA_022563315.1 Planctomycetota bacterium | reverse complement strand
GACGCCGTTGAGAATGTAATGCTTGCCGTCTTCCGTGAGCGTGGCCGTCGTGCTCATTCGCGCGGGGTCGGATCCGGCCTCCGACTCGGTGAGGGCAAAGGCTGACAAAGCGCCTTTGGCGATGCGCGGCAAGTACTTCGCCTTCTGCGCGTCGGTGCCGAACATCTTCAGCGGCTGCGGAACCCCGATGGATTGATGAGCGGAGATGAGCACCGCCGTGGACGCGCAATGCGAGGCGACGGCCATAATCACGCGGTTGTAATTCACCTGCGACAAGCCGAGCCCGCCGTACTCGGTCGGCACTTTCATGCGAAAGACGCCGAGGTCGCGCAGCCCTTGAATCACCTGCTTGGGAATCGTGCGATTCTCGTCCACTTCATCGGGGTCGAGGTGTTCCGCGAGAAACACACTGACGCTGTGCACCAACTCGTCACCGACGATCCGGTCCTCGCTACTTTGCTGCGGGAACGGCTGGATGAGCGAGTGATCGGCGCGTCCCATGAACATCTCAGCGGCGAAGCTGCGACCGCCGTCGTCGGTATCGCGGGCCGATTCGGCAACTTCCATCGCCGCCCGTTGACCCCCGGTCATCCCTCGTGTGGCCATTTGCAACTGACGTTGCTGGGCCTGGGCGGCGGCTGAGGATTTCATGAGGTTCTCAGGCGACATCAGTGCGCGTCCCCATTCGGCGCAGCCCCGTCCGCGTAGAAGCAACCGCCGTCGCGGGCAATCTTTTCAAGCAGCGGCGCCGGCGCAAATCGGTCGCCGAAGCTGATCGCCAGCTCTTCGAGGCGCAGCTTGATCTCCCCCACGCCGCGCTGATCAGCGTAGTGAAGCAATCCGCCTCGAAACGGCGCGAATCCGGTGCCCATGACCATCGCGAAGTCCAGCACTTCCGGATCCGCGACCACGCCCTCTTCGAGACACCGCGCCGCTTCGTTGACCATGATCAAGATCGCGCGATCGACGATCTGATCGTCCGTCAAATCCTGAGCGCTGATGTGGTCTTGCTTACGAGCCTCGGCCGTCACGTCTTTGACTTGCGGGTTCGGCTTCTTGTGGCCGTTGTTGTAAAGATAGAACCCGGCGCCGCTCTTCTTGCCCGTCAACCCACCGGATTCGACAACCGCGCCGAGCGCGCACGGCACACGCATGCGCTGGCCGTAGGCGTCTTCCAGCACTTTCGCCACCTTGTAACCGACATCGAGGCCAACCTCATCGACGAGCGTCAGCGGTCCCATCGGCATGCCGAACTGCTCCAGCAGCCGATCGATCCGCTGAATATCAACGCCTTCCTCGAACATCCACGCGGACTCAACCAAGTACGGCAACAGAATGCGGTTGACCAGGAAGCCGGGGCAATCGCCGACCACCACCGGTGTCTTGCCGAGCCGTCTGACCAGTTCGGTGGCGGCGACAATCGTCTCGCGCGAGGTGGACCGGCCTCCAATGACCTCAACCAACGGCATGCGATTGACCGGATTGAAAAAGTGCAATCCCACGAAGCGCTTCGGTCGCCGTAGCGCGCTCGCCAACTCGTTCAGCGGCAGCGAGGAGGTGTTCGTGCAGATGATCGTATCCGGGCGAACATGCGCTTCGATCTCACCTAGGACGTGCTTCTTGATCTCGAGGTTCTCTGCCACCGCTTCAATCACGACGTCCAAAGCGTCGAAGCCGGTGTAGTCGATCGTGCCGGCAATTCGGTGCATCGCAAGGTTCAGCTCGTTTTCGGTCATCTTGCGGCGCTTGACGCGGGCCTTGAACATCCGCGCCGCCGAGGCGAGCCCCGTGCCGATCGCGTCCCAGTTGATGTCTTTCATGCGGACGCGAAGCCCGGCCTGACTGAGCGCCCAAGCGATGCCGCCGCCCATGATCCCCGCCCCCACCACGCCGACGGCGCGAATCGACGGCACGTCTTGCGTGGCGGATGCGCCAACCTTCTTGAGCCGCTGCGACGCTTGGAAGATCCAGACGAGGTTGCGACTGATCGAGGTGCAGGCAAGCTCACTAAACGCCTGGGCTTCAATCGACAAGCCTTCTTGCAGCGTTCGTCGGCGATAGGTCTTGGCCACAACTTCCAACGCCTTGAGCGGAGCGGGATACAGGCCGTTGGTTTTCTGCATGATCCCGCGGCGGGCTTGGTGAAACACGAGCCGGCGACCCATCGGCGTGGCGCAAAGGAATCGCAGCCACCGTGGTTGTCGCCGCTTACGTTGTTGGGATATCTCGCGTCGTCCGGTTCGAGTGACGATCCGATCGACCAACCGCCGTATTTCGTCTTCAAAGAATTCCGGGGCAGCGATGGCGTCGGCCAGGGCGATTCTGTGCGCCTTACGGCCGGGCATCGGTCTGCCCGTGAGGATCATCGGCAACGCCCGTCCCAAGCCCAGCAGACGCGGAAGACGCTGCGTGCCGCCCCAACCCGGAAGGATGCCGAGGTTCACCTCCGGCAGACCAAGCGCCGTCTTCGGATGGTCAGTGACGATTCGGTAGTCGCAGGCCAGCGCCATCTCCAGCCCGCCGCCGAGACACGAGCCGTTGATCGCCGCCACCGTCGGCACCGGAAGCTCGGCTATTTTTCCAAACACCGCGTGACCGGCTTCGGCCTTTTCCTTCGCCTCTTGCGGCGTGCGGATTCGCGCCAACTCTTCGATGTCCGCTCCGGCGATGAAGCAATCAGGTTTGCCGCTTCGGATCACGACCGCCTTGATCGCTTCATTGATCGCAAGCTCATCAAGCAGCGCGTCCAGTTCGTTCAGCGTGCGCTCGGAGAACGTGTTGACCTTCTCGCCCGGTATATCGAAGGTCAGCCAGGCGATCCATTCCTTGTCGATGGTGAGCGTCCATGCTTGATTCATGGTCATGCTGCCTCCAGCGCTACAGCCGCGCCCTGTCCGCCGCCGACGCACAGCGTGGCCAGTCCTCGATGGACATGACGCCGGTGAAGTTCAAGAAGGGTCGTGAGCACGAGCCGGGTGCCGGTGGCCCCGACCGGATGGCCCAAGGCGATTGCCCCGCCGTTGACGTTCAAGCGACTGGGATCCAACGCGCCCAGCGCTCGGTCGCGATTGAGATGTTCGTGCGCGAACGCCTCGGACTCAAACGCGCGTTCGTTGGCGATGACTTGCACGGCGAACGCTTCGTTGAGCTCAATGATGTCGAACTCGTTGAGTCGCAGTCCCGTTTGATCGAGCAGTTTCGCGGTCGCATAGACCGGACCGAGACCCATGCGCGAACCGTCAAGGGCGGCATACGCCGAGCCGGTGATGTACCCCAGCGGTTCGATGCCAAGCTCTTTGGTCATACGCTCAGAGGCCAGAAGCACTGCGGCCGCGCCATCCGTGATCGGGCAGGTGTTCCCGGGCGTGACCGTTCCCACCTGTCGATCGAAGTACGGCTTGAGCTTGGCCAGCGCTTCGGTACTTTGGTTGGGGCGCGGGCCGTCGTCGACAAGCTGGATGCGGGCGTAACCGGGGGGCGTTGCGACGGGGACGATCTCTTCGGCGAAACGTCCGGAGTCCGCCGCCGCCACCGCTTTTTGGTGACTGGCCAAGGCGAAGGCGTCTTGGTCTTCGCGCGTGATGCCGAACTCGCGGGCGAGAACTTCGGCAGTCTGCCCCATGTTCAACCCGCAGATCGGATCCATCAGCCCAAGCTGAAGCGCGACGACTGGCTTGAGATGCGCGGGTCTGAACGACGCCAGCGCTTTGAGTCGCTGACCCATCGTTCTCGCCTTGAACAATTGGACGAACAGCGCGGTCATCTGCGCACCGTAGATCAGCGGAATCCCGCTCATCGATTCCGTCCCGCCCGCGATGACGAGGTCAGCTTGTCCCGTCCGAATGTGTCCGGCGGCGGTGGTGATCGACTGGATGCCGGACGCGCAGTTGTGATGGACTGTGTAGGCGACCAGACTCCCCGGGAGGCCGGCCTTGAGGCTGATGACGCGCGCGATGTTGGCGGCGTGGGGCGGCTGAGCGACGTTGCCGAAGATCAGCTCGTCGATGCGGTCAGGGCGAACGCCGGTGCGGGCCAGCAGCTCCCGGACCACGATCGCGCCAAGATCGTCGGCCCCAGCGCCCTGAAGCTCGCCCCCAGCCTTACAAAAAGGCGTGCGAACACCGTCCAGAATGGCGATTCGCGGCTCCATCAATCGTCAGCCCCTTCCCATTGAATATACGAGACAGCGTGGCCTAAGGTTGGTGAATGATTTCACAAACCCATTGTTTCCAATGGCTTATCAAGCATCGCCGTCCCCGACCCTTCCCTAACGACATCGGCAGGCCAACCGCTCAAGTTGGGCCTTCAGCGGGCTCAAGCGGCATTTTTCGCGCCCAGCGGACCAATCGCATGGTCCACGAAGATTTGCGGCCCGCCCCAAGGCCGATCTGCACCAAATGCCCGATAATCAACCGATAGTGGGCGCTGATCCGGCCCTCAATTCAGTTCCCTCAGTGACGCGAACCGTCGTGTGTTTCGGTGATCGTCAGCGCTCTTGGACGGTCGGCGATATCGTCTGGCCACCGGGCGCCGCTCGGCCGGCGACAACAAGTGCCTCAACACAATCGCGCAGCGCCGCTTTCCAATGCCTCGGCTTGCCGATCAGCTTGATCGTTTCGGTGAGATCCAGTACGCCGAATCGCGGGCGCGGCGCGGGGCGTGGCTGGTCGTTCGTCTTGCACGGCTCGACCCGGCAATCGCTGTCGGTAAGCGCCACAATCTCGCGGGCAAACTCAAACCACGTACAGCGACCGTGATTGGCGGCATGAAACGTGCCTTTGGCGCCCGCCTCAACCAGACCAAGCGTCATGCTCGCCAGATCACCGCACGCGGTGGGTCGGCCGGTCTGGTCGGCCACGACCTGGAGGGTCGAACGCTGTGAACTCAGATCGAGGATCGTCCGAACGAAGTTTCGGCTGTGGGGCGCAAACAGCCAGCTCGATCGGATGATGAGATGATCGCACCCGATGTCGCGGATGGCGTGTTCGCCCGCTAATTTGCTCAAGCCATAGACGTTCAGCGGGCTGGGCTCTTCCTCCACTCGATACGCGCTAGACGCCACGCCGTTGAATACGTAGTCCGTCGAGAAATGCACGAGCAGCGCGTCGTTGTCCCGGCAAGTCCGGGCGAGGTTCATGGGACCGAGCTGATTGACGCGCATAGCCTTGGCCGCTTCCGATTCGGCGCCGTCAACATCGGTATAGGCCGCCGCGTTGAGCACGAGCTTGACGCCGCGCAGGGCTTCCCGCACTGCATCCGATTCGGTGATGTCCAGCGCCTCGGGACCGCCGAAGCCGATAACGTCAATACCCCGAGCAGCACAGGCGCTGACGAGCTCTCGCCCCAGCATCCCGCTTGCGCCAATCACGGCTGTCGTCGGTGTGTTCATATGTCGTCGCTGTACAAGTGAGTCGATCCGAAGGTCTGCACTATTCTCGAGTGGAATAAGGATAGGCCACGAACTACGAGCCCGCGGCGTCGAACGCCTCATCGGCACAAGGCCCGCCGCCGGCCCAGCCCGATCAGCGCGCGGCCAGCTTGGTCTCCTTAGATCGATATCCTTGGGGATACCGCTTGTGCCACTGCCAAGCGGTCTGCGCGATCGCCTGAATCTCCGTGAAGTGGGGCTTCCATCCAAGCTTCGACATGATTCGGTTGGGGTCGGCGACCAACGCGGGCGCATCGCCGGGACGACGATCTACGATCTCATAGGGAATGCGCGAGCCGACCGCCGACTCGCACGCCGCGATGACTTCAAGGACCGAGTTGCCCGTGCCGGTGCCGATGTTGTAGACGGCCCCCCGCCCAGGCTCCGTCACGCCGATGGCGAGCAGATGCGCCTGAGCCAGGTCGTCGACATGAATGTAGTCGCGGATACACGTGCCGTCCGGCGTTGGGTAATCGTTCCCGAACACGAGCAGCTTCTCGCGCTGTCCCATCGCCACCTGCAAAACAAGCGGAATAAGGTGCGTCTCGGGATCGTGGTCCTCGCCATGCTCGCCGTCGGACGGAGCGCCGGCTGCGTTGAAATAGCGCAACAGTGTAAATCCAAGCCCGTAGGCCCCACAGAAGTCGCGGATCATCCACTCCACCGCCAGCTTCGTTCGAGCGTACGGACTGCACGCCTCCTGCGGCGCATCCTCATTCATGGGAACGATCGGCGACTCGCCGTACGTCGCGCACGTGCTGCTGAAGATCAGCCGTTGGACCTTGGCGGTGCGCATCGCGCTGAGCAGATTGAGTGTGCCCGCGATGTTGTTGCGATAGTAATGTTCGGGGTCGTCCACCGACTCGCCCACGGAGGTTGACGCGGCAAAGTGCATCACCGCATCCGGCTTGACCGATCGCAGCGCTTCGCTCAGCGCTTCAGTATCGCTGATGTCGCCAACGATGAGGGTGGCATCGCCTACCGCTTCGCGGTGCCCCAGCGAGAGATTGTCATAGGCGACGGCCTCATGTCCGTTCGCCCGCAGCCAGCGCAAGCACGTGCTGCCGACATAACCTGCTCCACCTGTGCATAGCACCTTCATGTTCGGTCCTTATCTCCAACAATCGCAGCCAGTATATCGAACCGACATCAGGCAGACTACCCGGCAGATGTGTACCAATCAACACGCGCGCGACCCGCAGGTGAAAACGGTGAACGCAACGTGCCGGTTCGGCGGATACCTACCTGCCCGGTAGTCGCTGAGGCGTAGAATATCCTCGTGAGACGCCGCCTTACCAAGCTCGTCGTTTTCCTCCTCCTCGGCGCGGTCGTCAACGTCGCCGTGGCGTGGGGGTGTGCGCTGTGCCTGCCGCTGATGCCTGCTGAATCGTCACTGTCGCGGTTCGCAGTGACTCATGATGAAGCACCGTTCTGGTTCGTTGAAGAAAGGCAACGACGCGGT
Organism: Planctomycetota bacterium; assembly: GCA_022563315.1. GTDB lineage: Bacteria > Planctomycetota > Phycisphaerae > Phycisphaerales > SM1A02 > JADFNO01. Next base: position 2,575 of record JADFNO010000146.1, on the reverse strand, counting down.
GCCCTGCGGTATTTATTTTCGGGAGTGCCGTTTGTTTTCAAGAACCCGCCAGGAACACTACTTATCCTTCCTGAGGAAAAACCAGAAGAAATCGAGCAGTTTGATCTCGGCGACGTTCCTAGGTGGAGTAGATTTGATCTGACGACTGCCCCGCATACTTATTTCCAAGAGGATAAGTACTTTGAGTCTTTTGAAGATGCGCGTGGTTGGCCGTTGGTTGCACTCTGTGCTTCAGGAAAATTCCATAATCCCGAAGTCGTGCTATATGTTGATTCCTTGATCGTCACAAGCGGCATCGTGATTGATGATCGCCCACCTACCCCGATGAATTATGATGATTGGTTTGACAGGCGAGTTCTTCCTCTTCGTCCCATCTGGCCTGGGTTTGCGCTCAACACGATATTCTATGCCGTGATTGTCTGGATGATGTGGTCAAGCACGTTGGCTGCGAGGAGATTCATGGCCCGTAGGCGCGGCCACTGCATCAAGTGCGGCTACGACCTGCGGGGCGAGATGTCAGCCGGCTGCCCCGAATGCGGCTGGCGACGGGAAGATGTGCCGTAGAATGTTGCCATGAAGAGATCGCTGATCGTGCTGTTGACTCTTATCCTCCTTGGCGCCGTCCTGAACGTCCCGATCGCGATCCAATTCGTCGATAAACAAACCAAAGCGCGGACCGCCTACACACAACTCTTTGGTACAGATGCCGCTCAGCGCGGCTGGCCCTCACCTCCACCCTTGCCGTGGCCCGAGGTGTCCTTTCGGTCAGATGCCACGACGTTTGGTCATCGCCAAATCGATGCCCGCGCGGTCGAGGGGAGTGAGACAACCCACTCAATGCAGCTCGATCTCTATGGTTGGCCCTTCGCGGCAGTTCAAGAGCGTCAGCTTTGGTGGCCGTGGGATGATCCAAAGTGGAGCACCAATGTACCACATTCTCCCGGAGTTCAGTTGCGCTGGTCGGGGGTCGTCCTCAATCCGATTTTGTACGGACTCGCGGTTTGGCTCGTGTTCTATGTCCCATTCGTGGCTTCACGGGCGATAAGAGGCGCGTACCGAAGGCGCAAGGGCAGGTGTGTGAATTGCGGCTATCCCACAGGCGTATCCGTCAAATGCACCGAATGCGGCCATGTCTTGCAAGACAATCTGCAAAGCCGCAAATGACGTGCCGGGTTTGGGCGTCGGCGAATGGATTGGTTAGGGGGACGGTCCCGCCGGGAGGTGCCGCCGCTTATCTTGCCGTGCTACGACGTAACATCAGGCCGATCACAATTGTGTGGTTCATCGCACTGTTACCCTCGGCATCGCCGAACGCCTGATAAGCACGAAGCGTCACACCGGCTCAAACCGCGCTGTGAAGTGCCGCAAGGCTTGGGGCTGCTCGATGATCCGGAATCCGCGCAATTGGTGGGCCTTTGTCTTCAGCGCCAGCACGACCTCGATCACGTAGTCGATGTGGGACTGCGTGTAGGTGCGACGCGGGACGGCCAGTCGCACCGACTCCATCACGGCGAGCTCACCCATCATGACCGAGCCGATCTCACAACTGCGAATGCCGCCCAGCTCGTACAGGCCGCAGGCCACGGCCTGGCCGGGGAACTGCATCTTGGGAATATGAGGGCAGAAGTCCGTCGCATCGATGTAGATCGCATGACCGCCCGTCGGCTGCACGATGGACACGCCGCCCGCCAGCAGCTTCTCGCCCATGTACTGGATCGACCGGATGCGGTAGCGCAGATAGTCCTCGTCGAGCACCTCCCGGAAGCCGACGGCCATGGCTTCGAGGTCTCGCCCGGCCAGACCGCCGTAGGTGACGAACCCTTCGGTGAGGATCAGCAGGTCGCACGCCTGTCGAAACAGCGCATCGTCGCGGATGAGCAACACGCCGCCGATGTTGACCAACCCGTCCTTCTTGGCCGAGATCGTGGCCCCGTCGGCTAACTCGAACATCTCACGCACGATCTGACTGACCGATCGACCGGCCTGCCCCGGCTCGCGCTGTTTGATGAACCAGGCATTCTCGGCAAAACGAGCGGCGTCAAGGAACAATGACTTGCCGTAGCGATCGCACAACGCCCGCACCGCCCGAATGTTCTCCAACGAGACCGGCTGACCGCCATTGCTGTTGCAGGTGATGGTAAGCATCACGAACGGGACATCGTCAGCGCGCTCATCCAGCAGGGTCTCGAGCTTGGCGAGGTCCATGTTTCCTTTGAACGGCGCGAGATGCGTCGGCGATGTGCCTTGCGATGTCAGCAGGTCGACGGCCTCGGCGCCACTGTGCTCGATGTTGGCGCGCGTGGTGTCGAAGTGTGCATTGTTGGGCACCAACCGGCCGCGCCCGGCCTGCCCGCTGCCGATCATCACCTCCACCAGGATTCGTTCGCTCGCCCGGCCCTGATGGGTGGGCAATATGTTGCGCATCCCAGTGAGCTGCTCGACCACCTCCAGAAACCGATAGTAGCTTGAGGCGCCGGCATACGACTCGTCGCCGCGCATAATGCCGGCCCACTGCTCGCTGCTCATCGCCCCCGTGCCGGAGTCCGTCAGAAGATCAATGATCACGTGCGCAGCC
>JADFNO010000145.1 GCA_022563315.1 Planctomycetota bacterium | reverse complement strand
CACCACAGATGGGAAGTTCGGGCCCTTTACGAACCAACTCTTCATCGGGGATCAGACCAACGCCACCCTCATGCGCGTGTTTCTGGAGCGGATCGACGGCGTGTACCAAGGCGCGTGCTTCCCGTTCCGAAGCGGGCTGGACTGCGGTGTGACTCGGATGTGTTTCGGCGCAGATGGGAGCATGTTCGTGGGCATGACCAACCGCGGGTGGGGGAGCCTCGGGCGTCGGCCGTGGGGTGTGCAGCGTGTCGTATACACAGGTGTCATGCCGTTTGAGATTAAGGAAATGAGAGCGCAGCCGGATGGATTTGTTCTGACGTTCACCAAGCCGGTTGATCCGGTGACGGCTGGGAATCCCGCCAACTACGCGATGGAAAGCTTCACATACGAGCGGCATGAGGAATATGGGTCGCCGGAGATTGATCGCCAGTCACTTTCGATCAGTGCGGCCGAAGTGGCGACCGACGGCGTATCGGTTCGGTTGAGAATAGACGGATTGCGCACCGGATACGTTCACGAACTCGCTTTGAGCGACGTGCAGAGCGCCGACGGCGATGCACTGCTTCACCGCAAGGCGTATTACACATTGAATGTGATTCCAAGTCAGTAGATCTCGATCGCAGCGACTGATATGTCCAAGACTTCGGACAAGAAGCGAATCGGCGAACTTCGCGAGCGGCTTGATCGGGCGAATCGCGCGTACTTCGTCCATGATAATCCGACCATGCCCGATTCGGAGTACGACGCGCGGCTGCGCGAGCTGATCGAGCTGGAGGCGGCGCATCCGGACCTGTTCGATGCCAACAGCCCATCGCAGCGCATCGGAGGCGAGCCGATCGAGGGGTTTGTAAGCGTACAGCACCCCGTGCCGATGATGTCGATCGACAATACGTACGACATTGCGGATCTGCGCGCTTGGCACGAGCGTGTGCTGAGGGGTGTTGGCGACGAATCGCTCTTTGATTCGGCCCAGGGCATCGAATACGTGTGCGATCCGAAGATCGACGGCGTTGCCGTGAGTTTGCGGTATGAACACGGCGAGCTGGCGGTGGCGGTCACGCGCGGCGACGGCGAGCGCGGCGATGACATCACCGCCCAGGTGCGGGCGATTCGAGCTATTCCCTTGCGATTAGAACCGCAGCACGATCCCCCGCCGACGTTGGAGGTGCGCGGCGAAATCTTCATGCCCAACGCTGAGTTTGAACGCATCAATGCCGAGCGCGAGCGCGATGGCGAGCCGTTATTCGCCAACGCTCGTAATTCAACCGCCGGCACATTGAAGAGCCTGGACCCGACCGTTGTCGCTCGGCGCCGTTTGAGTTTCGTTGCTCACGGCCGAGGCGAAGTTGTCGGCATGGACGACATCGAGACATATACTAGTTTTCTCGACCACATCAAATCGCTCGGCATTCCGATCAGCCCGCACATCACCCTCAGCAAGACAATCGATGACGTGGTCAAAACGATCGAGCGGTTCCGCGATCTGAGAAACGATCTCGGGTACGGCGTGGATGGCATGGTCGTGCGTGTCGATCGCTTTGATCTACAAGCCAAGCTCGGCGCAACCAGCAAGGCGCCGCGATGGTGCATCGCATTCAAATACCCGGCCGAGCAGGGGATCACCGTTCTGAAGCGCGTGGACTGGCAGGTCGGTAAGAACGGCACGCTTACGCCGCGCGCCACGATGGAGCCGATCTTCCTTGCGGGGACGACCGTGCAGCATGCGACACTGCACAACATCGAGGAGATTCGCCGCAAAGATATTCGCCTTGGCGACAGCGTGGTGATCGAGAAGGCGGGGGAGATCATTCCGCAAGTCGTTCGGCCGGTACTCGACAAGCGAAGCGGCAGGGAAAAGCGCATCGTTGCCCCGAAGAAGTGCCCCGACTGCGGCGGCGTGGTGGAGCAAGAAGGGCCAAAGCTGTATTGCGTCAACCCCGAATGTCCGGCGCAGTTTCGCGAGAAGCTGAAGTGGTTCGTTGGTCGGGGTCAGATGGATATTGACGGTCTGGGCGAGAAGCTCGTTGACCAGCTCGTCGACGCTGGACTCCTTCAGCATTTCGCCGACATTTTTAAGCTGAAGCGCGACGTGCTACTGGAACTTGAACGGATGGGCGAGAAATCGGCGGACAATCTCATCGAAGCGATCGAATTAGCGAAGAGTCGTGGTCTGGCGCGCGTGTTGGCGGGGATCGGGATTCGTCAAATCGGCTCGTCATCCGCCAAGACGCTCGCTCGCCATTTCGCCGACGCTGACGCGCTGCTTACGGCGACGGAAGATCAGATCAAGGCACTGCCCGATTTTGGCGACATCACCGCTTCGATACTCCATGCCTACCTCCATTCAAGGCCCGGGCGCGAGATGTTTCACCGGCTCGGTACCGTCGGCGTCGACCTGCGCAGCTCGACCGTCGGCGCAGTCGATTCGCGCCGCGACACAATCTTTGCGAACAAGACCATCGTCTTGACCGGGACCCTACAGAACTTCACACGCCAGGCGCTGACCGAACGGCTCGAAGCCCTCGGGGCGAAGGTCACCGGTTCGGTTTCGACAAAGACCGATTTCATTATTGCCGGTGAAAATGCGGGCTCCAAGCTCGATGAGGCGAGGAAACTCGGGATCGAAACGTGGGATGAGGCCAAACTTGTGAGCGCCTTGGGATGATTCCTGGCCGTGAAGGGAAACGCGGCCGATAGTGAGACTGGCCTGAGTCGGACGATGCAGAACATCGAATTCAAAGCTGAGCTTCGTGATCCCGCCGTAGCTCGCCGGCAGTGCAAAGTGCTGGGCGCACATCACATCGGCACACTTCGTCAGACCGACATCTATTACAAACTCACCGACGGTCGACTCAAGAAACGCGAGTCCCCCGGCGAACCGATCGAGTGGATCTACTACCACCGCAATGATTCCGTTCGCCCCAGAATGTCCAATTACAGCATTCTTACCGACGAACAGGCACGGCGACGGTGGGGGATTAAGACACTCCGTGAGTGGCTGACCGTTCTCAAGACCCGCGAGCTGTGGATAATTGACAACATGCGCATTCACATCGACGACGTTGATCAGTTAGGGAACTTCATCGAGTTCGAGGCGATCGTAACCAAGAACTGCGACGTCAAGGAATGTCATCTCGCCGTCAATCACCTGCGCGAGCTGTTTGGGCCGGTCATGGGCGAATCGGTGGCGCCCAGCTATTGTGATTTGATGGCACAGATCGTTTCAGCGGACAGCGGATGACTGCACTTGCGGATCAGGCGGGTCCGCCGAATCGGGAGTGAGGTTCAGCACGCCCCGCCAGATCAACACCGCAAACACCGCACTCAGCACGAGTCGGTACCAGCCAAAGACGGCCAACCCGTGCCGATTCAAATAACTCACAAGCCACTTGACCGCGAAGGCGGCGGCGATCGTGGCGACGAGAATGCCGACGATAAGTTCCGTCGCGCCGAGCACCTCGAACATATTCGGACCGTCCCCGAGGAAGTTGCCCAGTCCTTTATACACGCACGCGCCGCCCAGCGTCGGCAACGCCAAAAGGAAGCTGAACTCGGCCGCCTGCTTGGGCCGCATACCTATTAGCATCCCGCCCACGATCGTGATCATCGATCGACTGGTGCCCGGCCACATGGCCACGCATTGCAGCAACCCGATGATGAGCGCCATCCGCCAGGTTAGTTGTTCGATATCGACGAACGTATGCGCAACAGCGCCATCGCCTGCTTGGTTGGGACGAAAGAATCTTCGTTGCCAGGGGCCCAGCAGAATCATCACGACCCCCCCCAGCGCGAGGGCGGCGATCACCGGGACGGGCCGAAACAGATATCGCTCGATCGTATCGTCGAATAACGGCCCCAACACCGCCGCCGGAAGGAACGCGACAACGAGATTCACGAGCAACCGGCGCCCGACCTGATCCTTACCCAACAGACCGCGAATCATCTGAACGACACGCGCGCGATACAAGCCCAATACGGCAAGGATCGCTCCGCCTTGGATCACGATGAGGAACGCGTCAATCGCCGATTGTTCATTCGGCTCATCGAGCCCGAGCAGTACCTTGGTCAGAATGAGATGGCCGGTCGAGCTGATAGGCAGATACTCGGTGATCCCTTCAATGAGTCCAAGGATGATGGCGTCAGGAATCGTCACGGTGGTAGGTTCTGCGATTCAACGTGCGGGTATGAGAACGGTTACGGTTTCTTCGGCTCAGGAGGTGCTGCATCTGTTGATTCAGCCAGCCAGGGCATAAGGTCTCGCACCGCCTCGCCTGCCGATTCGATCGGACCGCCGCTCGCGGCTTCGCGCTGCTGCATGAACCAACGAAATCCGCCGGCGTAATCATCTCGCACCGCTTTGGCGTACGTACCATCCCTTATCTCCGAGAGCAATTGACGCATCCGCACCCTTACTTCGGCATCAATGAGCAGTGGACCGGCACGATACGCGCCGAACTCGGCGGTGTTGCTGATCGCTTTGTACATTCCGGCCAAGCCGCGTTGATAGACGAGATCGGCAACTTGCTTCATCTCGTGGCAGCATTCGAGATAGGCCAATTCTGGCGGATAGCCAGCGTCGACGAGCGTCTCGAACGCCGCCACCATGAGCTGACTCATGCCGCCGCACAGAACGGCTTGCTCACCAAACAGGTCCGTTTCGGTCTCGTCGCGAAACGTGGTGTAGACAATCGCCGCGCGAGCGCAACCGATTGCGTTCGCCCATGCCAGACCGATTGCCTCGGCGTCGCCGGCGGGTGAATCTTGGTGCACGGCAAAGAGACACGGCAGGCCCTTGCCGTCACAGTACAACCGTCGCAGCGTATCACCGGGTCCCTTTGGTGCGACCAGGATGACGCCGAGGTCCGCGGCGGGCTGGATGAGGTCGTAACAGATGTTGAACCCATGAAGAAAGCCAATGATCGAGCCGCTTTTTAGTTGCGGCGCCAGATCGCGTTCATATACCTGTGGCTGAACTTCATCAGGCAATGCCAGAATGACGAGCTTGGCGTTCTTCGCGATGTCTGGGATAGGCAGACAGTCAAATCCGAGCGTCGATGCCCGGTGGAAGCTGGGCGAGTTGGGACGTGTCCCGACCACGACATCAACACCCGATTCCCGAAGATTCAGGGCGTGGGCGTATCCCTGGTTCCCGAAGCCCACGACCGCGACCGGCTTGCCCCGCAGCGGGTCGATCGGCGCCTCTTCCGGTGTACGCAGGATTCTCATGGCGACTGGACTCTCCCGAAGAATTAGGAGCCGGGGACACGTGGCCCGGATGTTTTACCGAAAGTGGTCCGGCGCGCTGGCCGAGAGAATAATCAATCGATGATCCGGAGCGAAAACGGTCTGCGGGACCGGGAGGTACAAGGACGGTGAGGACGCGCGATCTGTTCGAACGCCACCGCCTCCGATGCACCTGCCAGCGTCTGGCGTTGTATGAGGCCCTAAAGGCGAGCACGAACCATCCTACCGCAGAAGAGCTGTATCGCGTGGTCAAGCCTCAGGCCGGCCGGCTCAGCCTGGCCACGGTCTACAACACCCTCGAGGCGCTGTGCAAGGTCGGTCTCGCCCGCAAAATGCCGACCACCAACGGGTCTTGTCGCTATGACGCCGACACGAACGAGCACTCGCACGTTCGCCTCCGGGAGACCGGCGAGATCCGCGACTTGCCCGCCGAACTCAGTGAGCGACTCGTTCGGGAGCTGCCCCGCCACATCATCGCCGAGATCGAGCAGCGGTTGGGGGTGAAGGTCTACGGGGCGAAAGTGCAACTGCTCGCGCGGTGGGCCAACCGCAGCGACTGAGTCGATCTTCGCCCAAGGCCGGAGGTTACCCAGAGTCAACGCCGTGGACGGCTGGTATGCGGCGCTCAAGCGTGGGGGCCCGACGGCCGATACCTAACTTCGCCGAACCTCGGTCTTTGTACCCGCATCGTCAAAAGCGCGGTGTACACTGGAGGCAACGACATGTCCACAACGACCAAGCCAATCGATCGCCGTGCGCATCAGCGATTCACGCTGATGCCCATGTACACCACCGTCGAGGCGAGGCGACTGGCGGGCGATGCCGATCGGGCGCTCTTGGGGCACGCCTACGACATCTCCGAGACGGGCGTGAGGATCGAACTGGATGAGGCGCTGGAGCCCGGCGAGTCGATCGCCATCCATCTCACGCTGCCTGGAGCAACCTCCAGCGTCACGGCCTCAGCCGATGTCGTCTGGGTCAACGACGAGATCGACGACCCCGGGCCGCGGCGAATGGCGTTGCGGTTTACCAACTTTCACAGCGACCAAGATCACGACGGCCTGCTTCGCTACCTCGGCGGCGCGCTTATTCGTCGTGCGGCCTGAACCAAAGCCTTACAACAAACCAACGCACGCCGCGGCGGCCGGCGTAGGCTGACTCGCCCGCACGACGCCCAACTAGGCGCTGTCTGATGGATCACCAGCTTGCGCTCATTGCTTGGTGGGACGGGCTTCCAGCCCGTCCGTTTGACTGTTTCAGACGGGCAAGATGCCCGTCCCACCATCCATCAGACAGAAACTAGTCGATCAGATCGACCCAGGCCCCGGTGGTTGGTTCGCCGATCCGCCACAACAGGCTCACGGCGCGCCCCTCGGTCCTGGCCTCGAACCGAATCGATCCCGTGGAAATATCCGTCACCTCGGCCCCCACCGCGTCACACTCGTCAATCGCGCGGTTCAGTTGCCGTAGCGCGGTGTCGCGCTCATACACAAGCCATTCCTGCTTGGCGAGGTCGGGCCGCTGCGTGAGCGAAGCTCGGCATTGCTGAGCGGTCTGATACCCGTCGCAAATATCGCGAACGGCACGGGCAACATACGGCAGAGCGCGCCGCGCCTCCGAGACACTGAACACGACCCGGCCCAGTAGCCGGTCGGCTGACGAACTTCCCGCGCGACGAACAAGACTCATTCTTTCTTCCCTCACCACCGTGCGTTGATATCATCGCGATGTGTTGAACTCAATACAAGCATAAGTTTCGCTAATTCAAGCGAAAATTTGTCCCCGCCCCCACGCGGAGCGATCATCGTGGCACGTGCCTGTGAACATGGCCAGATACGACACACTGGGGACGCTGCCTTGGGTGGGAAGGCGCCAGCAGTGTCAGATCCACGATCGTTGGCGCAATGGCTGACATGAACACGCTGTTGATAGGACCTCGCGGCTGCGGTAAGTCATCGGTAGGACAACGACTTGCCGATCTTTTGCAGCGACCGTTCGTGGAGTTGGATGCTCTTGTGCTCGATACCTTCGCCGAGCCGTCGGTGCACGAGGTCTGGTCGGTGCACGGCGAACCAGCCTGGCGCGCGGCTGAGGTCCAGCAACTGAATGGGATATTAGAGAAGGATGGACAGGTGGTGGCCCTGGGCGGCGGGACGCCAATGATCGAGGCCGCCCAGCAACGCCTCCAGGACGAGAGACAGGCGGGGCGGGCCCGGTTGATCTACCTGGCGTGCCCGGCGAGCGATTTGAGGCGACGCCTCGAACGCAACCTCGGAGACCGTCCCTCACTCACTGGAGCCGGCTCACTGGACGAGCTGGAAGAGGTCCTCAAAGCACGGGAGCCGACCTACCGCCGATTGGCTGATGTGATTGTTCAGGCGACGCGTCGCACCCCGGACGAGATCGCGGCCCAGTTGGCAAAGGAGATTGACAAAACCTGGTGAAGGATCAGCCCCAGCTACCTCGATGCTCGCCGCCTCACCTCAGATGGGCGTCAGCCGGCGGCCTGCTCGGCGCTTCTGATTGATGAGCTTTCGACCGAGGCGCGTCTTCATGCGGGCCCGAAAGCCGAAGTTCCGCCTGCGCTTTATCGTGCTGACTCGACGCGGATAATGCATGAGCGCTCCAGATCGTCCCAGATCAGTTCACGGTTTCCCGGGCTCGGTCCAACCGCCTTGGCTCGGGACCCGGTAGCGTAGCACGCCGCACGTATCGCCGCTACCGCCGGGTCGCCCAGTTTCCCAGTTCCCCGCCACGGACCCTCGGAACCGTGTCCAAGGCCGCGCTGGGCGGCTGAGGTGACAAAAACTTACGAACCTGAACTGAGATGGTGGCTCACGGTGGCCGATGAACATAGGGTAAGGTACGACACCGGAGCCGCGTAAGCTCCGCTGGACCGGTTTTCCGGCCGCCTGACGTTACAAGCGGCGACCGTAAAACCCGCCCAGAGCCGATGACTGGTTCGAAGTGGCCGCACGTCCTGCACGGACACGGCCCGATGTAGCACTTCGTGCACGGCGGGATACATGGACCCCCAAGACATTCGTAAAGTCGAGCAACTGCTCGGGCACCAATTCCACGACAAGAAGCTGCTCGAACGCTCCTTGACGCACGCATCGCTGGCCGACTCACGCCTCCAGAGCAACGAACGCCTGGAGTTCCTTGGCGACGCCATATTGGGGATGGTGGTCTGCGGACACCTCTTTGAAAGATTCGACGATCTGCTCGAAGGTGACCTCACCAAGATCAAATCCACCGTGGTTAGCCGCCGAACTTGCGCGGTCATTGCCGACGACCTTGGGCTGGACGAGCTGCTCAGGTTGGGCAAAGGAATGTCCGATCGGGCCGCGCTTCCCAAATCGGTGCTTGCCGCGGTCTACGAATCGCTGATCGGCGCACTGTACGTCGACGGCGGACTCGAGGTCGCCCGCCGATTCATTCTCAAGCACTTGGAGCCGATGATCGACTACGCAGCTCAATCCGGGCATCAATACAACTTCAAGTCCGTGCTTCAGCAGACCGCTCAACACATGCTGGATCAGACGCCGCAGTACATCGTGCTGGATGAGAAGGGGCCGGACCACGCCAAGTGCTTTGAAGTATGCGTGGAGATCGGCGCCCGGCGGTTCAAGTCCTCTTGGGGGCCCTCCAAGAAACAGGCCGAGCAGGAAGCGGCGCTGGAAACCTTGCTGGAGCTCGGCGCAGCCCAGCTCGGCGAAAACGGCGAAATACACCTCTGTCGAACACCACGCCTTACCGACCGCCTCCCCCAGCCGTCGTCGCCGGCAACAAACGGCTCGTAGACCGCGGATCCCGCCGACCGCGGTGGCGCGCGCGAGGAAGGGAGGAACCACAGATGGGGGGCTGATATGTAAAGCCGCGACCGGTGGTCGCGCTGGAGCGGAGGTAAACGACATTGATCGAACGATGACAACTCTCACCGTTGGATTCAAGAACGCGCAAGACCGCTCGCGTTCGCCCCGGTTCACGTGAGGAATCCCGATGGAATCGGGATTGACGGCACGGTGGGCGTCAGCGACCTGCTCATCCTGTTGGGCGAGTGGGGACCGTGCGGGACGCCCATCGCCGCCACGCCGCCTCAGAACATCCAGGACTGCATGGATCGCTTCTCCGCCGATCCCGAGGACGAGCTGGCCTTGATCAAGTGCCTGGAAACCGTCTCCCAGTCATCTTTAGTGTCGTTTGGTCCCGACTTTGTTTCC
>JADFNO010000019.1 GCA_022563315.1 Planctomycetota bacterium | reverse complement strand
TGCGGATGTAACGCCAGCCATTCCGCCCAGCGTGTCACCGAGGCAGGTACAGCCGCTAGTTCACGTCCGGATTCAGCGGCAGGCCCGGCGATCGCACGACCCAACAGTTGGCTCCACAGGCTCTCGCCCTGAGCGTCGGGCCGGCGATCGAACATCATCAGGTTCGAGTTATAGAGCAGTCCACTGACACCGAACTCGAGCGTCTCGCCGGCCACCGTTCGTTCGAACACGACGGTGCTGTCGCAGAGCGGGTTGTAGGTGACGGCAATCGCCACGCCGCCGAGCGTGTCGTTGACGATTTCGTGACAGTTCAGAACCAGAAGCGGGTAGGCGCGCGATTCACCGTTGATCTCGACGCCGATCACGCGATCGGACGAAACGAGATACTTGCCATAGAGCTGGGCGTTGAGATCGGTAATCTCGTCGCCGTCGATGACAGCCGGATCGACGAGGGCCTGCTGCGCGTCCTTGCGCAGACGGCCGGCGACAATCTGATCCTGCGGTATGAGGCACGTCGTGAGGTCAAATCCATAGCTGGCCAGGTCGCCGGGCTTGCCGATGAGCGGGGGACGAATCTCGATGACCACCAAGATGAGTATCGCTAGCGTGCACGCGCCGGCCGCCAGGAGCACCCATCCGCCGCTGCGGATGGTCAACAGGCGCGGCTGGTGTGTTGGGCGGGGTGTCATTGCCCTGCGATGTCGTCGAGGTCGCTCGTGACCGCGGCAAGGACCCCAAGGTGTGGAACGTCGTCCCCGGTGGCGGCCGGTCCGCGGTCGATGACCATCAGGCACAGCAAAGCGGGTAGATAGACGAGGCTGGCCACAAACACGCGACGCGCATTGGAATCGGAACGTTGTGCGTTCAGGCGTAGTCCCAGCCGAAGCATCCACAATCCCAGGGCGACGGAGCCGAACGTATAGAGCCAGCCCGCCAAGCCCGACAGTGCGGCCGCGACTCCCAAGGGAAGCAGCACAAGCGTCATGAGCACAACCACACGCCCGGTGAGCCGCCCTGAGGGATCGATCACCGGAAGCATGACAAACCCGCCGCGCTCGTAGTCCTTGCGATACAGCCAGGCCAGGGCAAGGAAATGCGGAATCTGCCACACGAATAGCAACAGGGCGAGGATCCAAGCGCCATAGTCCAGCCTACCGGTGGCAGCGACCCAGCCGATCATCGGCGGGATAGCCCCGCAGATCGCGCCCACAAGCGTGTTCAGACTGGTGCGGGTCTTCAGCGGCGTATAGGCGAAGAGGTAAATGAGTAATGTCAGCAGCGCCAAGCCGGCCGCTGCAAGATTTACCATCACCATCAGGCCGGCTATTCCGCCAAATGCCAGGAGCATGGCGAAGACGAAGCTGTGCGTGAGACTCATCGCGCCCGAGGGAAGCGGTCGGTTGCAGGTGCGCGACATCAAGCCGTCACGTCGAACCTCCGCCAGTTGATTGAACGCACTGGCGCCGCCGGCGGCGAGGGTTGTCCCCAACACCGTCCACAGCAATCTCAGCCAGTCGATTGATCCCGCCGAGGCCATGATGAAACCGACCGCGGTCGTGACCACGACCAGCGCGCTGAGCCGGGCCTTGGTAAGCTGCATGTACAGTGCGGGTAGCCGGCGAGCCAGCGAACGTACACCGCTCGGCCGCGGGTCGTCAGCGAGCAGGGCGTCGGGGAATGAAGATTGGAGGATAGAAGCAGGCACGGGCGGTGGTGTTTGTGATTTTCGTCACATAGTATATCGCTCCAATCGGATGAACGGGATCAATCGGGCCAAACGGCCGGCGGCAGGCGAAAACATGGCCAACAAGCGTGGCGGCGACATTCTGACGATCGGCTTCAGCACGACCGTCGTGATGTGGGTGATCCTGTATGTCGCGGCCATGCCCCTGGGTCTTGTCCCGATGTGGCTGGCGGCAGTTGTGCTGGCCGGGTGGTTGTTCGCGGCTGGGTATGGGCTGGCACGGAAAACGGGTCGCGATTGGCGGGGCGGCGTATGGCTGGGGCTACTCGTGACCAGCCTGAACCTGCTGATCCTCCTGAGCATGCTCGGAGGCAGGGAGCCGGGCGAGGTCGTCGTTGCCGGGCTGTGGTGGATCGGCGGGTTTCTGGCCGCGGCCGTTGGGCTGTGCACGCTCGGCGCAGCCGCGGGTTCGCGCTCAGCGCCGGCTGAACCGGCCCAAATCAACTGGACGATGCGGTTTGCCCTGCTCACGGCCGTGACGACACTGCTGCTGATGATCGCTGGCGGGATCGTGACCGGACTTGAGGCCGGCATGGCCGTCGAAGGCTGGCTCACCTCCAACGGTTATCCGATGGTTCTCTTTCCACTGACAATGATGCAACGCGACATCGGCTCGTTTGCAGAGCACACGCATCGGCTGTGGGGTCTGCTGGTTGGACTCACCACGATCGTGTTGGCGATCCAGGTATGGCGTGTCGATCGTCGTCGTTGGCTTCGGTGGCTTGTCATTGGCGCCGTGGCGGTTGTGATCATTCAGGGCGTGCTTGGCGGCACACGCGTCACTGAAAGCAGCGTGTTCCTTGGCGTCGTGCATGGCGTAGTCGCACAAGCATTTTTCGCGTTGCTCATCGTGATCGCGATGGCGACGTCGAAAACGTGGCTCAGCGGCGAGGAACCTTTCGTAGCCAAGACCGCCAAGACGGATCGAACCATCAGCGCCGTGTTGGTCGCGGCGATCGTGTTGCAGCTCACACTCGGTACGTGGTTTCGTCATATTCAACCGCTACCGGACATTCCGCCCGGTCTGCGGATGGGCTTGCTGCACGGCCATTCTTTTGTTGGCTCGTTGTTGGTCCTGGCGCTGGTTCTCTTTTGCGGCGTGCGCGCCTGGGGGTTGTATGCGAACCAACGAACCATTAAGCGGGTTGGAAAGGGGATGGTTCACACCGTCGGATTGCAAGTGTTGCTTGGCATTGCCTCGTTCATCATCGTGCCTACTGAGGCGCGCCCGCAAGGCGAGGCGATCCCCACGCTGGAAGTTGTGGTGACGACAGCTCACCAGGCGGTCGGGGCCATACTCCTGGCGATGGCCGTGATGTACGCCGTTTGGGTGCGGCGACTGTTGACGGAGGCGTGAGCGATGATCGCGGCGACGATTCTGGCGCAAAGCGACGCTGCCTCATCGGGGTCCGGGCTGGGTCTGGACAATCTGTTCTTGTGGACCGTCCTTGTCGTCATTGTCGCGTCAATGCTTGGGGCCGTTATTCGTCGACGACAGCGTGACAAATGCCTGAAGCTGCTGAACGATCATCACGTGACGCTTTTGACCACAGGCGGTCAGGTACTTTGGGGTGATCTGGTCGTTTACAGTCAGGGACTCGAGGTGCGCTTCGACGCACCGTACCAAACCCAGCGGGGGTTGACCAAGACCAGCGCCATGCTGTTCGATGATGAGCTGGGCCAATGTCTGGCGCTGTGCAGGATTGAAGAGGCGCTGACCCCCAACGAGCGCCGTGTTCGGAGGCGTCAGATTCGTCGCAGCTTCAACCCCGGGCCGTGGCGGCGGTCATGGCGATGGGTTCGTAATGTGGTCAATACCCTGCGCGACGCGCTGACCCAGGTCATGGGCATGTTTGCCGGGAAAGTGGGCAAGGGCGGTATGGTCGGCGGCGTGGTCAAGACCCAACGCACAAAGATCGATGACCTCAGTAAGACGCTGGTCGGCGCGGCGGGCAACGCCTATGAGCCCATGCTCGAACGCCACATCGGTCGGCCGGTGATTCTCGAATTGGTCGGACTCGGTTCGGAGGCCGGCGCCGTGTGTGAAATCCCGGGTTTTCTCGTGGATTACTCCGAACGTTTCGTGGCCGTCTTCAACGTGGACCATGAACCGCTGGAAGAGTTCCAACTGCAGTTGACCGAATCCGTGCAGCGTGAAGGCGTGAAGCTCGACGTGCTGGATGACAAGATCGTTGTCACCGCAACGGGCGGGGACACGATCGTCGTCCGCAGCATGAAGAGCGACTCGGCGACCACGGATCTGGCGATTGTCTTGGTCGGCGGCAGTTCCGTTCGGCTGACTCGACCGCGCGGCGAATCGGTGACGCTTCATCTGCAGCGGACCCGTCACATCGATATCGTGTGCCCGCGCTCCATCGCCCGTGTTCGGAATGCCGGCGATTCAGCGACCAAAGGGCGACGCGATTGGGCGGGGGCGGCGCCGCAGGAGGACGATGCGGCCGGAGCGGGGCAGCGGCCACAGTAAGCCGGACGCCGGCTCAGGTTGTGTCAAGGCGCTGCGTCCTGGGGCGTGGATGTCGCGTACTGGGGGTGATGCGTGTCGAACACCGCGCGCAGCTCCTGGTGAATACGCTGCCCCAGCGCCCGGTCTGCGACGTTCCCGTGATTGCGCCCTTGAAGAATCTCGACCACAGCATCGCTTCCGAGCTCATCAAGCGTTTGTTTGAGTAACCGAACCGCGCCTTCCAGATAGAACGTATCTTTCTCGCCGGCAAAGATACGCAGCTTGCCCGTGAGTTTCGATTCAAGCGTGGGCCAATTCTCTTTGAGTACGAGACCGATGTCGTATTTCCTCCAGGCATTCGCAACGTCCGTATTCACTTCGCCAGTCTCTCGGCCGTACAGTGGCATTGGTTTGCCATCGGGTCCGCGCGGACTGAACACGGCCTCAAAGGAATACAACTGTCCACCGGGGCCTTGCACGACTTCCATCTTCGCGAAGTCGTCATACCAAAGCATCGGCTCGTCGCCGCGGCGCGCAATCGCCCTGCGGTTTCCGGTCTCGTCCACGTACATGTTCTCGCCGGTCTGGTAGAGGTTGATGCGCTGGAAATCGCGAAAATCAACGGGGTCGGGCACAATCGACCACACGCCGCCGAAAACGTCGGCATACGTCACCTGCAACCACAGACTCGACCAACCGCCCGATGATGCGCCAGTGAGAAACCGACCGGTCGGTTGCGCCACGATGCGGAACTCGCGTTCAAGATGGGGAATCATCTCCTCGATGAGCGCCTGGCCGCGCGGTCCGTTGTTGGCTGAGTCTGCGAAGACGTGATGACCCGTGAGGCATCGCGGGTTCAGCCCGATCGTCACAATTCCATCTACATCAGAGCGAACCAACCGCCGACCCCATGCCAGCGCGCCTCGATGATTCCCACCGAACCCGGGAATGACGTACAAAGCTGGATAGCGCCGCGAAGGATTGTCGTGATATCCCTGCGGCAGCGCGACCGCTGCCTCCATAAAAATGTCACGGCCGTAGAAGGCACTGAGCAATTCGCTTCGAAGACGAACGAGTTTGCGCTGATCGGTATCAACATCCCTTCGCAACGACGGTTGTACAACTTGATCGATGAACAATCGCATCTCGCCGGTCGAGGCGCCGTCGAGTTGTTGCACTGAGGCTTTGCTATACGCGGTGCCGGGTCCACGACCGATCGAAGGCGAATCGAGATTCAGCCGCATGACCGCTTGGATCGAGTAATTCCCCTCAGCCAGTTGCTGGATCGGGTCTGGGAAACTCAGCGCCGAGTCGTCGAAGACGAGCGGCGTGTTTGGTTTCCACTCTTGCACGTCCATGGCAAAGAAGGGTTGCGTATTGAACCAATTAGGCCCGAATCGTGGCTCGATCCTGCCGCTGCCGAGCATGACGTATACGCGCCCGGAGAACGAGTCGGTGATCGCCGCGTCATAGGTGACCGCAAATTGAAGCGGCGCCGGTTCCTGTGCGGTTGCGGGTGTGACAACGAAAAACAATGCGGCGACCAACCGGATCTTGAATCGGTGAAAACGCATGATGTTCCCTTGAGTGACGATGAACCCGATCGTAGGCGTTTCAACCCATGGATTGCAATCCATGGGCGTCGGGATTGCACTCCATGGGCGTCTGCATCCGCTTGCGGCTTCGCGGTCTATTCTGTTTGGAGCGTCGGCTTGAGCGCCTCTTCCAGGGCCAGTAGCGCGTACACCGTCGCCATCACCGGCTCGCCTTCGAGCCAGCGGTCAGCGGTGTTCCGCCAACTGCCATCCTCGCGCTGGCGTGTTGCGATCGCATCAATGAGCTCCTCACGCCAGTTGTGGGCCACGTCATCGACGTCGGTGATCGTGTCCTGCTGGGCGACGCGAAGGGCGCGCGACATCGTGTGGTAGTAGTAGTACAGCCCCTGTTGACCCAAACCGGGGTTCTCATCGAATGTCCAGTGGTTGCGGATCCAATCGAAGGCGGCGCGGACACGCACATCATCGGGTGAAAGCCCCGCATACAACATGCTCTTGAAACCGGCGTAGGTCATCGAGCCATAGCTGCGCAGACTGCGCTGTTGACCGGCGGGGACGATCTCACCATACCGACCTTCGCCCGCGGCCTGGCTGGCGAATGACTCACCACCGTTGGCCGGGGTATACACGAATCCGCCGTCGTTGCCCGACCACTCCGCTTTGTTCGTCGCCTGAAGGTTTTGTGCGCGTGAGATGAATGCAAGCGCCCGTTGAACGGCCGGTTCGTCGGGACTCATCCCGGCCTCGTACAGCGCATCGAGCATCGTCTGGGTGTTGGAAACATCGGGTCGACCCCGGTTGCCGTAGCCCGCCCCGCCGAACCAGTCCTGCTTGGCGGTCAGTCCTTCGGTCTGGTCCCACTGCTTGATGACCAGCCAGTGCGTGGCGTCGTGGATCTCATCGTGGAAATCCTGTTCGTCGGCGCCGGCCAGGGCCATGACCACCACCGACGTGACATAGTTGGTCAGCGCGCCGCCTTCGAATGAGCCGTCGTCGTTTTGGGCTGAGCGCATGAAACGGATCGCTCGGTGGAACGCGGCGTCGTTCAGGGCCTGCGGCTGCGCCTGGATGATCGCTTTCGCGGCGAGCGCGGTCACCGCCACCGCGATCGGCGCCGGCTTGTCCGGCTCATCGGTCGGAGCGGCTTGCGTATCGGTCAACCAGCCGCCGTCCTGGTTCTGCGCAGAGCGGAGATAGGCCAGACCGCGGGCGAGCGCTTGGTGGGCTTTATCCCAATGCTCGCCGCTGATGGGAACCTGCTCAGGCTGCTGCGCGATGCGAAACTGCGGCGGCATGGGCAGGATCAACTGCTGCGGCAGCGGCGGCGGGTCATACTCGGTGAGCTTGCTCGGATCGATGCGCGGATCGAGCGGCTGCGTCGGCGGCTGGTACACTTCGCCACTCGGACGATCGGCCGTATCTTGTTGCGCCGCAACGAGGCCGAGCGCCGAAGCAGCTAACAGAGCGAGCGTTGCAAATTGCCGTCCAACCATGATCGTCAATTCCGTGGGATGGGTCGTATCAATACGGGAAATGATAGCGCCGCACCACCACGATCGCCTCAATCCACCGGGATGGACGGGCGGTCGCTGAACACCTCGCACAGCACGTCGTCCTGCTGGGCATGAGCAAGAAGTTCCGGCCAGATATGATCGAGCGCGGCTCGGTTGTCAACGGTGAGGAAGGCGTATTGCCGGGTCCACCACTTGTGGTGGGGTAGCGCCCGGCCGGACGATGAGCGCGGCGGCGAATCACCGGCGACGACGGTGAGCTTGCGGCTCAGCGCCCCCTTGATCAACTGCACGAGCCGAGGGATGTCGTCCTGGGGTTCGCCCGAGAGAAGCACGTGCACGTGATCTTCGGCGACGATGACCAGGTGCAGCTTGAATTCGCGCAGCTCGGCGATGCGCATCAGGTCCTTCGCCACGGCCCGCCGCTGGTGATCATCGAGTCGAACCGGTGGCCAGGGGGCATCGCGCGGCCGACGGGCGGCGTCAAGGGGGACCGGCTCGGGCACCGAGCGGACGGGCTGATCC
Source organism: Planctomycetota bacterium (assembly GCA_022563315.1). GTDB lineage: Bacteria > Planctomycetota > Phycisphaerae > Phycisphaerales > SM1A02 > JADFNO01. The sequence continues at coordinate 26,320 of JADFNO010000019.1, read as the reverse complement.
GGTTCAAGGTCGATGCGACCTCTGCCTTGACCGGGGAACCACGTTCCGTACGTGGGCCACGTGAGCAGTCCAACCATGCTCAAAGTGTAGAAGGCGTCCTCGGCACGGCCACGGCTGGTCGCAAAGATTGCGGGCCCGGGCACTGGTCAAGCGACCCCCGTGAGGTCATTATGATGAGGATCGATGATCCAGCCCCGGCCAAAACTTCAGCGCCCGGACGACGCGAAAACGTACGACTTGGACGAGTCGACCTTGGTGGGACCGCCGCTGCCCGGCGAGGTGGTTGTCGCCCAGACGGATCAGCTCGTCGATCTTCTGGCGGCGGAGATCGTCGCCCGGGCGGTGACCTGCGTCCGACAGTTCGGCGACTTCCATCTCGCGTTGTCCGGCGGCCGCACGCCCCAGCCCTTGTACGAACGGCTGATGTACGATCCAAACTGCCGCCAACTGCCGTGGGCGCACACGCACCTGTGGCTCGTCGATGAGCGTTGCGTTGGGCTTGATGATGAACGCTCAAACTTCCGAATGATCAACGAGACGATCGTGGTGCACTCGGGGATTCCTGCGGATCATGTTCACGCCATCCCCGCGATGTCGGAAACGGCTGATTCCGACTACGAGTCGCAGTTGCGTGAAGTGCTGCAACGTCGCCAACCAGGGGAGGACCGGCTGGACTTCGTCCTTTTGGGGATGGGGCTGGACGGGCATACCGCGAGTCTGTTTCCCGGCTTGGAGGTTCTGCACGAACGCATACACCTCATCCGGCGGGTGGAGGCGAAGCAGGCCGATCCGCCGAAGCGCGTGACGATGACTTTCCCGCTGATCAACGCGGCGCGAATGATCGCCGTGCTCGTGACCGGCTCGGCCAAGGCGCCGATGATCGAACGGTTGGCCAGTGGTCACGAATCGTTGGACGAGCTGCCGATCAAGGGGGTGTTGCCGGCTCAGGGCGAGTTGAAGTGGTTCCTGGACGCTCAGGCGTGTGGACATGCCGAGTGATACGGCGATTGATACTCGGAAGGTGGCGCCGCGCCGGAAACTTCGATTCCACACGCTGCACGAGATCTTGCGTGATGTGGAGCAGCTTGGGGCGGTCACGTCCGAGACCGGCGAGTCCCTTTGCGCCGATGGCAACTGGACGCCGGCGCAGATCGTTCAGCACGTGACGTTCTTCATTGACGGTGCGATCGACGGATTTAGTTTCACGGCGCCGCTTCCGTTTCGAGTGCTCGCTCGACCTTTCAAGAAGCGTATCTTGACGAAACCGATGAAGCCTGGGATCAAGTTGCCGGCCCGAATGAATGTGGTGCTGCCTGATCCGGAAACGACATGGGAAGACGCGGTTTCGGCTCTACGCGATGCCGTGGGGCGAATCGACAGCGGGGAGCGCATGACGCAGCCAAGTCCCTTGCTTGGAGCGATGACGCACGAAGATTGGGTGAAGATGCATTGCCGCCACGCGGAGATGCACCTTAGTTTCATGCATCCGGCGCGCTAGCCCGCGCGACGGTGCATCCCAAGACGCACGCTATGTGCGTTCCCCGCTTGCCCGCTTCTGGCCATCCGCCCACCGGCGGTCTATTTCGTGACAGATCATCCGTCCCGCCTCGGGCGTCGCTCGCAGGAGAATGTCGACGACGGGCTTGCCCGCGGGTGATGTGATCCAGACTTTGAATAGCCGACTTAATCGTATTCGATCCTTGACGTCATACCACAATACAAAGCGAGACCGGGCGAATTCATCTTCGGTCGTGTGCAATGTGCCAAGATCGTTCCATGCGTGGGAAGTCGTACAGCGCATGCCTCGCCATTCCTCGATCCCGCGCGAGGTGGCGAGAAACTGGAGCGCTCCTCTGCGTCCAAGCACTGCGGGAATAATGATCGCTAAGACTGTTATGCCGACAACGAACCACAACATCCCTACAGTTGGCGAACTCATTGATGCCATGACGGATCCGAGGGCCGTGACGATGCCAAGAATCTGTGTCGCGGCGGTCGCCTTGCTCCGTGAGTGTACTTGCCCGTCGAGTAGGAACATGCTGCGATCAAAGGTCCAGCCGCACTCAGGGCACGCGCCATCACGGCTGAGCCCTGTCAGAGAATACAGACATTGCATGCAGTGATTCAGGCGGAATAGCACGTCCGGGTCAGGCGATTCGCGTTTGACCCCACGAAGAGGTTCCTCGCGCGACTGGATCAACGCAACCAGCGCGTCGCGAAGCATCGTCGCTTCCTGCAGTGGAGCCTCGAATGCAAACTCGACAGGCATGAGAAAGATGGCTTTCTCAGCCGTGCGTGTATGAATGAAGGCGCTGATCGTCGGCTTGTACGCGTTGCTGAACGTGAGCTTGAACTGCCTGGTGTCAGGCGAGTGAGGCAGGCCGAAGGAGAGTTCCTCGAGCCGAACCGATTCAAACGTGCTCCAGTCTGTGAGGTACGACCGACCGTTAGCGCGAATGATTGTCAGCCCCGCTTTCGTGATCACCAGCTGGACCCGCTCATGCCATCCGCCGCCCAGCGGGCGCATCATCCTGTACGCGACAAGGAGGACAAAAACTATCAGCAGGCCCGCGGCCAGAGTAGTGAAGCCGGTCGCAGCAAGCCAAATCAGGACTAACAGGCAGGCGATGGAAATGATCAGCGATCTGTTGCCGCTAATCAGTGTTCCGTCAAGAACGTGTTCGTCTTGTTCGAGGTTCTCTTCAATCACGGTCGCTCAAGAAATCCCGCAGGATTTCGGCGGCGGCGAGGGCGTCGCGCAATCGCTTCTTCTGTTTGTGGGTCCGGCCGGTGCGGGCCATCTGTTGATCGGCGGCGAAGCTCGTCAGCCGTTCATCGTGGTAATGAACTTCGAGCCCGCAGCACTTGTGCAACTGCTCGCCGAACTCACGGACCAGCTTCGCTTGCGGGCCCTCGGTGCCGTCCATATTCAGCGGAAGGCCGAGGACGATCGCGTCGGGCGCATGGTCTTTGATCGAATTTCCGATCGCGTCGATCAGCGCATCACCGCGCACGATTTCGATCACCGTCAAGGGCGAGGCGATTTTCGTCTCGTCGTCGCCGATCGCCAGTCCCGTTCGTTTGTCCCCAAGATCGATCGCCAAGAAGCGCATGCACACCTTCCCCAATTCAACCACCAATAACTAACCACCAACAACGAACCACCACCTTCCTCACCGCAACGACTCGTCCACTTCTTGGGCGAGCTCCTTGACGCGCTGGGTTTGTGAGAGCGGGCAGACCAGCGTCGCGTCCTTGGTGTGGATGATGACCAGATCGGTGCAGCCGACGGTTGTAATGGTGTGATTCGGATCGTCGGAGACAGCCAGGACGCGGCGCGAGTCCAGGTGCGTGGTGCGTGCGTTGGTTCGGTTGCCGTGCTGATCTTCGGTCAGCGTTTCACCGAAGCTTGGCCACGAGCCGACGTCCATCCACCACACGCCCATCGCGACGGTGCAGACCGTGATGCGCTCGTCCTGTGCGGCTCGCTCCATGACCGCGTAGTCAACGCTGATCTTGGGCAGCTTGGGGTACACCTCTTCGAGCACAGCCTGCTGTCTGGGCGTGCCCCAAGCCTCACCGATGCGGTTGACGCCTTCGTACGAGGCGCCCTTGAACCATTGCAGCGCTTCGAGGAACTGCTTGGCCGCAAAGACGAACATGCCGCCGTTCCATCCGAACGTTCCCGCGTCGAGATACTGCTGTGCGGTCTTGGCATCCGGCTTCTCGACAAAGCGCTTGGCGATGTAAGCAGCCTGGAACCCGGGGATGGCAGCGCCGCGCTCCACATAGCCGTAGGCGGTGGAGGGATGCGTGGCCATGATGGAAAAGGTCACAAAGCGCGTCGGATCTTGTTCCACCAGCTCAAAGCCCAGGATGACTTTTCGCCGGAACTCGTCTTGCGGTTCGATGATGTGGTCCGCGGTCAGCACGGCGAACACAGCGTCGGGGTCTTGCTTGGCGAGCACCGCGGCCGTGAAGCCGATGGCGTTGACGGTGTCGCGCCCCATCGGCTCGCCGAGAATCTGCTCATCGGTGAAACCCGGCAGCACCTCGTGAATGAGCGCGCGATGCGCCTCACTCGTACACAGCAGCCGGCGGTCGGGCTCTACGACACCCTCGAGGCGGTCGACGGCCAGGCTCAGCAGTGATCGGCCATCGATCAGCGGAATCAACTGCTTGGGCCGATCGCGCCGACTCATCGGCCAGAGTCGTGTGCCTGCGCCCCCCGCCATGATCATCGCATAGCGCATGGTCGGTTCTCAAATCGTCCCGCCGGGCGGACGATTACCCGCATTGTGTCCGAAACCGCAGGCAGCGTCACGCCGGCTCCTTGAGACGGTAGGCGGCCGTTACCAGGGCGTCGGCGGAATCCAGGCCGGGATCGACGGCCAAGGCTCGTTCGATGAGCCCGTGGGCTTCGAGGTTCGATTCACCGAGTTGGCACAGCGCGGCCAGCGCGTCACTGATCATCGCACTGGTGCTCGGCTCGGCCGACGAATTCGGATCGGTCGAGCTCGCCGACGGTTTGAGCTCAAGAAAGCCCTCCACTTTGCCGTGGAGCTGGGCCACGATCGTTTCGCTTCTGCGTTTGCCGATCTCCGGCAAGGAGGTGAGGAGTTGAACGTCCTTGGCCGCGATCGCCTGGGCGATGACCTGATGGGGCAAGCGCATCGCTCGTAGGGCCTTGCGCGAACCCAGTCCCTTGACGGTGGTCAGCAGCTCGAAAAAGGCCCGCTGCTGGGCCGATCGAAACCCAAAGAGCCGGGGCACATACACCGCGCCTTGGCCCTGGCTCTCCAGCACGTGCAGGGTGTAAAACTCGATCCGGGTGCCGAGCGATCCGCTGAGCGGTTGCTGCTCGACGGCGGGCACCATCAGTTCATACGTCAGCGCCCCACAGGCAAGCTCGACACGGCCGTCCTGAGCCGCCACCAGTTCACCCTCGATGCGGCAGATCATCACGGCATCGTACCGGATGGTCTGCACCGTGACAGTGGGGCCTGGCCGGTTTCGCTCGGTCGCCGACCAATCTCAAGAAACGGCGTCAGAATCTGGGGGCTGAGGCGCGCCAAACGGATCGACTACCTCAACCGGAGCCGGCGCCAGCGGCTCGTCGCACAGCGGCCAGCCGGTCGCTTCAGCCATCAGGCGACGAAGCGTCTGGGTGATCGCGGCCGGATCGCGCTCGTCGCCAAACTCCAGACGGTCGATGAACCTGACTCGGGCGTGGCTGCGGGTGGTGAGGGCCGACCCCAGATGGGTCGCCTCCGGCGTGCCGCTTAGCCACAATAGCAGCACCGGCGCGCGGGTCTTGGCGATCATGAAGCCGACCCCGGGAAGGAAGGGGCGGATCTGTTCGCGCGGTCGAACGAGCGCCCCTTCGGGAAAAACCCCCAGGACACCCCCAGCCTGGACATGCCGGATCGCCTCCCGCGCCGGGCCGAGGTCGCGGCCATCTCGGGCCACCGGGATCATTCGTTGGTGACGCCACAGCCAGCCCAATTGGGGGATCATCATGTCGCCCGCCATCATCCAGCGGACCACGAAGCCGCAGGCGGACTGGATCAGCACCGGATCGATCGGGCTTCCGTGATTGGAAACCACAATCAGGCCTCCCGGTTGATTCGTTTGCGGTACGTGTTTGAGTCCCTCGTACTGGGCCCGATGCATCAGACGGCTGTACACCTGGGTCGCTAAAGCCATCAGCCCCGTCACCGAATCGCCCCCCGGTCCATGGGAAAAAAGCCATACCCCGGCCCACTTCAGACCGAGGGTCAGGGCGATCCAGCCGGTAACGGCGAAAATGACGATCAGCAGCGGGGTCATGACGCGGTGGTACCGTCCGGCGGTGGAGGTGCGTTGTCAAACACCGGGCCCTCTAAGGGGCCGGAACCTCGCCCACGCTCGTGGCAGAGGGCCTAGGTTCTGTCTGATGGATCAAAAGAGTGCCCTTCGATCTTAGTGGGACGGGCTTCCAGCCCGTCGTTTTTTTGCTCTTGCAGACGGGCGAGATGCCCGTCCCACTTTTCATCAGGCAGAGCCTATCCGCTCGTACCTTCCAACAAAGTCAAAAGACCGTGGAGTGATCGCGGGATGAGGGCTATTGTCACGGAGTTTGCGCTGACGCACCATGCCCCGACGCGATGACATCAGCACGATTCTGATCCTGGGTTCCGGGCCGATTATCATTGGCCAGGCCTGTGAGTTTGACTATTCAGGGACCCAGGCGTGCAAGGCCTTGCGGGAGGACGGCTACCGCATCGTGCTGGTCAACTCCAACCCAGCGACGATCATGACCGACCCGGAGTTCTCCGACCGCACGTACATCGAGCCGATCACGCTCGAAGCGGTCACCAAGATCATCGCCAAGGAGAAGGCCAACGGCACACCGATCGATGCCCTGCTGCCGACCCTGGGCGGCCAGATCGCCTTGAACACCGCTTGTGCGTTGTATGACGACGGGACCTTGGCGAAGTTCGGGATCGAGATGATCGGGGCCACGCGGGAGGCGATCGACCGGGCCGAGAATCGCGAGAAGTTCATCGCGGTGATCAAGTCGATCGGCCTGCGGCTGCCACGGGCGCTGACGGTGACCAATCTGGACGAAGCCTGGCGGTTTCTTGACGAGATCGGTCTGCCCGTGATCCTCCGCCCCGCGTTCACGATGGGGGGGGCCGGCGGCGGCATCGCCTACAACCGCGACGAATTTGAGGACCTGGTCCAGCGTGGGATCGACGCCTCCATGATCGGCCAGATCGAGATCGATCAGTCCGTCATCGGGTGGAAGGAGTTCGAGCTGGAAGTCGTTCGCGACCGCAAGGACAACTGTGTGATTGTCTGCGGCATCGAGAATATCGACGCGATGGGCGTCCATACGGGCGACTCGATCACCGTGGCCCCAATCCAGACGTTGACGGACAAGGAATACCAACGAATGCGAGACGCGGCGATCGCCATCATGCGAGCGATCGGCGTCGATACGGGCGGCTCCAACGTCCAGTTTGCCGTCAACCCGCGCGACGGCGAGATGGTCGTCGTCGAGATGAATCCGCGCGTGTCGCGCAGCTCCGCCCTGGCGTCCAAGGCCACGGGGTTCCCCATCGCCCGCATCGCGGCCAAGCTCGCGGTGGGGTACACGCTGGACGAGCTGCGGAACGATGTCACGGGCACGACCAGCGCGTGCTTTGAGCCGTCGATCGACTACGTCGTCACCAAGATGCCGCGCTGGACCTTCGAGAAGTTCCCCGAAGCCGACGAGACCCTTACCACGCAGATGAAATCGGTCGGCGAGGCGATGAGCATCGGCCGAACATTCAAGGAGAGCCTGCAAAAGGCGATCCGGTCCATGGAGGTAAAGCGCTTCGGGTTGGGGCTGGATCGCAACGATCATTGGCTCTTGGCCAAACGAGCCGCCGCCCGGGTTGGGCCGACTGAATCCGATCCCCTCGTCGCCGCCGATGGTTCCAGAGTCGTCTGGCCCATTCCCGAGGAAACGCTGATGCGCAAGCTCAGCGTCCCGAGCCAGGGCCGGCTCTACTTCGTCCGCTACGCGATGAAGATGGGATGGTCGATCGACCGCATCGCGGCCTTGACGCACATCGACCCGTGGTTCTTGGATCAGATCCAGCAACTCGTCGAGTTCGAGGACGAGCTTTTCTTATATGAGCGACTCGACGATCTGCCCCGCGACGTCTTGTTCAAAGCCAAGCAGTTGGGCTATTCCGATCCGCAGTTGGCGTATGTGTATCTCGATGGGATTTCGACGGACACGATTCTGCAAGTCCGCGATCACCGCAAGCGTCTCAAGATCGAGCCGGTGTACAAGCTGGTGGACACCTGCGCCGCCGAGTTCGAAGCCCTGACGCCGTACTACTACTCGACGTACGAAACACCATATATAGCCCCGGGCTTGCCCGGCGTTGTCTGCGAGGATGAAATCCGCGTCACCGATCGCCGCAAGATCATCATCCTCGGGGGCGGGCCGAACCGCATCGGCCAGGGCATCGAGTTTGACTACTGCTGCTGCCAGGCTGCGTTCGCCTGCCGGGAAATGGGATTCGAGTCGGTGATGATCAACTCGAATCCGGAGACGGTGAGCACGGATTACGACACATCGGACCTCCTGTTCTTCGAGCCGTTGACGCTGGAAGATACGCTGAACGTGGTCGAGCGGCTCAACGGCGGGGGGATCGACGTCCCGGATCGAAGCGGCAAGGTGGCGGGCTGCATTGTGCAGTTCGGCGGGCAGACGCCGCTGAACCTCGCGCACGGCCTCGTGGCCGCGGGTGTTCCCCTCATCGGCACGGCCCTGGATTCGATCGACTTGGCGGAGGATCGAGATCGGTTCAAGGTGATGCTTGAAGAACTGGGGATGACCCAGCCGTACAACGGCATCGCCTATTCGCTGGACGAGGCGGTCAGTGTGGCGACTCGAATCGGGTATCCGGTGCTGGTTCGCCCGAGCTATGTCCTGGGTGGGCGCGGGATGGAAACCTGCTTCGACGAAGTGTCACTGCGGCGATACATGCGCACCGCCGTCGATGTGTCCGACCTGGCCGATGCGCCGGTGCTCATCGACCGGTTCCTCTCGGAAGCGATCGAAGTCGATGTCGATGTGGTGGGGGATTTTGGGGAAGGCACAGAGGCACGGAGGCACGAAGGCACGGAGGGGTCGGAGTACGAGCCACGAGCGCTGATCTGCGGGGTGATGGAGCACATCGAGGAAGCGGGGATTCACTCCGGCGACTCGGCGTGCACGATCCCGCCCTACTCGCTTCGACCGGTAGTGGTCGATCAGATCAAGGACATTGCGCGTCGCTTGGCGGAGCGCCTCAAGGTCCGCGGCTTGATGAACGTGCAGATGGCGGTCAAGAACGACGAGGTCTATATCCTGGAAGTGAACCCACGGGCCTCGCGCACGGTGCCGTTCGTCTCGAAAGCCAAAGGCCAGTCGTGGGCCCGCGTCGCGGCGAAGGTGATGATGGGCGCGTCGCTGACGGAGCTTGGCGTGAAGGAAATCCCGGATGCGGGGTTCTTCTCGGTGAAAGAGTCGGTCTTTCCCTTCGCGCGATTTCCGGGGGTGGATGTGATCCTCGGCCCTGAGATGCGCTCGACCGGGGAAGTAATGGGCATGGATCGATCACTTCACATCGCCCTGGCGAAGGCGCAGATGGGGGCCGGAATCGAGCTGCCGACGCAGGGCAACGTCTTTCTATCGGTGCGAGATTCCGACAAATCGCATTGCGTACAGTTCACGCGGACGTTGGTGTCGCTGGGGTTCACAGTCTTCACGACCAAGGGCACGCACGAGCTTCTGCATGAATACTCGGTGGACACAGTCCTGCTGCGGAAGATCTCGGAGGGGGCGCGTCCGAACATTCTGGACAAGATCGCCAACCGCGAGATTCACCTCATCATCAACACGCCGACGCGAAAGGGCGCTCACACCGACGAGGGGAAGATTCGAGCCACCGCGGTTCGAGCTGGGGTGCCGATGATCACCACCATCACGGGCGCTAACGCGGTGGTCAAGGCGATCGTGGCTCTGCGGGCGGGGGCGTGGTCGGTGGCTGCGCTGCAGGATTACTTTCCAAGCCACGAGCCCGGCCGCTCCCAAGACGCGCTCGATATCCAGACGGTCCAGGCACAAGCGGGATCTGCACAAGAGGCGGCGAAGAACCGATGACCGTGGCGTTGCGCCGCGTGCCGTTTCAGGACGGGGCCAGAGCGGTTTCGACGTCCGGACCAACTTGAACCAAGCTGATACACTGCCCGCCCCATGCCCGACTGGCTCCCTGAGTTCATCACGCTTCAGTTGATCGTCTCCGTGGGGGTGATCCTCGTGATCATCCATCTCATCGCGGTGGGAGCACTGTACCTGGTGCTGCTGGAGCGCAAGCTCTCCGCGTGGATGCAGGATCGGTGCGGACCCAATCGCGTGGGGCCGCTGGGCCTGCTGCAACCCATCGCCGATGCGATCAAGTTGATTGTCAAGGAGGATTTCATTCCCACTCGGGCTGACCGCGTGTTGTTCATCCTGGCCCCGGCGTTCGCGCTCATCCCCGCCCTGATCAGTTTCGCGATCATCCCGTGGGCGGGCACGCTCCAGATCGGCTCCGAGACAGTCGAGATCACGGTCGCCAACGTCAACATCGGCGTCGTCTACCTCGTGGCGATCACGTCGCTGGGGGTATACGGCCTGGCCCTGGCCGGCTGGTCGTCGAACAACAAGTACTCGTTCTTCGGCGGCCTCCGCGCCTCGGCGCAGATGGTCAGCTACGAGATACCGATGGGCCTCGCCATCCTGACCTTGATCCTCACCGCCGGCACCGTTCGCCCCGACGAGATGATCGAGCAGCAGCTTCAGGGGCAGTGGTTCTTGATTCACCAGCCGATCGCGGCGTTGCTGTTTTATATCTGCATGCTCGCGGAGACCAACCGGCTCCCCTTTGATCTGGCGGAGGCGGAGACCGAGCTCGTCGGCGGATTCCACACCGAGTATTCCTCGATGAAGTGGGTGTTGTTCTTCCTGGCGGAGTACGGGCACATGATCGTCGGCAGCGCGTTCTTCACGGTGCTGTTCCTCGGCGGTTGGTCGATCAATCCGCTATGGGGGCTTGATCTTCCGATGGCGGGCGGCATCGGCATGATCCTGCTGCAGTTCGGCATCGTGATGACCAAGGTCTTCGCCATGATCTGCCTGACCATGGCTCTCCGCTGGACGTTGCCGCGGTTTCGATACGATCAGCTCATGCGGCTGGCGTGGGAGGGGATGATTCCGACCGCGTTGTTGGTGTTGCTGGTCACGAGCTTCGTCGTGTTCATGGGATGGCTGCCGATGATGTGGCTCGCCTCGCTGATCACTGTGTTTGTCATCTGGCTCGTACGTCCCTTGCTGCCGCAACAAGCTAATCCGAACCGCCGCCTTCCGCTGCTGGGCAGCCGGTTCAGCCCCAAGACGCACGAGGCCCTGCTCAGCTCGCCTGTTGAGCCACGCGGTGTGGATGATTGAGCCGGGGCTGTGCGATAGCGAAGCTTGTTCCTGCGCAAGACGCACATCGATACGAAGAGCACCGGGTCAAGCCCGTCGGCTAAACCTTGTCACGACGCCATCTCAAATGAACAGGCGCCGATCGTGTCGGAGCTCCGACCGGCGCCTGTGGAATTCGCGTTGCCTTGTCGGGGGTTCCTGCCAAGGTCGTCCCAACATACTTTAGGGAACAACCCCCCCCTCGCACAAGTCAATTCCAAAAACAGTTTGCAAATGGTAAACGAGCCCTTATCGACACCGGTGCGCCAAGCATCGGCGCGGCAGTTTGGCGCGGCGGTTGCACTACGTCGATTTGCGTTGCTGCGGAGCTGCGCATCGGCGGGTTTGAGCGAGCGCGCTCAGGTGATCGCGCCGCCGCAACTGCTACCGCATCCAGCCGTGCAACCATAGCAGTGGTCGCCAGTTGCGATCACGCGCTCAGCCAGCGCATCGGCTGTTTCTTCCCAGATATATGCCGCTTCCAGGCCCGGCGTGTGCATGCCCAACGCTTGATTGAAATCACAGTCGTAGAGGCGTCCTTGCGGGTCAATGCTGATCTGGCGCCGGCACATCAGGCCGTCGATCGTGTCCGGATTGTAGTTGTCGATCAGCAGGCTCATGTACGGCTCAAGCTGGCCTTGGCGCTCCAACTGATGCCGCCAGCGCTTGATCGGCATGTTGGTGATCGTCCACAGTTCATTGAAGACCAACCCGAAACGCTGCTGCAGCTCGCGCTTGTACTGGACTTCCAGAACGTCCTGGGCCGGCGGAAGATGCGGCCCGACCGGGTTGTACACGAGGTTCAGCGGCAGCGACGGCTCGATCCCGTAGCCCACCCCATTGAGCTTCAGCAGGCCGGCGACCGAGTCGTCATACGCGCCGCGCCCCCGCTGGGCGTCGACGTTCTCCTGCGAGTAACAAGGCATGGACGCAACGACCTCGACCTGGTTCGCGGCGAGAAACTGAGGAACCCACGAATAGTCTTCACCCGTCTTCTTGTCGACGAACCCGATGATCGTGGGGTTGCAGCGGTCTATGACATGCAGGCCCTGCCCCCGAAATGTCTCGACCATCAGCCGGAAGTGGGGGTTCATCTCGGGGCTGCCGCCGGTGAAGTCTACGGTCTTCAATGTCGGCTGCTTGAGCGTCCAGTCAATCACTCGCGCCGCAGTTGCCTCGTCCATGTTGTCCTGCGGGTCGGTTCGAGCTGGGGACGATTCGACATGGCAGTGGTGGCAGGCGAGATTGCAGACGTAGCCGATGTTGATCTGCAACGTGGTGATCGTTCCCGCGGCGCGGAGCTCAGCCTCGAAGTGGGCCTTGAAATGCGTGCCGTTGAGAATGGGAAGTTGGAGCGTGGACACGATCAGATTCCGCCCCGTTTAGCCGCGAGCCAAAGGCGAGCGCTTCTTGACGACGAACAAGATCAGCAACACCCGCCGCCCGCGTAATGCCACGTGGACTCGGTGACGGTCAGGTCGTCCCGCCCCAGCGCCGCCAGTGCCTCGGCCGTCTTGTCGCACACACCAAGCGGAATGTCGCGCGGCATCACATGGCCCCGGTCGTCGTCAAACGATTCGTCTGGGCCGGTATAAATAACGGTTCGACCGGTGAAGACGCAGGGCCCGTCGCTCGGCGTCGCCACCTTGTACGCACAGACCTCAACGCTTTCCAGCAGCAGATCCTCGTCCAGTTCGTAACGCAGGCGGTCCAGCATCCGGTACGGCCGGCGCGACCGAACCTCGATGCTGCCGAAGCCCGCCTCGACCATCGTCCCGATGTACCGGTCGTAGGTCAGGCATCCGGAAATGCACTGCGCCCTCAGATTCGGGTCGTTGCGAAGATGCTTGGGCATCGGGCGGGGCGTGATGGGATCGGACATCGATAACCGCCCGCTGGGGCGAAGCACCCGGTGCATCTCGCTCAGGGCTCGCTCCAAGTCCCCGCCGTCTTCCTGCGTGGTGAAAATGTTGAACAGGCAGTTCTGCGCCGCCAGGTCGATCGTCTCGTCCTCGACCGGCAGTTCCAAAGCGTCGCCATCCCGAATGTCAACAAACGACGGATCAAACCAGTCGTTGGTCTTGGCCGCCTCCTGGAGATTCCGCTTCGCGGCTTCGCGCATCTCCTGAACGGGATCAACAGCAATCACCTCGCCGGGACGCCGTGTGAAGTACGCCAGCTGTAATGCCTCGAGTCCGCCGCCGACGCCGACATAGAGCACCCGTTGCCCGTCCGTCATGTCCTGGAGATGAACCGTGCTGCCGCAGCCGTAGTTCATCTCGTGCATGATCGAGGGGATGTGAAGCCCGGGCAGGAACATCGGTTTTTGCGGCACACAGCACAGCGAGCGGGCCGGCTGTCGGGCCGCTTGACGGTACACTTCCTGCACGGTTGAGTGGTAGTTCACGTTAGACGCTCTTTGGTGATTTTGCGATGATTATGGTAGTCGGACAACTCCGTCGACGACGATCCTTATTCCGCTGGCCTGGGAAGCTGTGATGCGCAACATCGGAGAAACGTTGGGTGGGCTATGGGAGCTGGGCTGGCTGGGCGTGAAAACGCGGTTTCGGCTTCGCGGGGCATACTGGCGGTGGCGGCAGGAAACCGTCTTTGGCTGCGATCCGGCCCTGCGCCCCTCGCGCCGGCAACGCCTCCGCGCAATTCTCGCGTACGGCCGGTGGGTGTACCGCATGAAGAGGCTCCGGTAATCTGCGGTCCGTCCGATGAGCGACGCTCGTCCCGGCATCCTTATATATAGATGCTCCGGGATCGAGGCGGCGCCCGCCCTTGCGCGGTGCAAACCCCGATGACCGATAACCAAGACAGCTACATCACCCATCTCGAATCGGCCTTGGACGGCACGGAGCTTCCGGCCGGGGTCGTGCAGACGATGCACAACGATCGGCCGCTGTGGGTGCGATACGACCTTGCCGCCCTACGGAAAAATGTCACCCGCGATGCCTTGGCCGATCGGACCGCGGGCATGTGGCGGTACCGCGAGCTGCTGCCGGTCGAATCAGATGAGCACATCGTTTCCCTCGGCGAGACGATGACGCCGGTGCTGAAGTGCGATCGACTCGGCCAACAGCTCGGCGCGAGCAATCTGTATATCAAAGACGAGTCGCGGCTACCCACCGGTTCGTTCAAGGCCCGCGGCATGGCGATCGCCGTTTCCATGGCCAAGCAGTTCGGGATCCAACGGGTCGCCGCCCCCACCGCCGGCAACGCCGGGGGAGCCCTCGCCGCCTATGCCGCCCGGGCCGGGATCGAGTGTTACCTGTTCATGCCCGCCGATACGCCGATCGTCAATCAATACGAAGCCGCGCTGCACGGGGCCAAGGTCTTTCTGATCGATGGTCTGATCAACGACTGCGGCCGAATTGTTCGCGAGGGTAAGGAGCCGATGGGCTGGTTCGACATGTCCACGCTCAAGGAGCCCTATCGAATCGAAGGCAAGAAAACGATGGGCCTGGAACTCGCCGAGCAAATGCACTGGCGACTTCCTGATGTGATTCTGTATCCGACCGGCGGGGGCACGGGATTGATCGGCATGTGCAAGGCGTTCGACGAGCTGGCCACACTCGGCTGGCTTGAGACGGACAACCGGCCGCGGATGTACGCCTGTCAGTCCAGCGGTTGCCCGCCGATCGTCAATGCGTTTGAGGCCGGCGAGCGGTTCGCCGAGCCGGTGACAGACGCGCGCACGATCGCCGCCGGTCTGCGCGTGCCGGGGGCGGTGGGTGATTTCATGATTCTCGATGCGGTGCGCGCCTCAGGCGGGAAGGCGATGGCCGCCGACGAGTCACGACTGAAGGAATGGATGAGCGATGCGTGTGAGTTGGAAGGCATCTCACTGTGCCCGGAGTCGGCTGCCTGCATCGGCGTGTTGCAACGTGCCCTTGCTGAAGGCGAGATCAAGCCCAACGAGACGATCGTGATCTTCAACACCGGCGCCGCCCAAAAGTACGTCGAGGTGATGAAGGTTGATCTGCCCATGATCGATCACACCAAACCGATTGATTGGACGGCTCTCTAACTTCCGGGGGCGCCACGCTTCGACCCGTCCTCGGGCGAAGCGTGCGATGAGCGACGACCTACACTTGCCCCATGCCGCGCTACGAGGTCTTCGACTGGTACGAGAACCCGCTGTACTACGACGTCATCTTCGATGTCGATACCGAGACCGAGGCGTCGTTTGTCGAGGCGGTGTATGAACGTCATGTGCAGACGCGCGGCCGGCGGATGCTCGAACCGGCGTGCGGGAGCGGGCGGCTCGTGGCGGCCATGACCCGGCGCGGGTTCAACGTCACCGGGTTTGATCTCAGTCAGGCCATGCTGCAGTTCGCTCGGCAGCGTCTGCGCCGGAAGCATCTCAAAGCTCGCCTTGTGGAGGCTCGACTCGAGTCATTTTCGTTTGCCGTGAAGTTCGACATCGCACATTGTCTGGTCAGTACGTTCAAGTATTTGTTGAGCGAAAAGGCCGCTCGGTCGCACCTGCAACGCATCGCAGACGCGCTCAATCCGGGCGGCGTGTATGTGCTGGGACTGCACCTGACCGACTACAGCGACCGGGCCCGCAGACGGGAGCGATGGCTCGGGTCGCGCGGCCGGACACGAGTGATCTGCAACATCCAAAGTTGGCCAGCCGATCGGCGCGCGCGGACCGAGCACGTTCGCTCGCGCTTGATCGTCAGGTGTAATAACGACGTGCGACGCTACGAGACGCATTGGACTTTCCGTAGCTACAACCTCAGCCAGCTCAAGTCACTGTTGCGCAGCGTGCCGCAGTTGCAGCACGTCGCCACATACGATTTCAGTCACGACATTGATTGCCCGATCGCCTTTGACGGGACGCAACTCGACACCGTGCTGATCCTTCGACGACGCTGATCTTGGCCGCCGGCTTGCAATACTACCCGTTAAAGCCCCGCCGCCCCCGGCGGGCCGATCGTCAACAGGCGCTCCTCAGCGCAACAACGCCACGCGTTCGAGGTGCCACCGACACCGACCCCCGGCGCGCCGGGACGGCCTCGCTGTGCGTGGCACCCGACGACTGTACCTGCGCAGTACACTGACGCTATGGCTGGCACCAAGACCAAACGCAAACCGCAGTTTGTGTGTCGTTCCTGCGGCGGGGTGCAATCGCGATGGATGGGCAAATGCCCGGATTGCGGAACATGGGACGGCCTCGAGTCGTTCACCCCGGCTTCCGCCCCCAAAGACGGCGCGCCGAGCGGTTTGGTTCAGCTGTGGACCGGGGATGATGCGCCTCCGTCGCCGACGGCAACGCCTCTGCCGCAGATTGAAGCGGACCACATCCAACGGCAGTCAACCGGCATCGCGGAGTTCGATCGCGTCCTCGGCGGCGGGTTCGTTCCGGGCTCGGTCACCATGTTGGGCGGTGAGCCGGGGATCGGAAAGTCAACGCTCCTGCTGCAAGTGGCTGGATGCTTGGCGCGTGACCATTGTCGTGTGCTGTATGCCACGAGCGAGGAATCGGCGTACCAGACGCGGCTCCGTGCGGAACGCCTCATCGGCCGCGACACTGATCTTGACACGCTGGGTGATCTGTTCGTTCTTGCCGACACGAGTCTCGCGCGGATCGTGGAGCAGGCCCGCAAGACCCAGCCGGCGGTGATGATTATCGATTCGATTCAGATGGTCTATCAGCCGGACCTCGAAGCATCGCCCGGCTCGGTCGCGCAGCTTCGGCGCTGCTGCACCGAACTGGTGTACCTGGCCAAGGTCTCGGGCATGACGATCATTCTGGTCGGTCACGTTACAAAGGATGGGCAGTTAGCCGGACCCAAGCTGCTGGAGCATCTCGTCGACGTGGTGCTGTCGTTTGAGGGCGATCAGCACCACGGACGGCGGATCGTCCGAGGTCTGAAGAATCGCTTCGGCACCACGCTCGAGATCGGTCTGTTTGAGATGACCGAGGCGGGACTGATGGAGGTGACCGAGGTGACGGACGTGCTGGACCCCAACTCGCCGCCGCGGCCGGGCTCGGTGGTGTGCCCGGCCATGTTCGGCACGCGCTGCCTGCTGGCGGAGGTTCAGGCGCTGACGGCGACGGGATTCCTCGGCGCCGCGAAGCGCCGCGCCTCCGGCGTCGACGCCAATCGGCTCGCCATGCTCATCGCCGTGTTGGAAAAACATGGCGGGTTGCGATTGGCCGACCAGGATGTGTTTGCCTCGGCGGTTGGGGGTCTGCGCGTCGTCGAGCCGGCCGCAGATCTTGCGCTGGCGTTGGCCATAGCCGGGGCGCATTACGGGCGAACGCTGGAAGCAGGAACGGCTGCGATCGGCGAGATCGGGCTCGGGGGCGAAATTCGTTCGGTGCAGCAACTCGGCCCGAGGCTCCGTCAGGCCCAGCGGCAAGGGTATCGGACCGTAATCGGGGCCAAACAGCCCGCCGAGGGCGCCGCGGTAGGCGTGGAGTGCTCCTCGGTGTCCACCATCGGCGAAGCGCTTAGCATGCTCACCTAGGCGGAATTGATCGTAAACCGCTTTAGTTCATGGAGTTACATCTCATCACGGCTGGGGTTGACAAAGGCTCGAGGGAGCGGCCCGCCACGCCGTTCCCTGATCGATCGCGCAACCGTTGCGCCAAGGGCGCTTTTGGCAAAAAAGAGCTTTGGTGGCAGACCGGGCGGTGAGACGGCCTGCGGCTGATTCGCGGGCGTGAGTTGAACAATGTAAGTCGTTGCGAGAAAGCAGGTTATATCTCGAAGTGGCGTCTGAGGCCCTCTGGTTACCCACTTTTTTCCCCAAATTCACATCTGAGGTGGCGACATTCGGCCAAGTCACTATCATCTTCGCTTTCAATGAATCGGCCATACTCGGTCGATATGGTGGCAATCACGTCCGCGGTCCAAGCCTTGTTGGCTCGGACGATTCCGGACGGGTGGATGAACTTGGACGCCGGGCTCAGTGTCGGCCTGCGTGTCCGTCAGATAGGAGATTCTTCGCATGAATCTGACGAAGCAAGTCGGCCTCGTTGTGGGTGCGGCTGCGCTGGCGCTAACCGGCGGCAGCTTTGCCGACACCACTCCCGAGGCAAATACGGATCTCAAGGCGAAGCTCGACAGCGCCTTGGCAAGAATTGATCAGCTCGAGGCCAAGCAGAACGACAACTGGCTCACCGAGCAACGCGCCGGCGAGATCAGAGAACTCGTGCAAGATGTGTTGGCCGATGCCGACACCCGCGCAAGTCTTCTGGCCCAAGGCGTCACCGCTGGGTACGACAATGGGGCAGTGATCTCAAGTGCTGATGGGAACTGGTCGTTGCGCACCAACATTCACATGCAACAGCGGTTCGTTTGGAACGACCAGGATGAAGGTGCCGTCGCAGGCGCAATCGATGAGGATCGTTACGGGTTTGAGAACACGCGAACGAAATTCATCCTCACTGGTAACGTCGTCAACCAGGACTGGATCTACAAGGTCGAGATCAATGTAGGTTCACCTTCTGCTGCGTTCCAGGCGGGCGACGGTCGCGCCGGAACCGGCGATGCGTATCTTGGCTACAAGTATGGCGATGGGATGACGGTCCTGTTCGGCACGATGAAGGCGCCGTTGCTCCGCGAAGAGCTCGTGGACAGCCGCTATCAGTTGGCCGTCGAGCGTTCGGCGCTCAATTACATCTACACGGGCGGCCGTGTTGATGGCATCGCCGTCGACTGGATGGGCGATCAGTTCCACGTCACCGGTGCGTTCACCGACGGTGCGAACACCGGCCAAACGGTCTGGGGCACGGCGGACACGGATTTTGCGTTCACCGGCCGGATTGAGTTCCTAGCCTCCGGCACGTGGGATCAGTTCAAGGACTTCACCAGCCCCGCCGGCGACGAGCAGGGCATCATGATCGGTGGCGCGCTCCACTATCAGGAGGCCGAAACCGATGCCGGTCTCGCGGACGTCGACGTGACGGTTCTAACCGCTGACATTTCAGCTGAGTTCGGCGGCGCGAACCTCTACGGGGCGTTCATCTATCGCAACATCGACACCGCCGGGGTGTCGGACCTCGATCAGGTCGGCTTCCTCGTCCAAGGCGGCGTCGCCTTCAGCGACGACTGGGAAGCCTTCGCTCGCTACGAGTTCAGCGACTTCGATACTATTGGGGTCGAGGATCTTAGCCTCATCACCTTCGGGGTGACGCGCTACTTCGCGGGACACAACGCCAAGTGGACGACCGATATTGGCATCGGCCTCGAAGAGGTGGCGAATGCTCCCGCGATCACGGGTCTGCGCACGGATGTACCAGGCGAGGATGGCCAGATCGTGATCCGCAGCCAGATCCAGCTTGTCTTCTGAGCGGACTGCGATCGATCTGAGAAAAGCTCCGGACCAACGGGGCGACCACATGACGAACCACCGACCGGTCTTCCTAAGACCGGTCGGTTTTTTTCGTGGCGTGGACGTTCGGCCCAAGTCCTTCCGAGGCGGCCGCCTCCCTTCTCGGCTCGCCGCTTGATGGTTTCCGGTCTCTGGGTATGATCCGCATTCTAAAGAACTGCGAATCCGACCGGTCAATGGCCCTCACCGCGACGTCTCCTCGGAATGGCGCCGCGGGGGCAGGGGTGGTTGAAAGCGACCGGCAGGCTGGGGTAGATCGCTCGTGACCGGCGCGGCCGGAGACTGATAAAGGAGTCTGAGCACATGCGTCGTATTGCGCGAGTCTCAATGCTAGTCGGAGTCGGCCTGTTGCTGGCGGCTGAACCTGCCTGGGCGGATGACACGATTGGCGCCTCGCCGCCGTCGTCGATTGACGAGCTTCTGCGACGAATCCGTGAGCTTGAAGAGACGGGCGGCCGCCGGCAGCGCGATCTCGAACATCAGCAGCAGGAGATCGACGAGCTTCGCCAGCAGGTCGGTGACAACTGGCTGACCGAACGGCGGGCCGAGGAGATTCGCAATCTTGTGAGCGACGTGCTGGCCGACGCCGACACCCGAAGCACGCTCATGCAGGATGGGATGACGGCCGGGTGGAGCGAGCAGTTTTTCCTCGCCTCTGGAGACGGGCGGTTCAAGCTGCAGGTCTCCGGTCTTCAGCAGTTTCGCTATATCTGGAACTTCCACGATCAGGCCGACAAGTACCGGGGCGGCTTTGAGAACACCCGCACGAAGATCACGTTGCGCGGCCACGTGATCAGCCGGGATCTCACGTATCTCATTCGCGGGAACTTCGCGCGAAGCGGCGGCGACTTCGGGCTCGAGGATGCGTGGGTGCGGTATCACCTGACCAATGAATGGAATGTGCGGTTCGGACAGTTCAAGCTGCCGTTCAATCGCGAGGAGCTGGTTTCACCGGCCAAGCAGCTTGCCGTCGAGCGATCCTTGGTCAATGAATCGCTGAACCTGGGTCGATCACAGGGGATCGAGTTTGCCTACGCCGATGAGGCCAATCGGTTAAGTCTCGCCTTTTCTGATGCGGGCCAGGACCAGGTGGGAGGCTTCAACCTCGTCGGAACGGATGGGCAGAACTCGCGGGCACTCGCCGAGGACACAGAGTACGCCGTCACCACTCGGTATGAATACCTGGCCGCGGGGAGCTGGGGGCAGTTCGATGACTTCACGAGTCCCGTCGATGAAGAGTTCGGCCTGCTGCTCGGCGTCGGCGCGCACTATCAGCAGGACGAGTTCACGGGAGCGTTTTCGTTCGGGCGAAATGAGGAGCGATGGTTCGCCTGGACGGTCGACGTCTCGGCCGAGTGGGGCGGCGCCAACGCCTTTGCCTCCTTTTCTCATCACTACATCGATGACCCGTCATTCGGTGCGGTCAACGTCTACGGCGTGGTCGGCCAGGCGGGTACCTATCTCACGCCGAAGTTCGAGATCTTTACCCGCTTCGAATGGGGGACATTCAATCTTAGCGTGGCCGATTTCCACGATCTGTATCTCATCACGTTCGGCGGCAACTACTACTTCGACGGGCATGACATCAAGCTCAGCGCCGATATCGGGGTCGGAATTTACGCGGTTGAATCACCCTGGGACAGTGATCTTGCCGGGTGGCGCACCGACGGCAACTCAGCGGAGCCGCAAGTCGTGATCCGAACCCAGTTCCAGTTGCTGTTCTGAACGAACGGCGCGATCTGAGCTGGACGCGGCGAGGGCCGAGCGTTGAGCACCGTCTCTACTACGGGCGAATTTCGATCGTACTGGCGCCCTCCACTAGCACCTCGAAGACGATCTCCACGTCCTCCGGCAACATTCTGATGCAACCCATTGAGGATTGGCGACCAATCGACTCCGGTTGGATCGTGCCGTGGATTCCATACCCCACCAGATCGCGATTGTGCTCGTCCACGCCTTGCAGGCCGATCCAGCGCTCCCCGATCGGATTCTCCGGATCTTTGCTTGCGTAATACTGTCGTGTACGAGGGTTCGTCCAACCCGGATCGATCAGCTTGGAGTTCACCCGCACCTGAAACAGGCCCGTCGGGGTCGAGTTGAACTCACCCAGTCCGACCGGGTAACTGGCCACGTAAACGAGATTCGGCGCGCGGCCGAGATACAGATCAAGCCGGTACGCGGACTTGTCAATCACGGCGTGGAACGGCCCGCTGATCAATTTCAAGCGCTGCCCGGCTCGGACGTTGCGGGCCTCCCGTATACCGTTGATTCGCAAGATGAACCGCCAATCGACGGCCAGTCCTTGATCCTTGACGATCGTGGAGAGAAATTCGTTGGGCTGGACGATGTAGGCTTGGGTATACGGATCGTTCTCGACGATCTCCGGGCTGAACACGAGCCGTTCGTTGAGGGCGCGGAGCTGCTCGCGCGTGCGATCAGACTCAAATTCATCGAGTGAGCCTGACAGGAGCGCGCGGCTCAGCGCGCGGCGAGCCTCTAACGGTTTGTTTCGGGCCAGCAGATCAAGACCAGACTCGACCCGTTGTTGGGCCCGCGTCCGGTCGGGGCCCGGTGGCGGATTCGATTTCGCCACCGGCGGCATCGGGGATTCGGCTCGGACCACCGAGCGATCCGATCCGTCGGTGCCGAGCGCGGTCTGAACGGGCGTGTCGCCGCGCTCGCGGTCAGCCTCATTCGCAATCGCCGCCGGAGGTTCGATCCTGGCTCTGGCCTCGGCGGTTGCGTTCGCCCGATCGCCCCGCCCCCCTTGGGCGATCTTGACCGTTTCGGGTGACACCGGCGGCGTTTCGCGCGCAACACGGGATTCTTCTCGCATCACCCCATCACCCGCGGTCTCTTCAAGAGGAGCGGGCGCCTCCGTCGACGTCTGATGAGGCCAGAGCTTCACGAGCCCGAGCCCGGCCACCGCCAGAACGATGACCGCTACCGCCGTCGGCCAGAGTTTCCTACTGCGACCTCGGCGATACATGTGTCTTGAGCGCGCCAGCGGCCGTCTCGATTGGCTTTGTAGTACCACGCCATCCTCCTGAGACCGGGATCGGCACTTCCTTTTATCGGATATTTGAGCGCTCGGGCAAAACCGGAATCGGGCTGGACTTGCACCGCGTGTCCGGTCGACCGGCTGGCTCGAATCTATCCTCTGGTCCGGGATCCGCGGGCGTGGGTGACGCGTCGATCCGTGACCACGATGTCCACGGAGACGTCGCCATCGTTCACAGGAACCTCGTCCGTGATCTGAACGTCGAACCCGAGCCCGACCGTGGCGGCGGTGCGCCGCAGCCGGCCGAGGAACCGGTCGTAGTATCCCCCGCCCCGTCCCAACCGGTGCCCGTGGGCATCGAAGGCCAGGCCCGGCACCACTACCAGGTCCAGCAGATCGGGTGGGATCGGCGCGCCGCCGCGCGGCATGCGCAGGCCGTGCTCATCCACTTCCATAACGTGATCGTCGAATGACGTGACTTCCACCGGCTCCATGTCCCGGCGTTTCCAATCCACAAGTGGTACGCAGACGGTCTTGCCCGTTTGAAAACAGCGGATTGCGACCGGGGTGAGATCGACCTCGGACGCCAGAGGCATATAGAGCATCACGACCGAGGCGTGCTGAAAGACCTCCAACGCCGTGAGTCGTGAGCAGGCGGCCACCGACCCTTCGTGCCGTTGTTCATCGCCCATCGCGGCAAGCTTCGCCAAGACTGCGCGACGGATTTCCGCCTTTTGTTGGCTGTTTTGTTCATTCATGATCGGGGTTCGATGGGGTTTGGTCCTTGTCCCCTTGCGGCCCCCGCGCTTCGAGGTTCTTCAGTCGACGCTGTAATTCAGCTTCGAATCCGCGATTCGTCGGGATGTAATAGACCCGATCGACGCCGAGGTATTCCTGAAGTACATACCCATCGGCCGAGTCGTGCGGGTACAAGTAGTTTTGTCCGTGCCCAAGATCTTTTGCGCCGCGATAACTCGAATCGCGCAGATGCTTGGGCACCGTGACGGTGCGCGCTTCGCGCACGTCCTTGGCCGCAGCCCAGATCGCCTTGGCGGATGCGTTGGATTTCGGCGCCGTCGCCATGTACACGACCGCTTGTGCCAGCGCGAATTGACACTCCGGCCGTCCCAACCGCTCCGTCAGCTCCCATGCGGCTACGGCAATCTGAATCGCCTGTGGATCGGCGTTGCCGATGTCTTCGCTGGCCAAGATCGCAATCCGCCGGGCAATGAACCGCGGATCCTCACCTGCTTCTAACATTCGCGCCAGCCAATACACCGCCGCATCGGGATCGCTGCCCCGCATTGACTTGATGAACGCGCTTACCACGTCGTAGTGCTCATCGCCCGTTCCGTCGTAGACCAGCGCCTTGGCCTGGATCGATTCCTCGGCGCAGTTCAGATCGATGATGATTGGTTCAGGGACCGACTCGCCGCCTTGGCTGAGGACCGCCACTTCCAATGCGTTCAGCGCCCGTCGAGCGTCGCCATCGCAGATTCGCGCCCAGTGCGCGATCGCTTCCTCCTCGATCTCGATCCTCAGCGTGGCGAATCCTCGTTCGTCACGAATCGCCCGATGGATGAGGATCGCAATGTGCTCCTGGGCCAACGGCTCGAAGCGGAAGATGCTGGATCGGCTGTTCAGCGCGCTATTGACCGCGAAATAGGGGTTTTCCGTCGTGGCCCCAATCAATGTAATCACGCCCCGCTCCACGTCCGACAGCAGCACGTCCTGCTGGTTGCGGGCGAAGCGGTGGATCTCGTCCAGGAACAGGATCGTTCGCCGGCCGGTGGTTTCGAGCCTCGCCTCGCTTTCCTCGAGTATCCGGCGAATCTCCTTGACGCCGATCGACGCCGCCTGGGCCCGCTCGAACGCCCGCCCGGTGTGACCAGCGATGACCTCGGCCAAGGCGGTCTTCCCGGTTCCGGGCGGGCCCCAGAAGATCACCGAGGTCAGGCGGTCGGCGTCGAGCATCCGGCGCAGAAGCTTGCCATCGCCCAGGAAATGCTCCTGACCGACAAACTCCGCCAGGTTCCGCGGCTGCATTCTCGCCGCCAGCGGCTCAACCGCCGCCAGGTTTTTCCGGGACTTCTCTTCCCAAAGTGTTCCCATCGATCAATTGTAGGTGGTTCGGGCGGTGGCCTTCCGGTCCTGGGCTGGCCCTGGGCCGGGCTGGAGACCTTCGCCATCGGCGATTGGGGGGATTTCGGCGCGCGTTCCTGCTCAGTTGGTGATAATGTCGATCCTCAGAGGCGATCGTCTCGTAGAACCCCTGGTGTGACCAGGAGAGGTGCATAACTGTGTGCGGGATAGTTGCTTACATCGGACACAAATCGGCTAAACCGATCCTTTTAGAAGGATTGAAACGGCTGGAGTATCGCGGGTATGACTCGGCGGGCTTGGCGGTGATGAATGCGAACATTCATGTCGCCAGGACGGTCGGCCGGGTGCGCGTCCTCGAGGAGATGCTCAAGCAGCACGAGGGATTCGACGGCACGCTCGGCATCGCCCACACCCGCTGGGCCACCCACGGCGAGCCCAGTGAACGAAACGCCCACCCCCACCGCGACGACGAAACCAACGGCCACGGCATCGTCCTCATCCACAACGGAATCATCGAAAACTACACCGTCCTGCGCAAGTACCTCCAAGACCGCGGCCACACCTTCCAATCCGAAACCGACACCGAAGTCCTGGCCCACCTCATCGGCGAGCTGTATGACGGCGACCTCGAGGCCGCTGTGCAGGCAGCTCTGCGCGAAGTCACCGGCGCATACGCCATCGCTGTCATCTGTGAGAACGAGCCGGATGTCCTGGTCGTCGCTCGCAAGGGTTCCCCGCTGATGGTCGGCGTAGGCAAGGACGAATACATCGTCGCTTCCGACTCCAGCGCCATCGTCGCTCACACCACACAAGCCTTTCATCTCGAAGACTACACGGTGGCCCGTCTCACCCGCGATGCTTTCCGCACCACCACCATCGACAACGTTCCCATCAGCCCGCAGATCAAGGAATTGGAGTTTGATCTCGGTCAGATCGATCTGGGCGACTACGAGCACTACATGCTCAAGGAGATCTTCGAGCAACCGCAGGCCCTGCGCCTCTGCCTCAAAGGCCGAATCAACCCCCGTGACGGCCAGGTCGTGCTCGGCGGCATCACCGAGTTCGCGCGCGAGCTCGTCAAAGCCAAGCGCATCATCTTCGTCGGCCAGGGGACGGCTTTTCATGCGGCGATGGTCAGCGAATACCTCATGGAAGACCTCGCCAAAATTCCCACCGAGGTCGAATACTCCAGCGAATTCCGATATCGCAACCCGATCATCCAAGACGGCACCGTGCTCATCGCGATCAGCCAATCCGGCGAGACCGCCGACACCATCGCCGCCCTACAAGAAGGCAAGCAGCGCGGCGCGCTGACGCTCGGCCTCGTCAACGTGGTCGGGTCCACGATTAGCCGCGAGACCGACGCCGGCGTGTATCTGCGCGTCGGTCCCGAGATCGGCGTCGCGTCGACCAAGGCCTTCCTCGGCCAATTGATGGTCGCAACAATGCTGGCCACCTTCATCGGTCGGCGTCGCTTCCTTGCTGCCGATTACGTCTCCAGCTTGCTCGACGAGCTCGAGACGATTCCCGATTGTGTGGAGAAGGTCACCCAGCTCAGCGATCAGATTCACGACGTCACCGCCAAGTATGCGGATCGGGAGAATTGGCTGTTTCTGGGGCGCGGTTACAACTACCCCGTCGCACTGGAAGGCGCGCTCAAGCTCAAAGAGATCAGCTACATCCATGCCGAGGGGATGCCCGCCGCGGAAATGAAGCACGGGCCGATTGCGTTGATCGACAACGGCATGCCGGTGGTGGTCGTCGCCACGCGAAACAGTCAGTACGAAAAGATCGTTTCGAATATCGAAGAGGTGCGGTCGCGGGGC
>JADFNO010000290.1 GCA_022563315.1 Planctomycetota bacterium | reverse complement strand
CGAAGCAGTTGGCCTGCCTCGGCGATCAGTACGCGAATGAGATTCAAGCCATCGGCGCCGCCGCGCAGGGCTGCCGGCGGCTCGAAATCGCGGACGTTCGGCTCGACCTCGGCCCACTCGGCATCGCTGATGTACGGCGGATTCGAGCAGATGATGTCAAACTCACCACGCGACGAACCGCTGGTCAGCGGTTGAAGATCGCGTCCGAGTCGAAACTCGATCTGATCTTCTACGCCGTGGCGCTGCGCATTGACCCGAGCGAGGTCGATCGCGTCGGGCGATTCGTCCGTGGCGATGACGTTGGCGTTCGCGATGTGTATTGCAAGCGAGATGGCGATGCAGCCGCTGCCGGTCCCGATGTCGGCGATGATGGGATTGGCGTGGCCGGGCGCGGCGCGGCGATGTTGCAGCACGTGCTGGACCAGCGTTTCCGTACACGGCCGAGGAATCAGCACACGCTTGTCGATCTGAAACTCCCGGCCGAAGAACCACGCGTGTCCGACCAGGTATTGCACGGGCTCATGCTTGGCGGCGCGGGCGACCAGCGCCCGCAGCGTCGTCAGCTCCAGCGGCGAGGCGGGACGATCGACCTCCATGTACAACCGCATCCGCTCGCAGCCGATCACGTGGGCCAGCAGCATCTCAGCCACGAGCCGCGGCGAGTCGATGGACTTGGAACCCACGTACTCGGTGATCCAGCCAAGGAGACGCCGGGTCGTCCACGGCGACTGGTCGCGGCGAAGTTGGGGCTCGTCGTGCGTGGGGGTCATGGAGGATGATTCTACGAGCGGGATGGCGTGCGCCCACAATGGCGGTCCCTGGCCCATATACTTGACGGCGGTTGGTAGCGAGCGGTGTGGGTGGGGATCGTTTTGGACCGCCCTTTATAGTAAAAGGATGCTATGGCTTTGTTTACGAGATCGAAGTTGGTTGAGGGGGTGGGGAGGGGCGCGAAGCCGCAAGCGGCAGAAGAAGCGCAAGCGGCGGAGGAAGTGCAAGCGGTAGAGGGACCGCACGATCCGGGGGTGGAAGCGTCGATTCGGCGGATTGGGACGGAGTTGCTCGACGCCTCGAAGCGGCAGCGGGCGGGCGTTCTGTCGGCGGCGTTCTGGTCGGACAAGCTGATCGACTGGGCGATGAAGGACGAAGCGTTCAAGGTCCAACTGTTCCGGTTCGTCGATACGTTCCCGATGCTCAAGACGCCGCAGGAGATTCACGAGCATCTGTCGGACTATCTCAGTCAGCCGGGCGTGACGCCGCCGCCGGGGTTTGGACTGGGACTCAAAGCCGGGGGGCTGATGAAGTCGGCGTTCTCCAAAACGGTCGCGTCGCAAGTGAGGTCGATGGCGGCGAAGTTCATCGCGGGAACGGACGCATCGTCAGCGCTCCCGAAACTCAAGAAGCTGTGGCAACAAGGCATCGGCTTTTCGGTAGACCTGCTGGGCGAAGCGTGCGTCAGTCGCGCCGAAGCTCAGGCCTATCAGGCCAAGTACCTTGATCTGGTGAACAACCTGCCGCGCGAAGTCAATACCTGGCCCGACGATGCGCGACTGGTCAACGACCACCTCGGGCCGATTCCGCGCACCAATGTTTCCATCAAGATCAGCTCGCTTCATTCCGAAGCGGACCCGATCCACATGGAAGGATCGATCCGTGAGCTGATCGGGGCGCTGCGGCCGATCCTTGAAGCGGCTCAGGCGAACAACGTCTTCATCAACTTCGATATCGAGCAGTACGAGCTGAAGGACCTGACGCTCGAACTGTTTATGCGGTGTTGCGACCAGATCGAGTTCCCCGCAGGGTTGGCGTTGCAAGCCTATCTGCGCAGCGGGGACAAAGACGCCCAGCGCATCATCGAGTGGTCCACTGCCAGCGGACGGCAGGTGACGGTGCGCCTCGTCAAGGGCGCGTATTGGGATTACGAGACCATTCACGCCGAGGAGCAAGGTTGGCCGGTGCCGGTGTGGAGCCGCAAATCCGATACGGACGCTTGCTTTGAGCGCATGACTAAGCTGCTCATCGACGCTATGCCCGGTTCGACAAGTGAAGGCGGGGTGAAGCTTGCCCTCGGCTCGCACAACGCCCGATCGATCGCGTACGCCTTGGCGTTGATGGAGCAACATGGTCTGCCGAAGAACGCGGTCGAGTTCCAGATGCTGCACGGCATGGCGGATCAGCTCAAAGCCGCGGCGGTGGATATGGGGTTGCGGGTGCGTGAGTATGTGCCGGTGGGCGAGATGATCCCCGGGATGGCGTATCTCGTTCGCCGTCTGCTGGAGAATACGTCCAACGAATCGTGGCTTCGCGCCGGCTTCCATGAGAATGCGTCGATCGACGAACTGCTCGCCGCGCCGCCTCGACACCATCAGACGCCGGACCCTGGGATACAACGCATCGAACAAGCGCCGCAGCGCCATCAGTTGACGACGGCGATC
>JADFNO010000144.1 GCA_022563315.1 Planctomycetota bacterium | reverse complement strand
GGTTGCGCGACGGGAACGACTCGGCCCAATCCTCAGCCACATTTACCGAGAAGCGGCATGAACGCTCGACCGAGTCCTCGAACAAGACGGGTTTGGTAAGTTTGCATTGCGCTGGATGGATCGATGGGCGTCGACCGCGAGCTACCACGGGCGCAAACAACCACGATCACGGCGGAGCCGTACGGAATCTATGCAGTTGGTCTAGACGATCAGCGCACAGTGCATGCGCACGAGAGATGTGGGCGGGCGTGGTGGACTCGTCGCAGGTCGATTTGGACGCACCGGCTCGTTGGGCCGTAGCGTTGGCCAGGAAAGCACAACGTGCGAGAATCCGAGTGATGTGTCGATTGACGCTGGCTTTTCAACGGTGAAAAAGCGGTGCCCCGGGTTGTCGCACCCACAGTCACAGGAACCGTTGTCGTGTCCGGGGCAGGATGGGTCGCACTTGTGGTGATCATCAGCAGGGGCTTGATGCTCATGTCCGCCATCCTGTTCGTGAGCATGCTCCCCGTGGTTATGCTCAGGAGGTGACTGCGATTGGATAGTTGATTCACCTGTCGGGGCGGAGCATTCGGGTGCAACGGAACCGTAGCAGCAGCACAACGGCATCAAGAGTGCCATGTACCCAGCTAAGAGCAATTGAATTGTCCCGTGCGGTCCCATCATTGTCTTGCCCGACAATCTGTTGAAGCGATAGCTGCTCGTAGTATATTCCCCTCGACCCACCGCGAAAACAACTTGAGCGAGAATCCCGACCAGCAGCCATGCCGCGTGGGTAGGGGTGAGTCAGCCCGACACGCCTCGGTTGGCCCACCTGAGCGCCGTTCGATGAGGCGTTTCCGACGCAGGATAGGGAATATTGGCCGCTGCACGGTGCCTAGTATTCTGGAGACGCCAGGTACGGCACCTGAGCGGCCCCGGCCAAGTCCAACGATAGGAGGCCGGCCATGCGCACGATAATTCTTCCACGGTTGACCCTATTCGCGGTGATCACCCTGCTGGTGATCGGCTCGGGCAGTTCGCCCGCCCTGGCCCAACACAGCGGCGGTCACGGTGGTAGTCACGGCGGGGGCGGTCATAGTGGTGGTGGCCATGCCGGAGGCGGCCATGTCGGCAGTGGTCACGTCAGCGGTGGTCACAGTGGCGGTCATGTTAGCGTTGGTCATGTTGGCCGCAGGCACATCAGCGGCGGCCATGTCACTGTGGGCCATGCCGACGGCAGGCACATCAGCACCGGCCATGTCAGCGCGGGTCATGTCAGCGAAGGTCATGTGGGTGGCTTCGGCCATGTCGGCGGTCACAGCGCGATTCATCATGGCGGGCATCACCCTTCGCACTTCGTTCACCACGCCGGGCTTCACTTCTACAGCTATTGGTCCTCCCGGTGGTCATACCCAAGTTATGGCCGTTACGCACGTCCGGCGCAGGCCACGACGATTTATCAGGGTCCGGCGTCGCCGCCAAGCACCCGGTCCCGTCCTGGCGATGGCGAGCCGCTGCGACGAGACGGTGAGGAAGCCGATACCTATGCGAGTCCCAATGGCATGTACCTGTCGGCGCCGCTAGTGGAGACGGATGAAGCGCCGGAAGCGCTTCCTCCACTAGACGAAGAAGACGAGCCGGGCGAATTCGACGAACTACCCTCGACTCCACACGTTCACGAAGCGCCCGACGGATGAGAGGGCGCCGCACGATCCATTCGGTGTTGTTGACGGCTTGGTTGCTGCTGGGCGTGTGCAGTCCAGCGGCGTCCAGCGCGGCGAGCTTCGCTACTGTCCATCAGGAGGGGCCACCGAAAGGCGAGGAGCCCACGCAGGCGGATGAACAGGACCATCCGGCCGCGCGGACCGAGGCATTGGATGACGATCCTGTCGTCATTCGTGCGGCGCTGAGCCATGCGGCGTACACCAGAACCACTCCCGCCACCCTGGCGCTGAAAATCGATCTTGCCGCTGCTCTGGGCGAGACATCCGTGCAGCGGCCAGCGTTGAACCTCGCCTTGGTCATCGACCGTTCGGGCTCGATGGCCGACGATGACAAGTTCGAATACGCCATGCAGGCGGCGCGCTTGGTGGTCGAGAATCTCTCGCCGCGCGACATCGTGTCCGTCATCGCGTTCAACCAGGATGCGATCGTGCTTTCGCCAGCTGGTCGTGCGGTGAACAAGGCGTTCCTTGACCACCGCTTGGATGAGATCGGACCCGTGGGATGGACCAACCTCAGCGCCGGGCTGCTGGAAGCGTTCGCCCAGATCGACGCCCAGGCGAGCGACGAGCAGGCCAAGCAGGTAATCGTGTTGACCGATGGACTGGCCAACCGGGGGATCACAGAGCCTGAACAGCTCCGCCGTCTGGTTGAGTCTGCCCGGCGCCGCGGCATCGGTGTCTCCACGATGGGTTGCGGCGAGGAGTTCGATGAAGCGGTGCTCGTCGCGTTGGCCGAGGCGGGCGGCGGCCGGTACACCTACATCCGATCGTCCGAGCAGATTCCCAAGGCGATGTCGGCCGAACTCAACGGTCTGCTCCGCGTCGTGGCCCAGAACGTGACGATCAAGGTTGCGGTCACAGACCATCTGAACATCACGAGGGTCCAGGGGCGGCGGCTGGAAGAGCCGGTTCGATCCTTTGCCTTCACGCTAGGTGATGTCCGGGAGGGCGAGCGCGGCGTGCTGCTACTGAACCTCGCGCCGCGCGATTTTACGCCCGGCGCCGTGGCCGCCGTCGACTGCACGCTCTCGTTTGATCGAACCGACG
This sequence comes from Planctomycetota bacterium, assembly GCA_022563315.1. Taxonomy (GTDB): domain Bacteria; phylum Planctomycetota; class Phycisphaerae; order Phycisphaerales; family SM1A02; genus JADFNO01. Next base: position 6,916 of record JADFNO010000144.1, on the reverse strand, counting down.
TGGCGGCGCGCCGCCAGCAAGTCGTGCGCCTGGAAGCCGTCATGCTCGAGGATGAAGCGCTTGTCCAAGAAAGCGCCGACCGAGGCGTCGTGCTGTACGCCGAGGTCTTGAGTGCGATGGAAAAGGTTGAAGACGCCGTCCTGGGACTGGATACCGACGAGTTCCGTGACGCGGCTACGTTGTTTGAGCGACGTTACGAAACGGCGCGACGATATGCCCTCGAGGCCCGAGACCAGCAACTGCTCAACCAGACGTTCATGCTCAAGCACTTCATGGCCGAACTCTCCGCCGCCCGCGAAAGTGGTCTGCTGCACGGCCACGAGGAAGCACGACGGCGGTTGAAAAAAGAGGTGGAGTACCGCCGCTACCTTCGCGAACACCACCGCCGCTTCGACTGAATGTGGCGAAGCATCCGCACTCCGAGCAGCCGTATGGGGGGCTTGATCCCGTCGAACCCGGGGTTGGGGCGGCCGGCCGGATTCGATCGGGCTCGCGTCCCTAGCACCAGCGGCCGGTTCTACGTCGCTATCTCTTCCCACCTCCCGCCCGTGTCTCTCCCACAACTCGATGCTCTGTCGCAACTGCTCGCGCGTGGCATATCCGCCTCGGCCCAGTGTCGAGACGGCTTGAGCAAGAATCGCCATTCGCGGCCTTCCGTCTGATCGGCGCCTGAGCGAAGCACCGCGCGAGTTGCCCGCCCTGGACAACCGGGGGATGATCGCTCACAAGTACCGGCTTGGCATGTCCTAGCCTGCGGTCCACTGTCCGCGTTAGGTCGAACCCTGCCCTCCCCTGGCGCAGGTCCGTGGCCGGCCCCCGGAACATTGCGCGACCTCTTTGATGCCGGTTGCCAGAGCAGTTGTATTGGCAATCGGGCACGAGACGGTTCGGACAAGCTCGGTTCCGTGCAGTATCATTCAGCACAATCCTCGACAGAGGCCGAAGAAACGCCGGGTGGGGTGGCGGAGCGGTTGAACGCGCCGGTCTTGAAAACCGGTATACCCTTCGGGGTATCGCGGGTTCGAATCCCGCCCCCACCGTTGGAAGAAGGCTGGGAGGTTTGAGGGAATCGGGTTACTTCTTCTTGGCGCCGCCCTTCCCAAGCCCCAGTGGTACGCGCCTCGGTTCTCCGGGGCGACGAGGATAGAGCTTCGGGGTTCGGCGCTGCTTCTGGATGATCACGATCGTTCCCGTCGGCGTGCGCACCGTGCCGAGGGGCTTACAGTGAAGCAGATGCAGCGCCGGCTTCGCCCGGGTCAGCTCCTCGGACACTCTCTCGCCCTTTATGGCCAGGATGTGTCCTTCGATCTTGGCCAGCGGCGCGGCCAACTCCAACAAGACCGGCATCCGGCCCACGGCACGGGCGAGAACGACGTCGTACTTCTCACGATGCTGCTCGCGATCCTGGCCGATCGTTTCGGCTCGCTCGTTTACAACGTCTACGTTTGTTAGATCAAGGGCGTCCGCGACCTCGCGCAGAAACTCAGCTTTCTTTCGCGTCGATTCCAGGAGCGTGAACTTCACGTGCGGCATGGTGATGGCCAACGGAATGCCCGGCAGCCCGCCGCCGGACCCGACGTCGATGACCGTCCCGGCCTCACCCGAGGCGAGCAGCGGCAGCAGGGTCAGGCTATCGAAGATGTGTTTGCGCCACGCTTCGTTGGGATCGGTAATCGCGGTGAGGTTGAAGCGTGTGTTGGCCTCAAGCAGCATCGACAGGTAGTGACCAAGCCGTGACAGATCGCCGGCATCGAAGACGAGACCGTATTCCTTGGCCGCAACGAGGAAGGCCTCGGTCGGTTCGAGCGGTTCGGCGTTCACAAGCGCACGCCTTTAGAGGTCAGCATCATCCTGCTCGTTGAAATCGAAGGCCTCACGGGCAAGATACCGCGGGCGGCGCATGCCGATGTTCAGCAGCAGGCCGACCATGATCCATGCTGTGACCAGGCTCGAGCCGCCGTAGCTGACGAAGGGCAACGTCATGCCGGTAATCGGCATGAGTCCGATCGTCATGCCGGTGTTGATCGTCATTTGGGCAAGGAAGATGGCGACGATCCCCACGGGCACAAGTCGCGCAAACGGGTCCTTGGTCTGAGCCGCGACGAGCAATCCGCCCGCGCCGAGCACGAGGAACATGCTCCACGTGGCCAATGCCCCCAACAGCCCCCAACGACACGCGATGACGGCGAAGATCATGTCGTTGTGATTCTCCGGCAAGTGATTGAAGTAGATCAGCGCCGCCGCGTGCTGTTTGCCCACGCCGACGAGTTGGCCGGCGCCGGAGAGGGTCATCGAGCGCGCTCCTTGATAGCCGATGTCGTTCTCGTATTGCGGGTCACCGGTAACCTGGGCAACAAGGGCCTTGATGCGGTCCTTTTGATGGGGCGCCAGAAGCGGATACATCGCCGGGGCGAGCGACAAACCTAGAAAAATCACGAGCGCGATGTGGCGCAGCTTCGCCCCCGCCGCGATCAGCAACGCAAAAAACGTAGGCAGGAAGAGCATGGCCGAGCCCAAGTCCGGCTCGACGAGAATCAACCCCATAGGCACAAACGTCAACCCCAACGGCAACAGAAGACCGCGCAATCGGCGGTAGTTGCTGCGGAACCGGAGGTAGTTGGCCAAGGCCAGTACATAAGCGATCTTGGCGAGCTCCGACGGTTGGAAGTCCGTGACGAACAGCGAAATCCATCGCCGAGCGCCGTTGCGCTCGTGAACGATCACCTCCGGCACCCAGGGGATCAGCACGAAAACCAACATCGCCACCACGAGAAGGAGCAACGGGTAGCTGAAACGCATCGCCCAGCGGTAATGCGGGATGGCCACGGTCGCCGCCGCGATGAGACCGACGAACACATGCACCAAATGCTTCATCGCATAGGCCGGCTCGGTCGTTGCGATCGTCACAAACCCGACACAACTGAGGACGGCGGCCGCGGCGACACACACCCACCCCACGTTGAGAATGCTCACCGCGGGCCGATGCAGGGCTCGTGTCTTGGTGCGCAGACCTGAGCCTATCAGCGGATCTGAACGAGTTGGCGCGGCGACGTGAGTCATGGTCCGGACGAAGGCAAATAACCGTGAAGTTGCAATGCGTGGATGATCTGATTGGCGACGGGTCCGGCGGTTTTTCCGCCCGAGCCGCCGTACTCCACAATCACCACGATGGCGTATTGAGGTTGCGGCTTACCGCTTGTCTTGGGCCCGACGAGTCCCACGAACCACGCATGATCGAGATTCTCCAGCGGCAGGTCGGTCTCGTCGATTTGCCCATCAAAGTTGGTGTCGACGGCAATGGGCTCGTCAGATGAATTCACTTTGCCATCGCCGTTGGTGTCCACGGCCCGCCACGGCGAAGCCTGGGCCGTGCCGGTCTTCGCCCACACCGTGACACCTTGAGCGTTGATGATCGGTTCATTGAGTGCGCGAATTCGATACCCGGTGCCGTGGGGTTCCTGAACGGATTGGCGCAGCCCTTCCATAATCGTTGCGACCAGGTGTTGGTCAAGGTGCAGGTCGTCCAGCTCGGAGCGACGACTCGCCGACCGCTGCCCTTCATCGCGCAGCAACGTTGCGTCTCGAATCGCGCCGCCCCGGGCGAGCGTGGCGTATGCGTTGGCGGCCTGCACCGGCGTCCAAGTGATCGGCCCCTGCCCGATGCCCATGAAGATGGCGGCGGATCGCGTTTCGCCTGCTTCGGCGAGGCGGGCGAGGCGCTTCGGCCCGGGCAACATTCCCCGCGCCTCGCCTCGAATCTCCCCGTCGCTCGTGTACGCCAGTCCAATGTCAATCCGACGACCCAGGCCGAACCGGCCGTACCAGTCGAGCAGCCGGTCGATCCCCAATCGGTTCGCCATCGTGTAAAAGAAGATGTTGCATGATCGTGCAAGCGCCTCGTCGGCGACCAACGCGCCGTGGGTGAGGAAGCTCGGATCACGGTAAATCCAGCAGCGGGCGAAGTTCTTGAATTCCGGGTAGAAGTGACCGGTGCAAGGAATCGGCTCGTACACGTCGTACACGTCTTCCGTGACCGCGGCGGCCAGCACGAGCGGCTTGATGATCGACCCCGGCGGATACACGGCTTGAACCGGCTTGTTCACGAACGGACCGTTTCGAGCGCGCCGGACCTTGTCCATCTCGTCGGCCATGGTTCTGGTCGGCATGGAAACCATCGCAAGAATCTCGCCCGTTTCGATCTCGATCACGACAGCCGCGCCATTGAGCGGCGTACCAACGGGGAGCGTGCTGTTCTCCTGCCACGGTTGAACGACGCACAAGCCGAACTGCGGCGACATGATGGCCTGGATCCGTGCTTGCAGAACGACGTCGAGCGTCAGCACCAGATCCGCGCCGGGCTCATGGTCTTGGCGGATTTCCTCGCCCGTGTCCTTTCGCTTGCGGATCACGCCGCGAGTTCCGCGCAGGTGATTCTCAAAAACGCGCTCCATGCCGCGGGAGCCGATGACCTCTGACGTCAGGCGATATCCGCCGAGATCAATTTCGCTGGTGGTGGGATCGACGAACGGGCGACGCTTCAGGTCCGCCGCCCAGACTTCATCGCGCACCGCGCCGAGGATGTGATCGGCGACGCCGACGACTTTGATCTTGATCGGCTGATCGGATCGCAGAGGCGTGGGGAGGGTTGAGCGGTCGAGCAGAACTTCCTGAGTCAGCCAGGGATAATCGCGGCGGTGTGAGCTTTGGACTGAGATCATCCCAGGCCGTTGGGTCGCGATGCGCCGGAAAACAAACGCGACATCGTCGCTCACGTGCGGCAGGAGGACGTGCGAGTGCGTCTGTTCGTGAATCGGCTTTGGCCGAACCTTCACGTTCCCGGTCGGCGCCTTGCCGAACTTGATCAACTCCTTGAGTCGGGCTTCTCTCAGGCGATCCCAATAGTCGGCCGCCATCAATTGCACTTCTCGCTTGATGCGGTCGAGCCGCTGGTTCAGTTGGGTCCGGTCGATTTCCCCCAAGGCGCAAATGGCCTGCCAGACATCTTCAATTTCCTGCTCGTACTGCGGCACGTGCGTCAGGACTGCGGCTTCGCGCTGCTCCGGGCTCATCGCGTCCCAGTCCCGGCCGGGCTTGGTTTCGGCTCGGTTCTTCGCTTGTTCCAGGGCCCAGGCGCCGGTGATCACCGAGTAGTGGACCGCCACGTCATAGCTTGGCCGATCCAGCGCCAAGCGGTTGCCACGCCGATCAAGGATGCGCCCACGGACCGTGGGAAGGTACGTGGTGAGGTCGAGCCGTTTTTCCGCTTCGGCCAGACGTTGTGATCCCTCCACGACGGCGAGCCTCACAAGCTGCCCGCCCAGCAGCATCATCACCCCCACCGCCATCGCGAATAACAGCACGAGTCGGCGATGAAACATGCTGGCAATGAGTTGGCGTCGCTTCATGTCACGGGTAAGGCATGCGGCCTCGTGGTCGCGGGTGTTGGTTCTATCGGCTCAGTGGGTTGGCGCGCTTTGTAAGGGGCCTCGGGGCGTGCCTCAGCCGGTTGGACCTTGGCCTGTTGATGTCGCTTGGGACGCGGCGCTGCCGGCTAGACATTGAAGAGAAAGTGGATCACTTCGCCGTCCTGAACCTGGTAGTGCTTGCCCTCGCTGCGGAGCTTCCCCGCGGCTCTGATTGCCTTCTCGTCGTGGTGCCGCTCCAGATCGTCGACGGCAAAGCACTCGGCTCGGATAAAGCCGCGCTGAAGGTCCGAGTGGATGACTCCAGCGGCTTCAGGGGCGGTGGCCCCGGCTGGGATCGTCCAGGCCCGAATCTCCTTGTCGCTGGCCGTATAGAACGACGCGAGCCCGAGCACCTCGTTCACCGCCCGGGCCAGCGGACCGATCGCTGATTCAGTCAGTCCCAGCGAACCCAGCATCTCGGCCCGATCAGCCTCGTCGAGTTCGGCCAGCTCCGCCTCAAGGGCAGCGCAGATCACCACCGCGGCCGCGCCTCTGGACTGAGCGTGCCGCACGACTGCCTTGGCGGCCTCACTCGATCCGTCCAGGTCGTTCTCGGCGACATTGGCGACATACAGAATCGGCTTGGCCGTGATCATCCCGTAGCTCTTGAGCATCTTCTGCTCAGGCGTCGACCATTGGGCCAGCGGCGGGATCGGTCGGCCGTCGTTCAGTGGCTCGAGAACCTTGAGCAACAGGGCGGCCCGCGCCTTGGCCACCTTGTCCCCCGCTCGGATCGGTCGCTCGGTCTTGTGAAGCGACGACTCAGCCACCTGAAGATCAGCGAGGATCAGCTCGACCTGAAGCGAGTCGATGTCCTTGTCGACGGTCGCCGCAGACGTCGCCTCGGAAAAGCAATCGACGACGTGACAGATCGCCTCCACCTGTCGCGCGTGGGAGAGAAATGCGTTGGCCCGGGCTGCGCCGGCGTCGGCGGGAACGCCGGGCAAATCCACAAACTGGATGGTTGCGGGCACGATCTTCCGCGTGCTGATGTACTTGGCGATGATGTCCAGGCGTGGATCGGGGATTTGGGCCACGCCGATGTGAGGTTTGACACCGCCGCCGGGCAGCGCGCTCGCGACAGTCCCGGTCAACGCGCAGAACAGCGCGGTCTTTCCACACCCCGGAAGCCCAATGATGCCGCATTCCATTCTCGTGAACTCTGTGCAGTTTGATCTATAAAACGGAAACGGACTCGCGTGACGCTCTACGGCCCGTGCGATGGACTGATGGATAGTACTGGCGGGGACGTTTGCTTTCACGGTGAGTCGGTGGCCGAGTCGGTCTCGTCCGGCCGAACCCGAAAATCACCCCAGGCGACGTCGCGCTGCACGGCGTCGGCGAGCTGGACAAGATATTGCCTGCGAGCGATCTCAATACAGCCGAACTGTTCTAAGTGCTCAGTCCCAAATTGCGTGTCCAGCAGGGTAAACCCGCGATGACGCATCCAG
>JADFNO010000143.1 GCA_022563315.1 Planctomycetota bacterium | reverse complement strand
GGACGTTCTGCAAGAACACGAGATTACTGATGTGAACCGGCCAATTACTTTGCGCGAGCTCAAACCCGACGAGCACGTGACGTGCGGCGCGCCTGGGCACCAACGCGATCACCGGCCCGTCGGGACCGGTCGCTAGCGCCACCGCGCCATCCGGCAACTCGTATCCCCCAAAACCGGCATACACCAAGGCATCGAGCGAGACGTGGCGCATGATGGGATGTTGACGATCCCAACTGAGGATCCGCTTGCCGCCGGGATCACGCGCGGGCTTTGACTTGATCTCCAACGGCGCGGCGGCGAAGCTCAGTGTCGGCACGTCGGGAAACGTGCGCAGCGACGCGCGGTCGAACACCACCAGATCGAACTCCGATTCCAGCCGTGGCCGAAGCTCATCGGCGCCGTCCGGTCGTAGCGGCAGGGCGACGAGCCGTTGTGGGTCCAGCGCGGAAATAAGGTCGTACAAAAAAGCATCCGGCTCGTCGCCGCTATGGACGAGCGCGATGCGCGGCGCTGCCGGCGGAGCGAGCACCAGCGCCGCGGTATCGTCCGCGGGCAGATCGTCCCGATGACTGCTGGACAACGCGAGCACCGCACCGCCACCCAATTGAATCGCAAAGGTCACGGTCGTTTGGCCCATGCCGGCCGGGCCCGCCGGTGGAATCTGGACCTGCTTCAGTTCGCTCGCCGATCCATCCACCCGCAACGTCAACAGCGTCTCGATCGGTTGCGACCCGGCATTGGCCAACCGCGCGAACAGAAGAACTTTGGCGGGGTCCTGATAGTTACGGCGAGCGCTGAACGAGACGATGCCGACGTTGTGCACCGGTTGATTAGCTTCGGGACCGACGTGAACGAATCGCAGGACGCCGGAGGGCAACGAGAATCCGGATGAATCGCTCGCCTCGCCGACTCCACCATCAGAGATCAGCACCACCGTGGGCGGCTGATCTTGGGCCGTGTCCTCTCGGGCGGCGAACGCCCCGGCCAGTTCAAGCGCCGCCTCCAGGTTCGCCTCCTCATCGGTCGGCGTGATGGAAGCGATCGCTTCGCTGAGCACCCTTCGATCCGATTCAAAGCCGGTAATGACCTGTGCGGTCGAAGCAAAGGCCACGACCATCATCTGATTCGGTTCGTCGCCTCGGCCCAAGCGGCGGGCGATCTGCTCAGCTGCGGCCTTGGCTGCGTCCAACCGGGTCTTTCCCTCCGCGCTCGTCGCATTCATCGACGCGCTGCGGTCGATCAGCAGGATCACCCGGGCCGACGGCGGCGCTTCGGTTTGCAGGACCGGCTGGGCCAGCGCCGCCAACAGCGCCGCCAACAGCAGCAACTGCAAGAACAGCAACAGCGACGGGCGCAGCCGCTGGAAGGGCACGTTGACTTGCAGGTCCTGGGCCGACTTCCGCCACAGCAGCGTGGTGGGGATCCGCAGCATCAGCCGCCGCAGCTTCAGAAAGTACAGCAGTAGCAGCAACGGGACCACAACGCCCGCCGCCGCCATCGCTGACCATGGAGTCAAAAAGTTCACGCACCATTATTGCTCGGATGTTGATCCTTCACCATGTCGTTTACGAAGGCCCACGGACCGGTTGGACCGGGTCTGCGCGAAGTCGCCGACGGAGCCTGGTGATTTCCCAAGAATCGGTCGCCCGTCGGCGACTACTTCCCGTTGGTTATATCGCCGCGCTCGCCGTTGGGTGAGGCTTCCCCGAGCAACTCGATGCGGACGCGTTTGATGTGCGTGCGTGTGGCGGCGATCGCGGTGAACCGCGCGCTGTGGGCTTCGATCATCTCGCCGACCTGCGGCACGTGTCCAAGCTGCGCGAGCATAAACCCGCCGATCGTGTCGAAATCGTCGTCCTCGGGCACGCTCAATCCAAGCCGCTCGTTCAGATCGTCGATGTGGAACCGGCCGTCGGCCTCCGCGTGTGTCTCGTCGATCGTCACCAGCTTCGGTTCGTCCGCCCCGTCCGGCTCGTGCTCGTCGTGAATCTCGCCGACGATTTCTTCCAACACGTCCTCGATGGTGACCAGCCCGGCCGTGCCGCCGTATTCGTCGATCACAATCGCCATGTGGACTTCGCTGCGTTGGAAGTCCGCGAGCAGTTCACTGACCGGTTTCGTCTCGGGCACAACGATCGGTTGGCGAAGGATCGGCTCGAGTTTGAACGTCGCGGGATCCTGCCCGATGTACTGCACGAGATCCTTGACGTAGAGAATGCCGACAATGTGATCGAGGTCATCTTCGAAGACGGGGATTCGCGAGTGCCCGACCTGGACGATGAAGGATCGAATCTTGGCCAGGTCGTCCGTGACTTCGAGGCCCTCGATATCGGTGCGCGGCGTCATGACCTCCGCAGCATCCGTGCCGGAGAACTCAACGACGTTCTCCATCAACATGGCCGACGTCACGTCCAGTGCGCCTTCGCGGTGCGTGTCCTCAATGCGCTGGAGGAGTTCCTCCTCGGCCTGCTCGTCGTCTTTGCGCAAGTTTGCACCGCTGAGACGGCGGATCGCCTCGTCAATGAAGAACAACCCCCGCGCCAGAGGCCGGCCGAAGAGCGCCGCCCCGCGCAGAACCGGCATCCCGGTGGCCAGGAGTCCCACTGCGGCGTGCTTGGCCAGCGCTTGGGCCAATACGCTCGAGAAAATCCACAGCCCAGCGACCGCGATGAGACTGGCAATAACCAGCACAGGCCACGTCAGTGTCGCCGTCTCCCCGATCCCTGTTGCCAACGCTACCACCAGCACGACGAACGCGACGCGCGCCGCTGTTCGGAACAACGAGATGGCCAGGATCACCGGGTCGAGCTGAGCCAGCAACCGCTCGCCGGCGGCGGCCTTGCCCTTGGCTTCCAATCGCCGCTGCAGCGCGACTCGGCTGAAGTCGACCAGCGCCAGGCTCAGCGCCGCTAAGTAGGCCGCGAGACTCAGCGAGATTACCGCTCCCAACAATAACCAGTTGCTCACGAAGCCGATCCCCGGTCACGGGAAGCCGATGCGCGATCATCGTCGTGACCCGACAAATCGCGCGCAAACGTCGCGCCCACACCGATCGCTTCGAGGATGCGATCCTCCTCGGCGTGCATGGCGCGTGATTGTTCTTCGGTACGATCATCAAAGCCGGCACAGTGCAGTATGCCGTGCAATGTGTACAGCAGCACTTCGCGCTCGATCGTGTGATCCAGCCGCGGCGCACGACGAGCGGCCTCATCCACGGAGACCGCAATGTCCGCCTCGATCGGATCGCCAACCATCGAAGTTTGGAACGTGAGCACGTCGGTCGTTTCGCTCTTGCCACGATGCGCTTCGTGCAGCCGCGACATCTGATCGTCATCGACCAACATCACGGCGATGCGATGAACTACGGCATTGATGTGCGCGAGCGATTCTTGCAGGCGATCACGCACCCATTGCGTATCTAACCGCCCGTCGAGCCCGGCGGCGGCGTTGACGGTCAGCGCGGTTTCCCCGGCTTGGTCCACGTCGCCAATCGGCTGATCCGTCTCGAGCTTGGCTGACCGTTCGGGAGGTTGATCGGATTCGGAGGACGAACTCGGGGCCGAGTCGTCAGTGTCCCCAGCCGATTCCCGCGCGATGTTTATCTTGGTTGAGTGTTGGTTCATTGATCGGTCGGTGCGGCCGGAACCAGGCCCCTGAGCGCCGCATCAGTCTGACGAACACCAGGATATGACCTGTTTCGGCAGATTGCCAGAGAAAATCCAGTCCCACGGGCCGCCCAGGGGGCCGGCGAGGGCGATTTGCCCCACTTCCGCCTGCCTCAGCCGACTCCCAGCGGTACGAGCACCGGTTTCACCCGCGCCTCAAATTCGTCGCGGAACTTGTTGATGATCGTGCGCACCGCCCAGTTGGCGCCATCGGCCAGCCCACAAATCGTCGTGCCCGGCATGATGCCCATCGACCCGGCGATCTCCAGCAACAAATCCAGGTCCTTGCTCGTGCCCTCGCCCCGTTCGATTCGGCTGAGCAGCTTGTAGGTCCACGTCGTGCCTTCGCGACACGGCGTACATTGGCCGCACGATTCGTGGGCGAAGAACCGCGCGATGTTGCGCGCCACCGCCACCATGTCCGTATCCTGGTCGAAGATCGTCGGACACGCCGTGCCCAATCCCAGCACCTGATACTTGCGCCCGATGTCGAAGTCCATCTCGGCGTCGAACTGGTCCGGCCCCAGGACGCCCATGCTTACGCCGCCGGCAATCGCGCCCTTGAACTGTTTGCCGCCGCGCATTCCGCCGCAGTAGTCGTTGACGAGCTTGCTCAGTGGAATACCCAGATCGACTTCATACACGCCGGGCTTGTTGACATGCCCCGACACGCCCATGAGTTTGGGGCCGTAGCTGGGTGGGCCGCCGACTGATGATTCACACCCCATACCCGTCCACCATTCAATGCCGTATTCCACGATCGGTCCCACCGCCGCCAACGTCTCCACGTTATTGATGATGGTGGGCCGGCCGAAGAGACCCTTGACGGCCGGGAAGGGCGGCTTGATGCGAGGCCAGCCGCGCTTGCCTTCGATGCACTCCAGCATGCCGGTCTCTTCGCCGCAGATATACGCCCCGGCGCTCAGGTGCATGTAACATTCAACCGCGAAGTCGCTCTTGCCCTTCATCGACCCCTTGTTACCGAATATCCCGTGCTGATACGCCTCGTCGATGGCGTTTTGCACGATCTTCGCCTGTTTTCGATACTCACCCCGGATGAAGAAATACGCCGTATCGAGCCCGCAGGCGTAACAGGTAATCGCGATGCCTTCCAGCACCAGATGCGGATCAAAGTCGATCAGCAGGCGATCTTTGAACGTACACGGCTCAGCCTCGTCGCAGTTGACGGCTAGATACCGCCGCCCGTCGTCCGGTTCGGGCAGAAACGTCCACTTCAGCCCGCAGGGAAAGCCCGCGCCGCCTCGTCCGCGAAGCTGCGAGTCCTTGATCAGGTCCACCACCGCCGCCGGCTTCATGGCCAGGGCCTTCTCGAGCGCCTGGTACCCGCCGGTCTTGACGTACTCGTCGTAACCGACAACGTGCCGATCCTTGGGATCGCCCCAAGGCGGCGTGGGAATACGCTTGCAAAGAACTGGTTCAGTAACAGGCATGGGTGGTGGAAGGGGTCAGGAGTTAGGGATTAGGGGTTAGGGGTCGGGAGTTAGGAGTTAGGGTTCTGCGTGATCGCAGGAGACTTGTTCCGTCATAGCCGCGGGTGCATACCCGCGGGTCATCGTTCAAATAGAGTTATCTCTCATCCGTCAGCATTCTCTGACCTATCATTTTCCTTGAACTCGATTTCCTCGATCGTTGTGCGGCGTAACGTGATGTCGCCGTGCGTTTCTTCTTCAACGGTCTTGCGAACAACGGTCTTCTTCTCACGCGGATCGGTCTTGACGGCTTTGACAATATGTCCGAAGAACGCGCCGAGATTCCGCATCAGGGATGTCTTTTTCTTAACCGACATTGTCCCATCGACCACATCATCGGCTCCGCCCCCGGCAGGGCAAGCCCGCCGGCGAAATAATCTCAGTCAGGAAGACTTTCCAGTATTTGATCGAGCTTTTCGATCGTCAAGTTCTCGTGCAGGTCGTCATTGATCAGCGCCACCGGCGCCGTGTCGCACGAGCCGAGGCACTCCAGCGTCAACAGCGTGAACTTGCCGTCCTCGGTCGTCTCGTGCGGTTCGAGATCGAGCTTGTTGCGAACATGATCGAGGATCGCCTGGTGCCCGCAAATCTCGCAGCCGACCGACTGACAGATGCCGATCACGTATTTCCCCACCGGCTCCGTCGTGAACGCCTCATAGAAAGACGCGGTATCCAGCACGTCCGCCGGTTTGAGTTCCAGGAACTGTGCGATCTCGATCATCGCTTGGTACGCGACGCAGCCGTAGCGATCCTGCACGTCGTTGAGTATCGGCAACAGCGACGCGTGCTTCGTCTCGTACCGCGGTAATAGCTCAGCCGTGTAACGCGCTTGCATTTCCTGCGTCAAGTACGGCTCAGTACGCCTTTGGATCTCAATCGTCGCGGATGGTTTCGTTTTCCAGGCCATGAATGAGTCCGAGTTCAGGTCTTGAAGATATCACCGCAGAGGCACAGAGGGCACAGAGAGAAGACAAGGAACCAAGACAGGGTAAAGAAGCTCACCAGCGTTGCCATAGAGCGCAGATTCAGTCGGTCACTCCTCGTCTTCTCTTGTTCATAGCCATACCTCTTCTTATTTCCTAACTCTGTGTTCTCTGTGCCTCTGTGTTGAATCTTCTCTTCACCGATCGAGCTCGGCGGCGATGATGTTCAGCGACCCCAGCACCGCGACCACGTCCGCCAGTTGGTGCCCTTCCAGCAGCTTGGGAAAGATCTGAAAGTGGATAAACGACGGCGGTCGCGTCTTCGCCCGCCAGGCGCACTTCGACCCGTCGGCGACGATGTAAAACCCCAGCTCGCCGTTGGGTGATTCGATCGCGCCGTACGCCTCGCCGATCGGCGCATCCCAGCCGCGGTTGGTCATAAAAATCTCAAACAACTGGATCGTCGATTCGATCGACGCATACACATCCGCCTTGTCGGGCACGCAGTATTTGGCGTCGGCGAAGGTGTCGATCGGCCCCTTAGGAATGTTATCGATCAACTGATCGATGATCCGCCGCGATTGCCGCAACTCCTCCAAGCGAACCAGGTACCGGCTCAGGCAGTCGCCGTCTTGAGCGATCGGCACCGAAAACTGCACCGCATCCGCCCCCTGCCCGTCCCAGTTGTCGGCATAACACAGGTAGGGCTCATCCTTGCGCAAATCACGCCGAACGCCCGCCGCCCGCGCGATCGGGCCCGTCAGACTCCAGGCGATCGCGTCGTCCCGGGTAATCACCCCCACCCCGCGCAGCCGGTCAACGAAGATCCGGTTGCGATTCAACAGTGTCTCGATGTCCTTCATCGCTTTGGGGAGCCGGACGTCGATAAACTCGCGCACCATTCGCCGAAACACGTCGTCATCGGGAATGTCGCGCATCGCTCCGCCCACCCGCGTCCAATCCGGGTGGAACCGCTGCCCTGAAATGTAGTCCATGATGTCGTAGATGAACTCGCGCTCGTTGAACCCGTAGAGAAAGCCCGTGAAGGCGCCAAGGTCCAGCGCCGCCGCTCCCACGCACAACAGATGATTCTGGATACGACCCAGCTCCGCCAGGATCGTCCGCACGACCTTGCACCGCGGCGTCAGGTCGATGCCGAACAACGTCTCCACCGCATGATGCCAGGCGATGTCGTTGACGATCGGCGAAACGTAATCCATTCGGCTGACGGTGCAGACATATTGGTTGTAATCGTGATGCTCCGCCAGCTTCTCGAAGCCCGAGTGCAGATACCCGATGTGGGGCGTGGCCCGAACCACCCGCTCGCCGTCCAACTCCAGCACGATCCGCAGCGTCGTGTGCGTGGCCGGGTGCTGCGGGCCGAAGTTCAGCACCCACCGATCCGGCGCATCCACGTGGTCATCGAGGTACGCCGTGGATTCCACGTCGACGTCGTAGCCTTCATCGGGTGTGAGCGTGTAGGGCATGGGAGCGGCTCAGTTCGTGACAACCTTTCACCAAGTCGGGCAGTATACGGACCCGCGTCGCCTCCGTCAGCACGTCGAACGCCCCACCGCCCTTTCCAGTACATTTGCAATCTATCACGATGCCTCCTCAATCAGATCCACCCGAGCTTGACGCTTCCGCCCTGGAAATTGAGCGGACCTACCTTTTGGACCGCCTACCGGACTTTCCGCCTGACGTTCTGGCCTATCGCCTCGAACAAGGCTACCTGCCCGATCCTTCGAACGCAGACGAGGACAATCCGGTCGAGGGCCGACTCCGCCGAACCGTCAAGGCCGACGGCTCGGTTATCTACACCCACACGATCAAGCGCGGCACGGGGCTCGTTCGCCAGGAAACCGAACGCACAATTTCTCAGCCGGAGTTCGATGAACTCTGGCCGCGAACCGAGGGTCGACGCCTGTCGAAAACCCGCTCCTTCGTCACCGTAGGCGAACACCTTTGGTCCGTTGACGATTTCGACAACATGGATGTGGTGATGGCCGAAGTCGAGCTACCCACGCCCGAAACGAAGGTGACACTTCCGGATTGGCTGGCAGCGGTCCTCGTGCGCGAAGTCACCGAAGAGCCGGAGTATCGAAGCTACCGGCTCGCCGTTCGTGCGGGGAAGCTGTGCTGATTTGCGTCTTCAGTGGTCCGTAAGCGGGTGCCATGCTTTGACTCGCTTCGGGCAAAGCATGCTTCGTCCCTCGATGCCTCAAGGCGCGGGCGCCATGCTTTGACCCGCTTCGGGCAAAGCATGCTTCCCCCCGGAGGACCGGGGATGAAGCATGGCACCCAGCTAATCCACAGCCAGCACCAACGGCGAATACGCAAGACCGTCCGGGCGCAAGCCGGCCGTCAAACGACTGGTGATCGTGAGCGTCTCAAGGTCGATCACCGTCACCCGATTCACATTCGTGTTCGCAACATACGCGTGCTTCCCATCCGGCGGAATCAAAATCCCGATCGGCACCGGGCCTTGGCTAAACACATTGCCATCCGCATCGGTCGGCGGCTGCCAGCCCTTGGCCATCTCAATACGCTTCACGATTTCCCGGCTAACCGCGTCGAATACCGCCACATCGCCGCTGCGCGCGTTCGACACCAGCACGCGCTCCCCATCGGGCGTAAATTTCAGCCGAATGGGAAACGTCGCACATTTGACGGTCGCCACGACTTCCAATGAAACTGTGTCAACCACACTAATCGTGTCAGCACGGTTGTTGGCAACCCAGACTTCCCGTCCATCGGGTGATATATCCATACCCTCAGCACCCTGGCCGGTCTGAACGATCTTGATGCGCTCGCCGTTGACCAAATCGATCACCGTTAGCGAGCCTGATCCCATGCTGGACACATACGCGCGCTTCGCATCCGGCGATATCACAACCATATGACTGCCCTGCGCGCCGGTGTCGATCACCAGTTCAACTTCGCCGCTGTTGATATTCACGACGAGCAATTTCCGCTCGGCTTCCGCGGTCACGACGACGCGCTCGCCGTCCGGCATGTACACAATCCCGTGCGGCCGGTGGTACTGCACAAGATCGATCGTCTTGACCACGCTCTGCGCGGCCAGATCAATCACGCTGAGCGTATGGCCGGGTTCTCGCCCGCCGTAGTTGCCTACGACCGCGATCCTTCCGTCTGGAGACACCGCCACCTCATGCGGACCTGTGCCAACGTCCAGCCGGGCAAACTCCTCTCCGGTCGTCCGATCGAGCAACGAAGCGGATGCCCCGTTTTTGTTCAACACAATCAATGTCCCCGTGCCGGGGTCGGCCTCGGCGCTGGGCCGTGTTGTCGTCTGTGCCTGTGCCGTCACCGAAACCAGACCGAATGTCGTAACCAGGCAGGCGATGTGTTTGAAGCAACGATTCATTTGATCATCCTCTTTCTCATACGGACCAACAGCCACAACAATCAAACGACGGATACTAACGTGAGTCGCGTCGCCTTAGATTCACTCCCCTCACCAATCACAGTCAGCCCAACATTATTTCAAATTTTCATATCTTCTCCCTCTCCTCCTCGCTTCCTCTCCCGCCTCCTTCTTCTCCTCCTCCCGCCCCGCGGTGGGGCTTGGCTTGGTCCACGTCAAACG
>JADFNO010000142.1 GCA_022563315.1 Planctomycetota bacterium | reverse complement strand
GCGGCGCGCAGTGCATCAGCCTTGTCAGTGCGCTCCCACGTGAACGTATTGTCGCCGCCTTCACCGGGCGTGCGCCCGAAGTGGCCGTGACACGCCGTCACCTGGTAAATCGGCCGCAGCAGGTCGAGCGTTTCGATGATGCCGTGCGGCGTCAGATCAAAATGCTCACGGACAAGCTCGGCGAGCTTGTGTTCGTCGATCTTTGCGGTCCCCTCACAGGTGAGGTGCACCGAGGTGGGCTCGGCCACGCCGATGGCATAGCTCAACTGCACTTCGCAGATGTCGGCAAGATCGGCGGCAACGATATTCTTCGCGACATAACGGGCCATGTAGGCTGCGGAGCGATCGACCTTGGACGGATCCTTGCCGGAGAACGCTCCGCCGCCATGCCGCCCACGACCGCCGTAGGTGTCGACGATGATCTTGCGTCCCGTGAGGCCGCAATCGCCTTGCGGGCCTCCGATCTCGAACTTGCCGGCGGGATTAACATGGATCGTGATGTCATCGTGCCACCATTCGCCGAGCACCGGTTCAAGGATGTGCTCTTTCACTTGTCTTTCCAGCTCATCCTGACGATCGTTCCATTGCGGTCCGTGTTGTGTTGACAGCACGATCGTATCGACGCGCACCGGTCGATGGTTGTCATAGGCGATGCTGACTTGGCTCTTGGCGTCGGGCCGCAGGTGGGCAATCGCGCCGCTTCGGCGAATCTCGGCATGTCGAGCCATGAGCCCATGCGCCAAATCGATCGTCAACGGCATCAGCGTTGGCGTTTCCTTGCACGCGAAGCCGAACATCATGCCCTGGTCCCCGGCCCCTTGCGCCTTGCCGGTGGCCGCGTCTTCGTCCACGCCCTGTGCGATGTCGCGGCTCTGCTCGTCGAGTGACACAAGCACCGCGCAGCTATGACCGTCGAATCCCATCTCGCCGTTGTCGTAGCCGATCTGGGTCACCGTCTTGCGGACCACGCGATTGATATCCACGTAGCCGTCGCAGGTCACTTCACCGGCCACGACGACCATTCCGGTGGTGACCATCGTCTCGCACGCGACTCGGGCCTTGGGGTCCACGGCCAGCATGGCGTCGAGCACCGCGTCGGAAACCTGGTCCGCGATCTTATCGGGGTGCCCCATCGACACCGATTCACTGGTGAAAACGTATGAGCCTGATGCCATTCTTGTCCTTCGCGCGAGCGGTTGATCGGAGGCGTTCTCGACGACGGCCATTTGGCAGCTCGATCCGCCGACGTCGTTCAGAGGTAGCTTCGCACTCTACCGTGCGGTCAGGTATGCGCCAACCTTCACCCGGTGTTGGCGCTTTGGATACGGTGACGGCCGTGTTGATGTCCCATTTTCGTGCAGTCGCCGCGTGAGCCGGGACGCTCGATCGTCAGTCAGCGAGTCCTCGTCGCTCCATATCAGCGCCGGCGAACATTCGCGGCGGCACGGCGGCGCCTTGGGCGCAATCCGTGATGTCAACGACAATTCCCGCTCGGAACAGTACGCACCCGTCGTCGTCACGGACCGGCCAGGAGCACACGCGCACCTCCCGGGCGGACGCTCCCGGATGAACGAGTCGATAGACGGTGTCACGTTCGTCGACGTGTACGCCGGGGCCTCGCGTCTCCATCGTGGCGACGACTCGATCCCGGTCCGCCGGATGCAGCGCGTCCATCCACGAGTCGCGGTCCGCATAGAGGTCGGCGCAGGAGAGGCCGGTCAGCGTCTCGTACCCGGCGTCCATGTAATACATCTGTGATTCATCCGCGGACATCAACCACGATACGCCGCCGACTTGCGCAGGGCCTAGAGCGCGATGGTGGCGAGCGTCGTCGGGCTTCCTTCGCCTATCTGGATGTCGGGCGGACGTGCCGTTGGGCGTGGCGCTCGCCGCAAAGGTGGTGATCGACGGCTCGCTCCGTCGTTGGTCGTGCATCGGGCTGCTCCTCCGTTGGTCCGCGACTTCGGCAGGGGCGCCTGCCGCACGGATGCGGGTTTCTCACGGTCTTGGTGGAAATCCATCATGAGTTCCTGACTTTGCGGTCCTGGAGTCAGCTCGATCGAGCGTGGCGCCACAGCACGTTCAGGTTCACGAAAGTAATCCTAGTGTCGTTCGGAAAATTCTTCTTCGGGCCAGAATTGCATCTTGTATCGGTCGGCCTGCGGAGTTATGTTCAGCGTCATCCTGTGAAAGGGAAAAACTTTGGGGTACTCGACCTGAGGCTCGTCCTTGGAGGGCAGGCTGCAAGACAAGGAAGAACGCGATGGACCGAAAGATCGTTCGTAGTTGGCGTGTACGAGCGCGCCGCCACCCGCACTCCGGGTTTTCCCTTATTCAATACGTGCAACCCCGACGCGGTTTAAGTTGGGCAATCTGCGCCGCCGCGACCGCGGCTGCGGTCGCTCCGGTTTGGGCCGGCGAGTTGACCGTGGTGTCCGTCGACCCCGCGCCGCACGCGCTCAGCGTGGTGACCGGGTCGTCGATCAGCATCCACTTCGATCAGCCGGTCGATATCGATTCCGTCACGAGCGACAGCTTCTGGGCGTTTGGCCGCTCCAGTGGCACGGCCCAAGGCGACTTCACCTTCTCCGACAACAACCAGATCGTCACGCTCAACCCCGAGAGGTCCTTCTTTTTCGGCGAGCATGTGATGGTGATCCTTTCGCATGACCTCCTGGCGAAAGGCGGCGGTTCGTTGCGATGCGCTGGATACTCATACACGTTTTGTACGGCGGCCATGCCGGCGGCGATTGACCTGACCCAGATCGACGTTCTGACCACGCGCACCAAACCCAATCAATCCTCGCGCGCCTACGGCGGCGTTGCTTCGGATCTCAATAACGACGGCTGGGCGGATATCACCATCGTCAACGAGGTGACCGCGGATTTGCGTGTATTTCTCAATAACGCCGACGGCGCCGGGCTCTACGACGATTTTCTTCAACCCACATTCCCGGTCCACACCCAAGCCAGTCCGTCCGAGGCGGCGGATTTCAATCATGATGGGTTCGCGGACATTTGCGTCGCTAACATCGCCACCGCTAGTGTCTCGATCCTGCTGGGTAATGGCGACGGAACGTACGGTCCGCAGCAGACAATCACCGTCGGCGCTGCTCCGCGCGGGATCGCCGTGCTCGATGCCGACGGCGACGGCGATCTTGACATCGTCAACACCAACGCCAACGCCAACGCTAACAGCGGTAACCTGTCGATTCTGCTCAACGACGGCAATGGCGTCTTCGGCTCGCCGAGCTTCTTCGAGGGCGGCGGAAGCCGTGAGTGGGCCCTGGCGGCGACGGATATGAACGACGACGGCATCCTCGACCTCGTCGTTGGCGCGCGGACCAGCCAGACGGTGATCGTCAACCTCGGCAACGGCGACGCGACATTCACCTCTATGAAGCCGCAGAACGCCGGCGGTGGGCCGTGGATGCTCGTGCTCGGTGACGTAAACGGTGATGGTAAGGCAGATGTCGCGACTGCAAACGCAAGTCAAAGCAACGGCGCCATTTTGCTTGGGAACGGCGATGGAACGCTTGGCCCGGCGGTGACGAGTAGCGTCGATCCCTTTCCCCTAGCCACCGATCTGGGCGACCTCGACGGCGACGGCGACCTCGACTGGGTGATCTCGAGCTTCCAAGGTGATTGGCGCATCCTGACCAACGACGGAGCGGGCAATTTCACGTTCTATCAGGAAATCAACGCGCCGCAAGCGGCTTCCTGTGCGCTGTTGGTTGATATCGACAACGACCGCGATCTGGATCTGGTATTGATCGACGAGCTGGCCGACGTCGTGATCCTGATGAATAACAGCGGCATCACGCCGCTGGGTGATCTGGACGGCGACGGCTCGGTGGGCGTGGTTGACCTTCTGATTCTTCTCGGCAATTGGGGCCCGTGTCCTGATCCGCCGACCACCTGCCCTGTTGATCTGGACGGCGACGGCACCGTCGGCGTCGTCGATCTCCTCATTCTGCTGGGAAACTGGGGCTGAGCCTCTGAAGAAAGCATCATGGGATCAAGACATCGCGGGACGTAGCCGAGCTGCAACCTGTGGTCGCGGTCCCGCACTCGGGGCATTGGCCGTGCGGTGTACCGCGCAGATCGTAACCGCAGATGACGCAGCAGCCTTGTCGCGAACGCAACCTCCGCCGGCCGAAAACGATGAGCGTCAGTAGTACAAGCCAGATGAGCGAATACAGTGCGGTGTCTGCGAGGAATCCGCTCCAGATCAGCGCCAATGGCAGCATGCGCACCGTCGTGCCCGGGCTTGGTCCTGACATTGCGCTGGGATTGAGCACCAGTCCGTGCATGATCGTCGGAGTCTTCGTCGGCAGTTGGATAGGATCGTCGTATGACAGACCGCTCCACATTGCCAGGAACGGCCAACCTCGGGCATCGGCGACGCGCACATGTTGGGGTCCAGCGGGAATGTCCGCAGACGGGACGAGAAACGGAGCCCATTTAGGAATCAACGGCTCGGGCGGACCGAAGAAAGGACCGAGCCGCTCGCTGCGATCATTCGATGCGTGGCTGGCCCATTGGGAGTGGGTTCGCGCGGTTCCGAAAGCTTCATGCTTGCCGACAATCCAGAATGTGTAGAAGCGACCGTCCATTGCGCCGCCGCTTCTTCGCGGGCTCGGCTGAATCGTTGTATACGGATCGACCCAGGCAGCGCAAGCCCAAGCCACGGCGATCGTCGTAACAACGCCGAGCAACAAGCAAACGATCAGCCAGCGCGCGCTTCGCTTCATCGATCTGGTTATAGCACTTTCAGACGAGATGCAGCGACTACGCGCTTTCTTTGATGTCGTCCGGCTCGTCTGTGTCGACGATCGCTTTGGTGACCCAGTCAAGACCTAGGTCGGCCGGGGGGACGTTCGACCGGAAGATCGGATCCTTGGACTGGACGACGATCTGAATACCGACGTCATAGACGCCCTGCTTGACATGGCGGCAGAAAGCGACGAGACCGCCGACGAACAGCGAAGGCGCGTCGCCCGCAGACTTGCTGATTGCCACCTCGACCGGTTGGCCGCGGTCGAGCGGCTGGCTGGCCAGCACGCCAATCCCGCCGGTCGAGATGTTGCGCAGGTACCCCTGATCGTGCCGAAGCCGATTCTCTTGTGCAACGAACGAAATGATCATGCACGGCGCCAGCAGATCGCGGCGCTCCTGCTTCCGGGCGCTGGCTAGCCGATCCGAAGGCACCTCGTTCAGTTCTTGGGCGATCTGTAGCACGAGATCTTCATCGAAGGCGGCCGCGCCGTCCGCAAACGGCCCGGTGCCGATCCGCCCCGCCACCGGGCCGTCTGCCTCGGGACCAACGGTGAGCACATCGCTGGTGTCGTCCGGCTCGAGGCTCTTGAAACAACAACGGTCCTTCCCGCTGCGTTTGGCCTGATACATCAGCTCGTCGGCGGCGGCGATGAGCTGTTGCGGCACGACCTCGGCCCCCGGCCGAGCCCACACCGCGCCGAGGCTGCACGTAATGGGCATGCGCAAGCGCAATCGAACGTAGTCGATGCCGCGAACCGCGTTGGCAACCTGCTTGGCTCTTTGCAGCGCCTCGTCGTGATTACAGGCGGGCAGGACAACGACAAACTCTTCGCCGCCGTACCGTCCGGAAAGGGCGCCGTCGGGCAGTATCCCGCTGATGGCGTCGGCCACGCGGCGCAGGACTTCGTCGCCGCGCTCATGGCCGTATTCATCATTGAGCCGCTTGAAGTTATCCAGATCAAGGAAGAACACGGCTAAGGGAACGCGGTCCGAAGCGCCCTCTTTGATGTACTTCGTGGCTTCATCGAGCAGCGCCGCCCGGTTGAGCAGCCCGGTTAACGGATCGCGGGCGGCTTGTTCACGATATTGACCCAGGGCGTGCTTCAAGTGGACTTGCTGCCGCAAGACCTGTTCGCGCTCAGCTTCGGCGACCTCGAGGTGTAGTTCGGTTTCGCTGGCGACGTCGCTCAGGAGACGATTGGCCTCCTCCAGAATGTCGGTTACATCCAACTCGGCGGGCAGCTGATCGCGCAGCAACGGCGCGATGTCGCGGTAGCTCTCGGCCGCTTTGACGAAGCAGTCCGTCAGGCCTTGCTCATCAAGCCCCAGATTCCGGTGTGCATAATATCGCAGGGTCGGTCCTGATCGCGAGTCGCTCTGATCGCTGTGCAGCCGCATCGAACCGAGAAAGTAGCTCAGAGCGCAGAGACGCTGAGACTCCGGGGCGCCGCGCTCCAACTCAATCGGCGTGTGATGTTGCGCCAGCGGCTCGGCAATAATCGCCGGCAGCTTCCATCCCTTCGCCATGACTCCGATCGCATCGACATGACTGTGTCGAAACTGCTCACGCTCTTTCTGGTAGAACGCGGCCGGCGCAAGGTTGCGGGTGTAAAGTTCCCCATACTCAGCACCGTACAACTGCACGAGCGGCAGCACACCGCAATCCTGCAAGAGACCGATGAGAAACGCTTCCTCCGCGTGATTCGGCGCGACGCTCGTGGCCATCTGTCGCCCCAGACAAGCCCGCAGGACCGATTGCTGCCAGAACCGTTTTAGATCGAATGGACAGTCCCCGAGGCGGTCAAGGTGCGATACCAATTGAAAGCCCAGCGCCACCATTCTGATCCGGCGTAGCCCGAGGATGGTCACGGCCCGCTGAATGGTGGTCGCCGGGGTGCGCTGGGCGAATCGCGCAGCGTTGGCCATCTCCAACAGGCGTGCGGCCAGAGCGACGTCCGCCTCGATCGCCTGGGCAAACTGCTCGGCGCTCGAATTTGGATCGTTCACCAGCTCCAGGATCTGAGCGGCAATGGCCGGATTGCTCGGCAGCTTCGCCTTGGCGAAGACTCGGCCCAGCTCGTCCTCCAACGAACTCGCGTCGCGAGGAGCTCCGGTCGGTTGGTTTTCGTCGATCTGATTCACGGCGCACCCCAAGCAGCTGGAACAGACGTCGTGGTCGCCCCGGTGCGACTATCATCGGCGCATCGGCGCTCGCCCCTGAGCGCCTGGCACGACCTGTCCGTGGATAACTGTGCTGGAAACACGAAGATCGTCCGGCTCGACTTGGATCCGGCCGATAACCTCGACCCACCGTTCGCTCGGGCCGTGAGCCTCCAGCCCCGGCCGTCGGGTCGGCTTCGCTCGACGAGCGGGTGCTTATAGTCTGGCCCATGACCGCACGTGATCTGGTGACGAGTCGAATTGCCGCCCGGGCTCGGCGCTTTCCGGACCTCGATCTGACGCCGCTTGACACCGCCGGCCTCGATCGCCGCGACGCCGCCTTGGCCTTTGCCATCGATCGAGCGGTCGCACGGCGCTGGTTGACACTGATCACCGTCATTGAATCCCAGTTGAATCGGTCGTGGCCGTCGCTCCAACCGCAGGTGCAGGCGGCGCTGCTCGTCGGTACAGCGCAGCTCTTGCTGTTGGAGCGCCTCCCCGATCACGCAGTGATCAATGAAGCGGTTCAGTGGACCAAGGTAAACGCCGGTCCGAAGCCTGCCGGCTTGGTCAACGCGGCGCTGCGCAAAGTGGCCGCCATGCGTCAAGAGACCGTAGCCGAGCATGATCCAAAGCGCCGCGATGAAGTTCCGTTACATGACGGTCGAGCTCGGCGTTTGAGCCACCCGATCTTCGAGGCCGATCCGCTGCCCCGACTTGCTCAGCAGACATCGCATCCTGTTGAACTTCTGAAACGGTGGGCTGATCGGTTCGGCTTGCAACGCTCGACCGAACTCGCGCAGCACAGCATCCTGCGACCACCGATTCTCGTGACGGCCCTGGGCGCGGCGCATCAGGGATGTGAACCGCACGACGAGCCGGGCTTTGCCGTGTTCAGCGGCGATCATCGCGAGCTGGAGGCGTTGCTCGAGGCCCATCCCCCGGCTCGGGTCCAAGACCCCGCTACGGCCGCGGCTGTCAACGCCACCGCTGACCTGCGGCCGAAGATCATTGTCGATGCCTGTGCCGGCAAAGGCACCAAGGCCCGCCAGTTGCACGAGACCCATCCCCACGCCAGGATCATCGCCAGTGACAAAAACGCGGATCGGCTGGCCACCCTGCGCGCCGTCGCCGATCGAACGGCCCGCCTGGAGGTCGTCGAGCCGGGGCGGATGAGGGACCTCGTCGGCCAGGTGGATCTGCTCGTGCTGGATGTGCCGTGCAGCAACACCGCCGTGCTGGCCCGCCGACCCGAGGCGAAGTACCGCTTCGGTCCCGACAGCCTTTCGCAGTTGGTCGACCTGCAGCGGCAGATCATCGCGGACCATCTGTCTCTACTCGCCGAGTCGGGCCATTTGCTGTACAGCACGTGCAGCCTGGAGCCACAGGAGAACGAGGCCCAAGCCCAATGGATCGTGCGGTGGCACGGCCTGCGAATCCGGCGCGAAAACCTGCGCCTGCCTCAGGGGCTGCCCGGCGAGCCCTCACGGCGCTACACCGACGGCGGGTACTTTGCCTTGTTGCAAAAGAAATGACCGCCGAGCGACCCACCGCTTGGGTGTGGCCCGAGGCTGTGGTACCATGCCCGGCTCACGCGCTGCTCCGGGCGGGCGCGGTGACCCTTGGTTCGCTCAGCTTCTGTGATGATGAACATTACCGACATTCTTACACCCGACGCCGTCAAGGTGCCCCTGCTTGCTACGGGTAAGCGGGACATCATCGACGAACTCGTCGATCTTCTGGCGGAGGCGGGCCTCATCGACGACCCCGACGGCTTGAAGCAGGTGGTCTGGGAGCGCGAACAACAGCGATCCACCGGTATCGGTGAGGGACTGGCGATCCCCCACGGCAAATCCAACTGCTCCAAGAACCTGGTCATGGCCGTGGGCCGGCCCGCCAAACCGATCGACTTCGACGCCGTGGACGGTCAGCCCGTCTATCTCGTCGTGTTGCTGGCTTCGCCTCCGGACAAAACCTCCGAACACATCCAGGCGCTGGGGAAGATCAGCCGGCTTATGGCCGACCCGAATTTCCGAGTCAGCGCCTACGCCGCCGAGTCGGCCGAGGATATGTACCGCCTCTTCGAGCAGGCCGAAGTGTAGAGGCAGGCATCAAGGCATCAAGGGATCAGGGGAAGCCGAACTCTCGTTGCTCCGATCGCATCGAACGTTTGGCCGGTGCTGTCTTCGCCGACGACGTACGCCTTGATCAGGGCTGCGCCGCTCGGAAGCGCTTGGTCCAGCGCGATCTCAAACCGCCCGTCCTTGAGTTCACCTTCGAGCTGCAGGAGAACGCGCTCGTTGGCCAGCGGATAATTGTGCGCGGCTTTCGTCTCCAGTTCGGGATCGTTCATCCCTTGCACAGGCACGAGCTGATCAGCTCGCGCCGGCTTGGTGCGCGCCGTTTCGATCGTGATGACAACTCGCCCGGTTTGCATGTTCTGCACCCGGCCGGTGATTCGCTCACTGCGTAGCGCAAGCTCTTCGACTCGCCCCACCGGAAGCGCGATGCGCAGCGCTGGGTCGCCCAGCAGGTTGTAAAGATGAGCGTGCATCTGACGAAGCTGCGACAACGTGCTCTTCCAACCCTGGGCAATTGCAATCGGCAACACCAGCGCATCCAGTGATCGATCCACAGCATCGATCTCGATCATGGATCGCGTCGCCAGGAGATCCAGCTCCCCGACCGTCTCGATGCGCTGACCGAACAGTAGTTGCGTGATGTCCTTTTGCAGGATCAAGTTGGCGTAGGGATGGGTGATTCGGCTGCCGGCAATGACCGCGACCGGTC
>JADFNO010000141.1 GCA_022563315.1 Planctomycetota bacterium | reverse complement strand
ACTCGGACTCGGCTGTCGGCGGCTGGCCCGTGGCCAGGTCGATGACGTCCAGGTCAATCAGCGCCGCGACGATCTGGTAGTCATCCAGGAGCTTGCCGTTGGTGTGGGCCGTGCGCCAGTCGGTCTCGGTTTGGAAGATCGCAATGCCCAGCTCCAATCCGGTGGTGGCGGACCAGCGGGCGGCGCCGGCGGACGCGATGTTCTGCCCGATAGCGGCGGAGTTATCCCGGCTGGCGAGATACGCCGTGGCCATGATCGTCGCCATCATCAAGCTGACAATCACCAGCAGCATGGCGACGCCTCGTCTCCTCGGATTGTGATCGTGGCGAATCATCAGACAACTCCTTAGCTCACCGGCGGGCGGTGCAAACGAACCGTGGCCGAGACCTGGGTCGAGAGCGACCCGTTGGAAGTCCAAAAGTTCAATTCGTATCCGACGTGTCGGCTGTCAAGGGCGTTGTCGGCGTCGGTCCGGACGGTCACGCCTTCCAGCCCGTCCACCAAGCACAGGGTGGAGATCCACCCGTTGCTCTGATACGCATCGAGCACCATCTTCCAATTTGCGTCCGCGGCATACTGTCGATCCGCCAGGTCCTTCGCCGTCTGCTGCCAACTGTCGGGGAAGTCCACGAAGTACACGTCGATCGTGCCTTCGATCGCGTCGAACTTCAACCATCGGATTTCGGTCGCGTGGACGGTGCCGCTTTCACGCGCATCCTCCAGCCACAGCACGAGGTCCGAGTCGGTGGCGTCGAGCACTGATCGAGACGGCGCGATGTAGGCGGCCAACCTTGTTTGGGCTGCATTAGCGCGGATCATTAGCGATCGATTGTCGCGGCGCGTGCTCACCCCCGTGATGACGGCGCTCATCATGCCCGAGATCGCCGTCGCCACCATCGCCGTGATGGACAGCGCCAGCATCAACTCCAGAAGCGTCAGCGCCCGGCGCGTTGGAGGCTTCGTCGGTGTCATGGCGCAACAGGCTCCGCAATGAAGTACGTGATCTCCGCGAGCGTCCGACCGTTCTCATTAAACGCGCGGACGAGCACCTGACGGCCCCGCACGGCTACGCCCAAGCTGTTGATCGTCTCCATCCGGCTCACGACCTCGACCTCGCGCCCAATGGCGGCGAAGGTCCTGGGCATGGGATTGTCG
Organism: Planctomycetota bacterium; assembly: GCA_022563315.1. GTDB lineage: Bacteria > Planctomycetota > Phycisphaerae > Phycisphaerales > SM1A02 > JADFNO01. The sequence continues at coordinate 8,665 of JADFNO010000141.1, read as the reverse complement.
GCGCCATCGGTCAAGGTGCCGGCCGGCTCGTTGAAGCCGTTCCAGGTCGGTAAGTCGGCATAGTCATCGGTGATGATGCGGCCGATGAGCTCTTCGGCCGCTAGTGACGCCGCGATCTTCTGGCGCGCTTCGAGGGCGTGTAACTGTCCTGCGGTGACGGCGGACGTCACCCCAACCACCACGGCAAAGAGAATCCCCGCCGCCATCAACGCTTCCAGAAGCGTGAAGGCTCGACGGGCGCAGCGCCTGCGGATTTGTGCGCGCGATCGATTCAACCGCCGACCTCCTGACAGGTGTGGCGTTTCGAGACGGAACCGTTACCTATATAGATCGAATACCGCACGGGCCGCACCAAGGAGCTGGTTGATGTTCGACGCCGCGGGGTCAACCCGGCCCAGCACAGCCGCCACGGACACCGCAGAATGCCACGTCACGTCCGATAGCAAGCCACACAAATGAACGTCCAACGCCGTCCACGGCAGGGTGACTTGCGGTGGAAGCAGAGGGCGAATCCAGGTTTGGGTCAGAAGTGAACGCTGTCTAATACGAATCCCCAGTGATTCTCGGGGCTCGGGCGAGCCGGGTTGTGTCAACCCGGTGGACGCCCGAGCTGACTGTGCATCCGAGCGCTATCTCTATGCCGCGTCCACCGGCCCGACACGGGCCGGCTCACGGGGGCGCCGGGTGCCATGCTTCATCCGCTTGGCGGTGAAGCATGCCGTGCCCCGCCGTTCGTACACACTCCGCAAACTACGATACCAGGTCGAGAAGCGGGGTTCAGGGCCCGAGCCGCTAGGCACAGCCTCGGAATCCCGTCCTTTTCGTGATAAATGGTGGTGGTGATGGACAGGCGCGGTACTCTGGTACCCTGTTCCCGTTCGGTCGCATGGAGTACCGGCAGCCACGGATTCGGCAGACAGGCTGAGCAGCGCCGCCGTGAGATCTCTCCATAACGCAAAGGACCATCAACGATGCGTCCACGACCATCTCCGATGAGCGCTCTCGGCGTCTGGGCAGCGATGGCAGCCCTTTTCATCTGCGGAGCCACCGAAGCGCAAACGATTATCCCCGTCAGTCAGGAACGTTACATCAGCACCGACGTCGATGCGGAACACTGCGGCAGCTCGGTCGAATCTGACGCGGCCAAAGGATTCGAGCCGTTCTTCAATTTCATCCAGACAATCCACGACTGCGATCTTTCGTTCGTCTACGGGGCAGCCGCCCAGCAGTCGCAAATCGACTTGAATTCGATGACCGCAATGGGTTTCGCGGTGGCCGACGCGGCGGCGGGCATTCCAAGCGTGATACATGCCTTCACCGACTCGATCTTTGAGGTGACGTTTGAGTTACCCTCGGCCAGCGAGTTCGCGCTTGGTGGCATGCTGAGGGCGGCGGGAGGAGAGCCGATCCTTTGGAGCGTCGCTTTCGTCCGGCTCGTCGGCCCGGGAGGCGACCTGATCTTCGAACATACGGCGGCTCCCGGTCCCAACGGTGAGCCCAAAATCGAAAGGATCGAGCAGACGGGGGGGCTCGAACCGGGTCAGTACACGCTGCAGGCAGAAGCGTCGGTCGGCATTGACTCGGAAGTGCCGCCCCGCGCGTCTGGCGAAACATTATTCGATTTCACGTTTGAGGTTGCCGCTGCGTGTCCCTGGGACCTCGACGACAGCGAGTCCGTCGGCGTGCCCGATCTCCTCTCGCTGCTGGGAAGTTGGGGGCCGTGCCCGAAGAAGGGAGATTGTCCCGCCGACTTCGACGCCAGCGGCGACGTTGGCGTCAAGGATCTCCTCACCTTGCTGGGCAACTGGGGGCCGTGTCCATGAAGAAGGCACATAGGAACATAGGCACGTAGGCATCAGGAGCGAGCCGGGTTGTGTCAACCCGGTGGACGCCCGAACTCACTGTGCATCCGAGCGCCGTCTTTATGCCGCGTCCACCGGCCCGACATCCCGATGGAATCGGGAGCTCACGGGGGCGCCGTGGTTCATCCGCGCGGGGGGAGGGCAAGCTTTGAGATTGCCCAATCACAAGCCCGTCAGGCCCAAGGCCTGACCTACACGTAGCCCCCGTCAGGCCCAAGGCCTGACCTACACGTAGAGCCCGTCAGGCCCAAGGCCTGACCTACACGTAGCCCGGCCAGAACGAAGCGGTAAAAGGGCCGGTATTCGCGCCGGTTGCAGCGCGGGCTGGTGGAACCCGTCATGGGCGGCAATAATGCGCTTATGCCCTGGCTCCTGTATCGCTACATCCTCGGCGAGCTGCTGCGCGTCTTCGCCCTGTCCTGCGGCGTGCTGGTCATGGTCATCGCGTTCGGAGCGGCGATCAAACCCCTGGCCGCGAACGACCTCATCGGCGCGTGGCAGACCGCCAAGTACATCATGCTGGCCACGATCCCGATGTTGCAGTTCGCTCTGCCGTTCGCAGCCGCGTTCGCCGCCACGATCGTGCTGCATCGGCTGACCACCGACCACGAGATCCAAGCCGCGGCGGTCGTGGGAATCAGCTATCGGCGGATCCTGCTGCCGATCGTGGCCTTGGGGGCCGTTCTCGTCGCCGTCATGGTGCTTTTGACACAATCGATCGTGCCGAAGTTCTGGACCCTGATGGAGCAGAACCTCACCGCCGACGTCACCCGTGCCTTTCGAGCCTCCATCGACAGGGGGGTCCCCTTTCAAATCGGCGACATCCAGATCTACGCGGACCGAATTGTCGAACAACCCAATCCCCCGACCGGCGCCGAAACGCGGCTGATCCTGTTCGGTGTAGCCGCGGCGGAGCTCGACGCTGACGGGCGGGTGACCACGGACGTGACGGCCCGTCAGGCCGTCGTGGACATCCATCGCCGCGGGAACGACACGTACATTCAGATAGAGATGCGTGAGACCGTCGCCTACAACGGCAGTACCGGCGAACTGATCGAGACGCCGGTCATCCGGCCGGCGGCAATGCTCGTTCCCAACCCCGCGCGCGATCATCCCATGCTCATGACGCGGCGAGAAATGCTTCACCTGCGCGAGCATCCCGATGAATACAGCAGTGTGATGGAAGCCAAGGACGCACTGGCCGAGGCCTTGCAACAGAGTGAGGTCTGGCGGCAGCTCGACGAGAAACTGACCGCCCAGGGTACGCTCGAACTGTTCGACGATCAACGCGTGCTCATCGTCGAAGCCGATCGCCTCGCGCGTGGAAAGTTGTCGACGTCCGATGGTCGACCGGTGACGGTTCGGTCGGTCGAAGCTGACGGCGCCTCGGTTCTTTACGCTTCGGCCACGGTCGTGATCGGTCAGGACGGCGGATCGTCGCTTGCCCAATCGACGTTCGCGTTGACGCTCGAAGCGTATGACCTCATCGACGAGAAGACCGGCGACGTGATCAACCAACGCGCCCATGTGGAGTTCGTCGGCTTGGAGGTGCGCGGACTGGCCCAACCGGACCTCTCAACCCTTCCGTATAAGGAGCTGATGCGGCGGGCTGAAGGCCGGGGAGACCGTGTGTTGGACCGAGTCGAGAAGCTCAAGGACAGGATCACCGACCTGCGGTTGCAGATCGAGAGCAGATTGCAGCGACGATACGCGCTCTCGCTGACGGCGATGCTGTTACTTGTGCTCGGCAGCACGTTGGCGATGGTGTTGCGCGACGCGTTGCCGTTGGTCATTTACGTATGGGCGTTTGTGCCGTCGATTCTTGACATCATTCTGATCTCAGGCGGCGGGCATATCCTCAAGGGCGGGCAGGTCGCACTCGGCACCGTCGTGTTGTGGTCGGGCAATGCCCTGTTGGCGGTGATCATCGCTTTCGCCTACCGACGGCTCATTCGAAACTAGGAAGCAGGCACGGATGTCCTTGCTGGATCGGTACATCGTCGGACGATTCTTGAGCAACTTCGCGATCTTGTTCGCGCTGCTGTTCGTGTTTGCGGTGGCGATCGATCTGCTGCTCCAGCTCGACCGATTCGTGGACGTCGTACAGGCGCGCACCCCCGAGGCCGGGCCGTTGTGGCGGACGGTCGTCCTGGCCGCGGTCGTCCTGGACTTCCACGGCCCGCGGATCTTCCAGTTCTACGCCTATATGCTCGGACTGCTCTCAATCGGCGCAATGGGGTTTACGCTCGCGCAAATGCACCGGCATCGTGAACTGGTCGCGGTGCTCGCCTCCGGCGTTCGGCTCCATCGCATCGCAGCGCCCTTGATCTGCGCGGTCTTTGGGCTGAACCTGCTGCAGTTGCTCAACCAGGAGTTCATCCTGCCGGAACTCGCGCCCCGGTTGATCCGCAAGCATGGAGACATCGGACAAGCCCACGTGGGCGGGTTCGAAGTCCTGTTGACCGCCGACGGCAATGGGAACCTCCTGCAAGCCCCAACGTTCGATCCGCAGACGAACACGCTGTCTCAGCCGACCATTCTGGTGCGCGACGAAACCGGGCGCACGGCCCAGCGGATCACCGCCGACGCGGCAACATGGGACGAGCCCGCGGGCGGCTGGCGCCTGACCGAAGGATTCGTGATGACGCCGCGCCCCAGCGCGCGGACCGAGATTTCGGCGCGATTCGTGCGACAGTCAATCGAGCTTTTCGAGACGGACCTTTCGCCCGACGTGTTGAACATGCGGCAGTACCGCCAGTTCGCAGCGATGCTCAGCACCAAGCAGATCAAGAAACTGTTGAAGTCGGGCCAGCCGGAGGATCGAGACATGCTCGTGCGGTTCCGCTACTCTCGATTCACGACCGTATTGATCAATATGCTGGTGCTGGTGATCACGCTGCCGTTTTTCCTGCTGCGCGAGCCGGCCAATCTGTTGCGCCAGAGTCTGCTGTGCGCAGGCACCGCGATTCCCGCCATGCTCGGCGCGCTCATCGGTCTCACGATGGACTTGCCCGGCATCGCCTCGATCGTCGAAGTGTTCCTGCCCGGACTCGTGCTCATCCCCATCGCCATGTTTCAGGTGACGTTGATCCGAACTTGACAACGCGGGCCCGGTTCCAGTTCAGGTCGAGCGCTTGGTGGGGGCGGAGACGATCCAGGTGGCGCAGGCGAGGGCGGCGCCGGCGAAGATGAACGAACCGGCCAATGCGGTGAAGGACGGTTCGCCGAGTAACGGCCCTCGGATCGCTTGGGTACACCAGGAAAGCGGGTTGAGCCGAACCACCAGCCCGAGCCAGGCGCTGGCCCCTTGGGGTGGGAACAACGCACCGGACAACAGCCAGGCGGGCATGAACACGAGATTCATCACCGCGTGAAAGGCTGCGGTCGTCTCAGTTCGCCACGCAAAGGCGACGCCGACGGCAGTCATGGCGATGCATGTCGCCGCCACGCCAAGCAACGCCAGTATCGCCGCCCAGAATGTGAGGTGTATGTCAAGTAACGGCGCCGCCGCGAGCAAAAGCGCCGCCTGCGCCCACGCCACGATCGCCCCGCCCAGCGTCTTGCCCAGCGCGATCGACCATCGAGGGGCGGGCGAGACCAGTACGCTTTGCAACCACCCGTCCTGCCGGTCCTGGATGATCGAGATGCTCGAAAAGATCGCCGCAAACACCGCGACCAACGTCATCATGCCCGGCAACAGATACGAAGCGTAGCTTGCGTCACCCAATTGCTCAGGTGGTCGGAAGGACTGCGCGAATCCGCTGCCCATGAACAGCCACAGCAAGCATGGCGTGCCGATGGCGGCGGCGACCCGCGCCGGCTGACGGACGAACAGAATCAGCTCCCGGCGCACGATCACACCGGTCACTACCCACGGCGAAGTCAGCGACCGGTCGACCCCGGCCGCCGGGTTTGTTGCAAAGCTCGGTTGTGGCGACAACGTGCTCATTCGCTGGCCTGCTCCTGAATCACGTCCGTATCCAGATCGAGCTGTGCGCCGGTGTGATGCTCAAAGACGTCCGCGAGCGTCGGCGGGGCGATGGTGAAGGCCAGCCCCGAATTAGCGAGCTGGGAAACGACGGCCGCGACTCGATCCGAATCGTGATCCAGCGGCGCCGACCATCCACCAGCCGTCCGTTCCCACGCCAAATCGCAAAGCGACGGCGCGGATTGGGTGTCGGTGTTGAGGACCGTGACCCGCCGGTCGCCGAGTTCTTCGCGCAGCGTGGTCGGCGGGCCGTCGGCGACGATCCGACCCTGATGCATGAGGACGACACGATCGCAACGGTCCGCTTCATCAATCAGGTGCGTGCTCAGCAACACGATCCGCCCGCCCTCGGCCTGCTGCTCACTTTCAACCATCTGCAGGAACGCTTCGCGGGCCATCGGATCCAGCCCGACCGTTGGTTCGTCCAGAAGAAGTAGTTTCGGCCGATGCAACATGGCGCGGGCAAGGTCCACGCGACGCGCCAAACCGCGCGAAAGCGTCTTGACGAGATCTCGACGACGATCCGTCAGTCCCGCTTCTTCGAGCTGCTTGGTGATCCGTGATTGTGCCTCTCGCCTCGGAATCCCGTAAAGGCATGCCTGGTCGCGCAGATTCTCGTAGACGGTCAAATGTGGATCGAGCCCGTCCGATTGGAAGACCACGCTGACCATCGGCCGAATGTCCGCCGGACGGCTGGCGCCGAACACCGAAATGGATCCGGCATCGGGCGGAAGGATCGAGCAGATGAGCTTGATGAGCGTGGACTTGCCGGAGCCGTTGGGGCCGAGGATGGCGACGGTCCGGCCGGGAGCGATGTCCAGATCGATCTCGTGCAGGACCTGGCGGGCGGCGCGCCGCCGTCGGCCCGGATAGCTGAAGGACAGCCCGCGAATCACCAGGCCGGCGGTCGCCGTCTCCGTTGCCCGTTGGGGCTGCGTTGTCGTCATCACTGCCACGTTGGCAAAGATCGTACCGCCCCGCCGCGGTCTTGGTAAGAAAAGGGTTCGGGGGCTGCTCTGTGGAAAAGTCTTGCTCGCCTGCCTGAGGAGAAAGAGAGGCAGATCTATTTTGTGAAGAGATAGAATGTCCCCTTTTTTGCACCGCGACCGCCGCCCCCATCGGTGGTGACTTGCAGGCGGTTCTCATACCGTTCACGCCGGCTCAAATCGCAGCTTTTCTACAGGGCGATCCTGATACCTTTTCTGCCCCCGGTAGACGCCCGGACGGGGGGCTTGCCACCCACAGCCGTCTTGGGGTGGGACTCGGCCTGTCACCGTCGAATCCGGTCAAAAGCAAGCGATTGGAACTTGTGTTTCCCGGGGGGGGCGCGTTACACTCGTGGTCGAAAAGCTCGGCGGTGGAGCCGGGCGAAGGTCAAATGGGAAATGTCGAATTGTCCAGGTGGAAGTGGGCTTGTGCCGGGCAGAGCTCGGACGGTCGGATGGGGTTTTGAGTAGGTACAACGATGTATTCATGCCTCGACATTCGCCTTCGCGCAGCCCGCTCGTTCCGTGGCCATGAGGGGCGAGTCGCAACGTGGCGCACGTTCGGCGTTGCTCATCGCATCGCAAAGCCGGCGGTCCAACCCAGTCGGGGCCGGCCCGACCATTCCGGCAGGAGGACGAAAGATGAAGAAATCACTGTTCAGTCTCGCAATCGTTACCGTGTTGGTTGCCTCGTCCGGAGCCGCCTTTGGGCAGGTGCTCACCAGTGACAATTTCAACTACGTCGGCGCGCTGACCGACAACGGCTGGACCGCCCACAGCGGGGCCGGCAACAAGGTGATCATGGCCGACGGCGCCATCGCCACGCTCGAGCAGAGCGGCGGCTCCGGTGAGGACGTCAACCGCTCATTCGCCCCGCAGGGCGCGACGGACAAGGTCTACGCCGGGTTCGACCTGTGGGTCGACACCGCCGACCTTTCCCGCCTCGACGGCAACGGAAACTACTTGGCCCACTTCAAGGATAACGGGTTCGCCTTCCGCGGCCGCACCGGCGTTGTTCAGGGTCCGGGCGGGCGGGGCTGGGGCCTGGCCATCAACGCCGACAGCAGCAACCTGGGCGCCGGGGCCACCTGGCCGAGCGATCTGATGTTCGACACCTGGTACCGCGTGGTGATCTCTTGGGATGCGGCCACCGGCGAATCCGAGCTGTGGCTGAATCCGGCCATCCAGACCGATCCCAGCATCACGCACACCGGCGGCAATATGGGCGATCTGATTGAGGGTTTCGCGCTGCGTCAGAGCAACGACTACACCGGCTTTCAGGGGATCGACAATGTCTTCGTCGGGCACACGTTCGGCGATGTGGTGGTGCCCGAGCCGGCCAGCCTGATGCTGCTCGGCCTCGGCGGTTTGGCCCTGATTCGACGCCGGTAGCCACCTTACGATTCGCGACAACGAGCGAACGATAAGATCGCGATTCGGTCGCGGCGCCGCATTCTTGCCGGCGTGCCCCGCGACCGCATGCGACTCGCTGACGCGCCGGAACGCCGGTTGTAAAATGAGAAAAGGCCGGACCCGCAAGGGTCCGGTCTTTCGCATGGCTCCCCCAACTGTGCTATCGATTCGCTATTCCTTGACCTCAAACTCCGCGTCGATCACGTCGTCCTTCTTGGCATCGTCCCCTCCCGGCACCGCGCCGACCGGCGGGGCTTCGCCCGCCGCCGCACCGGCCTCTGCCGCCTGCGTGTCGGCCGTCGACTTGTACATGACTTCCGCCAGCTTGTGCGATGCCGCCGTCAGCGCGTCGATCGCCTTCTTGATCGCGCCCGCGTCGTCACCCTTGTGGGCGTCCTTGAGCTGATTGACCGCCT
>JADFNO010000140.1 GCA_022563315.1 Planctomycetota bacterium | reverse complement strand
TCAGGCGCCGTTTGGCGCTGATCTGAGCGCCGCCACGGTTGAGTCACTGTCGGATGAGGATCGAGACAAGTATCTGACTCGAGCCGATCGCATCTATCAGACCGTGATCGACGCGGACGATACATCGCCCGAGACCGCTCTTTTTACGATTGGGGCGATGAACGGACGGGCGGCGGTGGCGGAGTCGCGTGGCGACGCCGAGCAGGCGCGGCACTGGTACGAGCAGGCCGCCGAGCGCGCGGGTACGGAGTTTCCTCGGCTCGCCAAGCGGTCCCAAGACTTGGCCGAGTCGGTCGAGGCGTTTTCGCGACCGATCTCGTTGCCGGCCGAGGACGATCTTCCTTCACAAGCCGCGTCGTTGGTGCTGGAGCCGGCGACCCTCGATAGCGCACTGCGCGATCTCCTTCAAACCGACGAGCCTGGCGATGCCTTCGTGTTCCCGCCCTCGGCCCCTTGAGGACCGGCCGGAGCTGATCGCTCCGGGCGGCAAGGTCGATCGTGAGAAGTTGTTCGCGTTGTATGAAGCCGAACTGGGTGATGATGAATCGCCCATCTGCGTCCGGTTCAAGCTCAGCCGTGATCTAAATAAGCGCGTCGATCGGTATCTGGTCGATCGGATTCCGTTCCTGAGTCGAACGTCGCTGCAACACATCATCAAGGAGCAGGCGGTCACCGTGAACGGGCGGTCGCCCAAGCCCTCGACGCGGCTGCATCTAGGCGACGAGGTCGTGGTCGTCCTTCCCCCCCCACCGAGCACGCATATCCCCGCCGAGGATATCCCGCTGAACGTCCTGTATGAGGACGATGCGTTGATCGTGATCGACAAGCGTGACGATATCATCGTGCACCCGGCCCGCGGCAATCGCTCGGGTACGCTCATCAACGCCTTGGCCTATCACTTTCAGCACCGCTCGGGCGGCGAGCTTTCCAATGTGGGGGAAGAGTTCGCGCGTCCCGGCGTGGTGCATCGGCTCGATCGGCATACCAGCGGCGCGCTGGTGTTCGCGAAGTCCGAAACGGCGCATTGGCGGCTGGGCAAGCAATTCGAGCAGCGACAAGTCAACAAACGGTACCTGGCCGTCGTTCACGGTCAGGTCGAACCGCGGGCAGATGTGATCGACATCCCGTTGGGGAAACATCCCACCGCCAAGCACAAGTATGCTGTGCGCTGGGATAAAACGGGCAAGTCGTCGGTCACGATTTACCGTGTCCGCGAGGTGTATAAGGATTTCACCCTGGTGGAGTTGGAGCTCAAGACGGGACGAACGCATCAGATTCGCGTGCACATGTTGCATCTTGGGTATCCGCTCGTCGGCGATGACATGTATGGAGGCCGACACCTGACGGTCGGCGACGTAACGGGTCCCGCCGGCGATGGCGATCGGTCGCCGCGCGATTCGTTGATGCCTCGCCAGGCGCTGCATGCGGCGCTGCTCGGCTTCACGCATCCGATGACGAACGAGCCGATGACGTTCCAAGCGGTGCTGCCGGATGATCTGCGCGATCTGGTCACGTTGCTACGGACCTATCGTTTCATCGAAGCGCCCAACGTGGCCGGGTCGATGCTCGATCTCGATCAGGTGATTCCGTAACGAGCGACTTTCGGGACCGCACCGTTAGAGCAGTTTCACTAAGGATGTAGCAGCTGCGGGTGCTCGTCATCTCACGCCACGATAAATTTGCGTCCCTACGGGTCGATCGGCCCGACTCCGGTGGCACGGGCATCTTGCCCGTGCGACTTATCATGGCGTGACATCTGCACAGGCAGGATGCCCGTGCCACCGGATCTTCGCACGGGTGAGGTTCCGATTGACTCGGGATGCCACCGGTCTTGAGGCAGCTACTTTGACCCGTTTCTGCCATACCCTGACGCTACAAGAGCATTGAAACTGCTCTAGCGCGCACCACCGCGAGTATCGCGTTATGTAAAACTCGTGATACACGCACCGGCCGTTGCCATGCTCACCGCAACTTGATCGAGACCAACGCGATCATTGCAAAGACGACGGCGAGCACCCAGAACCGTGTCACAACTTGCGGTTCGGACCATCCGCCCAGATGAAAGTGATGGTGTATAGGCGAGCAGCGGAAGATGCGTTTGCCGCCCGTCCATTTGAAGTAGCCGACCTGGAGGATGACGCTGGCCATCTCCATGAAGAACACGCCGCCGATCACCAGCAACAGGATTTCCTGGCGAATGGCGACGGCGATGTAGGCCATCAACCCGCCCAGCGGCAGCGCGCCGGTATCGCCCATGAAGACCTGGGCCGGCGCGCAGTTGAACCACAGGAACCCCAGACATGCGCCGGCCATGGCCCCGGTCACGATCATCAACTCCTTGGAGCCGTCGATGTGGGGAAACATCAGGAACCGAGCGGTGTCGAAGCTGCCGGCGATAAAGCACAGGACCATGAGCGCAAACGACGCCACCGCGAGCGTGCCCGGCGCCAGGCCGTCCATTCCGTCGGTGAGGTTGACCGCGTTGGAGGTGCCGGCGATGAGGATCGTCGCGATGAGTACAAACGCCACGCCGCTGAGCACGATCACGGAGCTCTCGAGTTCGGTCGTGCCGGGTTGGTAGGTGCGCTGGAAGGGCAGCGTCAGTACGTGGTGGGTTTCGCGACCGATGCCGTGGCGATACAGGAAGTACCCGGCCACGGCGCCGATCCCAAGCTGAAAGAGCAGCTTCTCCCAAGCGTGCAGCCCCTCGCGCGAGCCCGGCGCACGCCGAGCGGATGTGAGTTTCAGCCAATCGTCGAAACCGCCCAGGACGGCCAGCCACGCCAGCACGATCAGCGCGAGCATCACGAACCGATTTGTCAGGTCGGCGAACAGGAGGATCGTCAATAGCATCGACCCGCAAATCAGGATGCCGCCCATGGTCGGCGTCGCGGCCTTGCGGGCCATGATCTCGTTGAGGTCGGCGTGATAAAACTCAGGCGAGTCGCCGATCTTCTGTTTGATCAGCCAGCGGATCGTTGTGCGCCCGAACAGCAGAACGATCAGGAAGCTGCACACGACGGCGACAAATGCGCGGAACTCAAGCTGATAAAAGACCTGCAACAGCGAGTAGAGCCCGATCTCATCAAGCTGGTCACTGGTCTTCGTGAGCAGGTAGTACAGCATGAGGTTTCACCGGCCGTCAGGGGGTGGCCGCAACGACAGACTGAGTGACCGTCGGCGCGCCCGCCAGGGCGTCGAGCATTCGCTCCAGCCCCATGCTGCGGGAGCCTTTCAATAACACCCGGTCGCCCGGCTGAACGTGCCGCGCGGCGAAGGCGGCGGTCTGCTCGTTCAGTTCGTCCATGTGCGTCACACGATCAGCGCCCCACGCCTGGGTCAGCACGCGTGCGGTGGCACAAGACAACGACCCGATCAGCACGGCGTGGGCGATCGGCGCCCTGCGATCCAGGTCGATCACTGAGCGCCCGATCTCGACATGCAGCGCCTCCGCCTGCGCCCCGAGTTCCAGCATGTCGCCGAGAATGACAACGCGCCGGTCAGCATCAATCGTGAGTTCGGCGAAGGTGTCTAGCGCTGCGATCATCGAGTCGGGGTTGGCGTTGTAGGCGTCGTTGTAGATCGTCATTCCGCCGAGTTTGTGGCACGTCATCCGCATGGCGACCGGTTCGCATTGGGCGAGCCCTTGATCGATCTGCTTATCAGAAAGCCCCAGCCGCCGCCCCACCGCCACCGCAGCCAGGGCATTGACGGCGTTGTGCGCCCCGGGCAGTCCAAGCCCGAAGCGATCTTTTTCGTTGACCTCAAACCACCAAGTTTCATCGCACGCGCCGCGATCCGTGAGGCGCAGGTCGGCGTCCTGGGCCAGGCCGAACCAGACGATCGACTGTGCCCGGCCGCGGTAGTTGCGCAACTGGGGCGCATCGGCGTTGATAATGCCCAGGCCATTTGGCTGGAGATGATCCAGCAGCGCGGCCTTTTCCTTTGCGACGTTCTCGACCGTGCCGAATCCTTCGAGGTGCGCTCGACCCACGTTGGTGATAACCGCGATGTCGGGTCGAGCGATGGCCGACAGCGTGTTCACCTCACCGAGCTGGTTCGCCCCAATTTCGACGATGAGGTACGCGTCATCAACGTGAGCGTTGAGGATGGTCAGTGGTAGGCCAATGTCGTTGTTGAAGGACTTTGGAGCAGCTGTGCCGCGCAATGTTGTTGAGAGCACCGAATCAATAAGCTGCTTGGTGGTAGTCTTGCCCGCCGAACCGGTGATCGCGATGACGGTTGTATTGATCAGTGTCCGGCGATAGGCCGCAGCTAGTCGCGCTAAGGCCGTACGCGTATCGTCCACGCGCAAGACGGCGGTGTCGGGTGGGAGCGTTTCCTGGCTCGGTTCCCGATCAACGATCAACAGTTGCGCGCCGGCATGGATCGCCTCGGCGAGGTAGTCGTGTCCATCATGATGCTCACCGTGAATTGCAATGAAAGCCTTGCCGGTCAGATCCGCGCGCGAATCGATCCCCACGCCGTCAACGTCCAGCGGTGCGATGAGTGGCCGCACCCAGCTTCCCTTGGTCGTACGGCGCAGATTCTTGGCGTAAAAGAACGTCACGAAGCGCCCACCTTTGCTGCACTCAAGGCGATCGCTTCAGACGCCACACGCCGATCGTCGAACGGATGCTTCTGTGTGCCGATGATCTGGTACGGCTCATGTCCTTTGCCGGCAATCAACACGACATCATCGGGACCGCACCGCTCGATGGCGTGTTCGATCGCCGCCCGTCGGTCCACGAGGGTGATGGTGTCGGCGCGGCGCGCTTCGGGAACGCCGACGAGGATTTCGTCGATGATCGTCTGCGGATCTTCCGTCCGCGGATTGTCGGACGTGATGATCAATTCGTCAGCGTAACGCGCGGCGACGGCGGCCATGCGCGGCCGTTTGGTTCGATCGCGGTCGCCGCCGCATCCGAACACGACGCGGAGCCGGCCGGCCTCCGGTACGAGCGGCCGCAGCGCTTGCAGCACATTGTCCAGCGCATCATCGGTGTGGGCGTAATCCACGAAGACAGTAAAGTCGTCGCTGGGCGTCGTCACCGGCTCCAACCGGCCCGGCGGCGCGCTGCACGAGTTCAGACCCGTGCGTAGCGCGTCTTGTTTCAGTCCCATCACCCAGCACGCCGCTGCCGCTTGCAGCGCATTGGCAACGTTATGTTTCCCCACCAGCGGTAACCGCACGTCGAACTGACCCCACGGCCCCCGAAACTGGGTCTGAACGTGGTCAATCGTTTGGCGGTCGCATTTCGCAAAGCAATCGGCAGCCGGATCGATCAGGCTCGTCGATAACACACGTGCCGAACAATCGCGGGTCATCTGCGACGCCGCGGGATCGTCGATGTTCACGACTGCCCACGCTTCGGGTGAGAGCGATCGAAACAAGCGCGCCTTGGCCTGAGCGTACGCATCCATCGAGCGGTGGTAGTCAAGGTGGTCGCCGGTGAGATTCGTGAACACGGCGACGTCGAACGGCAACGCGGCTACGCGATCCTGGTCCAACGCGTGGCTGGAGACCTCGATCACGGCGGCGGTGCAGTGGTTGTTCACCATCGTTTTCAAGAGTCGGCTGACGTCGATCGCCGACGGCGTGGTGAGCGAGGCGGGCGTGGTCAGAGCGCCGTCGTCGATCTGCACGGTGCCGATGAGTCCGCAGGTCACATTCGCTTGGTTGAGCAAGTGATGAACCAGATGGGCGATGGTGGTCTTGCCATTGGTGCCGGTGATGCCGACGATTTGCAAGGTGGTCGCGGGCTGACCGTTGAACCGCTCGGCCAGATGCGCGGCGGCCTCGGCTGGGCGGTCGGCCTTGAGTGCGACTACCTCCTCTGGGATGTTCGTAAGGTCGGCCCCCAGCACGGCGACGGCCCCCTTCGATACAGCCTCTTCGATGAACGCTGATCCGTCGGATTGGGCCCCTGCCCGGGCAACGAACAAGCAGCCCGCTGAGGCGACGCGCGAATCCTCAACGATCTCGCAAACCTCCGTCTGCGGTGAGCCGCGGACGAGTTCGATCGATAATCCTTGAATCAGCTCGGCGATTGTCATGCGCAGAAAAACAGCACCGCCCTCCATGCATTACATATCGGGACGGTGGCAGTCCGGCGCGTAGAAAATGATTGCCCCGACGCACCCTCAGGGCAGGATCAACATCGCATCGCCGTAGCTGTAGAAACGGTACCGTTGCCTGATCGCCTCGCGATAGGCAGCCTTGATGCGGTCCAACCCCACCATCGCCCCCACCAGAGCCAGCAGCGTCGATCGCGGCAGGTGAAAGTTCGTCAGCATCCCGTCCACGTGCTTGAAGCGGTACGGCGGCGAGATCAGCAGCTCGGTGCGGCCGATGACGGGTTCGCTCAGCGAGGCGGGATCTGGAAGCAGCGCGGGGAGCGATTCGAGCGTTCGCACCACCGTCGTGCCCACCGCGATGATGCGCCCCGATCCCTGTGCTGGATTGTGCGCCTGTTGGATCGCCTCGATGACGCTCGGTTCGACCACGAACCGCTCGGCGTGCATTGGGTGTTGATCGATCGTCTCAGCAGTAATCGGCTTGAACGTGCCGAGGCCGATGTCGAGCACCACGTCGATCCGTCGCACGCCTCTATTTTCTATTCTCGCCAGAAGTTCGGGCGTAAAGTGCAGGCCGGCCGTCGGCGCCGCTACGGACCGGCGCTCGCGCGGATCGGCGAACGTCGTTTGATACCATTGCCGATCCAGCGCGTCGCGAAACTTCTCCTCACCGCGTGCTCGTAGAA
The DNA here is from genome assembly GCA_022563315.1 of Planctomycetota bacterium. Lineage (GTDB taxonomy): Bacteria > Planctomycetota > Phycisphaerae > Phycisphaerales > SM1A02 > JADFNO01. Next base: position 3,145 of record JADFNO010000140.1, on the reverse strand, counting down.
TATACGGCGGCAGCGGCGTCCACCCGGCGCGGTCGAGCATCGCCGCCACGCTCTGCGATCCACCGGCGTTGACCAGCCATCCTTCCGGTCGCGGCTCGACGAGTTCCAAAGCGGACTCGTATGGCTGACCGTCGGTATCGAGCAGTTGAACTCGCTGCCCGGCACGAAGTCGCCCGTTACTGCGCAGCATCACCAGCCACTGACCCGGCGCAACCTCCTCCAGAAACAGCCCTTCGACTCGACCGCCCGTATCGACCCGCCGCCCCACGAGCCGCGCCGGCATCACCGCCGTTCGGTTGAAGACCAATGTGTCGCCGGCGCGCAGGTAGTCCGGCAAGTCGCGCACGTGACGATGCTCGATGGCGTTGCCGTTGCCATGCATGATGAGCAGGCGCGCCGAGTCGCGCGGTTCGGCCGGGCGAGTGGCGATCAGCTCCCGCGGCAGCTCGTAGTCCAGATCATCAACTCGAAGCGGCTGTTGCGTCATGGGTACAGTCAAGGCTCGCACGGTGTTGTAGCGGGACAACATGTCCTACGAACCAATTATCCCCCGACAACGCCGCCGGACCACACAACGCCGTTCGTAGGATCGCGGTTCGCGTTCTTATCGGCAGCGTGGTGGTCTGAGCTGATCCGACCCGGTGCGGTATGCGCGTTGCCCCACAACCAATATGGAGATGGGGAATCGAATCGCAGCAGCGCCGGCTGATCCGGTGCATCGGCTGGTTCTACTGACCCAGGCCAGTCTGGAAACCGCCAGGCGCTTCAATCGTGCCCGAGAGATCACCGCTGAGCCCGGTCGGTGCGAGCCCGGACTGCACGGCATTCGCCTGCATGTCACGGAACGCGAAATCTCGCATCTGCGCCACGAGCTATCGCGTTTGGCCCGCCCCCCGATTCGTGATGTCTTTGAGCCGTCGCGCCGATTCCCCGAGCCCGATCAGCCGCCGGACCCGCTGTCATCACCGCCGAGCGAGCGTAAGGCATACGCCCCTGATCCGATCGGCAAACCCGCCCCGCCCCGGGAGGTTCCGCCCGACGTCGCCGAGACATTGCACTTGATCAACTACTTCCGCATCACCAACGAAGGCAGCCTGATCGACCTGTTGGTGTAAGCGAGCCGGGTCCAACTCCGAACACAACGAATATCCCCCGCGACGCCCACGGATACCAATCCGTGGGTCCCCCCCTCAAGCCTCAAGCCTCACCCCTCAAGCCTTCTTCCTCACCCCCAATTCCCTAGTAATATAAGCAGATCCTTCACGCCGACCGCGCAGTCGCCGTCGATATCGGCGGGGCACTCATTACAATCTGCGCACGGTCCCCAACTCCCCAAGAGAATCAGAAGGTCCTTCACGCCGACGGTGCCGTCGCCGTCCAGGTCACCGGGGATATTCGCCGGCGGATCCCAGACCACGATCGACTCCGGCCGAACACCGTCCGTGTCGTTGATACTGCCGATCATCGTGAACGAACCATTGGGATTGATTTGAAAAGAATACAGGCCTGCGATCCCATCGATCGCGGTGCTCTCGTCGGTGATTAACAAGTATTCGCCAAGCACTTCCAAATCGCCGATTGTGCCTTGAAGTCCAACATCAAAAACGAAACCCGTTGACGTGATCGATCCGTCGCGCTCATCGATCGCGAAGGACCGCACGGTAGCGTCAGTGCCGTGGCCGACGAACAGGTAAGCGTCATCCTTGCTTACCGTCAGATATGCCGGCGATTGTCCGGGCGAGAAGAACGGCGATCCGCCTGATTGCGTCAGCGAACCGTCCTTGGCGATCTGAAAGCCCAACACCCTATGGCCGCCGTTACTGATGCCGCCGGCCGCGTACATATTCAAGCCATTGGGCGTGATGACGGGATCAATCGGGAAGACCTTGCCCGTGGCGATTGATCCGGCGACGGACATCGTCCCGTCCTTTGCGACGTCGAACCATCGAATCATCTTCTGGGATGTATCCTGGCTGTACAGGAGACGCAGACTCGGATGCACGACGAGGTGGGTGTTGAACGAGCCGGTGGATTGCGAATCCACTTCGGTCAGTGCGGCCTTGTCGGAGTCGAACCAGTACGTGTGGACCGAGCTTGGTGATCCGGTCTCGGTGATCGCAACAATATTCTCATCGACCCACACTGCGTCCAGCGGACTATTGGGAACGAATGTTGACAGCACCAACGACAGCGAGGCATCCGGATTCACCTGGAAGATCGTTACAACCTCGATCTCGTCGTTCGCGGTGCCGTGACCGACGACGATGTGTCGGCCGCCGGGTGAGATGTCCATCGACTGCGGACCATCGGAGCTGAAGTACGTTCCCACGAAGCTGAGGACGCCTTTCGCATCGATCGTGAAGGACGTGATTTCGTCTGAGACATTGTTGGCGACGAACACCGCCGCGGTATCTGATTGCCCCGGAGCGTTGTGACTACACAGGCCGAGAATGACCAGGCCGAAACCGACTGCGCAGCGGGTGGCCTGACCGCGGGGTCTAAGGCGATCGCAAACGACAGGCCACCGGCCGAGATTGTGTGATTGGGTGTGGAACTTCATGCCGCCATGATGCGTCCAAGGGGCCGAAAAAGCAACCAAAATCTCAATGTGATAATCGCATCGGGGATCAGACGTAGGCGGCGAGTTCGTGCGGTACGGTTTTGAGCCCGCGCCTCGTGGCCTTTTGCACCGCATACCGCAACGATTCGGCCATGCGCTTCTCGACGGCGGCGGTGACATTCAACCCCTTTGCCCGCATCGTCTGGAGCGCCCACTGCCAGGCGTGATACTCTTCGAGGCAGCGCGGCCGGTGCGTCCCGAAGCCGATCGCATGGTGTCCCACTTCGTGCAGGAAGATGGCGCAGCTCATTGGGCCTTTGGGGTACGGCGCTTCGATGAGCCGGCGCTCATCGCCGTCATCGTAGCGCACGATCCACGCGCAACCGGTCGAGCTGCTGCGCCATTTGCGGACACGGATACCGTAAGTTCGCTTCATCTCGACCACGAGCGCGTCGTAGCGTTGACGCATGGGCGAATCCGCCGGCGGCGGGGGTTTGCTCGGCGGCTTGGGGCGTGTTCGTTTCGTCAGGCCGAGCAGATCCCACAGCGTGGCGGCGGGCCACTTCATAGTGACGCCAACCTTGC
>JADFNO010000289.1 GCA_022563315.1 Planctomycetota bacterium | reverse complement strand
CCACTACGCAGTTGTCGTCAAGATCGGCGACGCAGTCGGCGCAGTCAGCACACGGTCCCCAATTACCCAGCAAGATGAGCAGATCCTTAACGCCGACGGTTCCGTCACCGTCCAGATCACCAAGAGGTGGAATAATCGGCGTCAGTCGGATGGCCACGCCGCTGAACTCGACGTGAAGACCGCTCCCGGCGATTCGACCTTCGTTGCTGATCGCCCCTACCCCGGCGATGCCCGTGAATTCCGGGTCGTCCGAGATATAAAGTTCATCGAGCTCGAACATAACGCCGTTGTGCCACACAAACTCCGCGAACGCGCCGGGACCCTCGCAGAAGCCCACCGCCTGGCCGGCGTCATTGAGATCCCGAACTCTGGTTTCCTCACACCCTGGCAACACGCCCAGGTCAATCCACTCGCCGTCTCGCCAGAGGAACGAGCGGACGATCACTTCGTTTTGATCGTTGAACATTCGCCCTCGAACGGCCACGTCGCCGAGGTTGTTGATCGCCATGCCTTCGGCCGTGAACCCGCCGGGGATCACCCCCAGGTCCGTGACCTTGCCGTTGTCCCAGATAAAGGCGTGCGCGTCGGAAAAGATCGAGCTTCCCATCCAGCCCGTCGCCTGGCTCTGGTCGTTGATATCGTTGGCTTCGCTTCGGGCGGTCCCAAAGTCCGGGTGGATATCGATCATCTGCCCATCGCGCCACAGGAACGCCAGGGGTGAGGGACCGTTGAGCGTGTCCCCCCAGAAGCCCACGATCTCGTTTTTCTCATTTATCGCGTACGCCTCGGACCAGTTTCCCCCCGGAAGGGTCCCCAGATTCGTGTACTGCTCGCCATCGTGAACGAAACCGAGGTAACCCAAGCCGTCGTTGCTCACTTCCATCCAACCCACGATCAAACCAGCTGAATTCAAGTCCAGGGCTCGGCTCATAATCGTGCCCGGGGGCAGATTTAGCACGATGCGCCCGGTCTCGGGCGACCAGAAAAACGCCTCGTTGAAGTTGTTGCAATCAAAGTTGTAGCCACAGATGTTGCCCAGGTCATTGATCCCCAATCCGACCGCAGGCTCCCAGCCGAAAATCCCACAAAACGGCCCGGGAATGACGTCAACCGAATACTCCGGCGGCTCACCCCCGGAATGCGCCGCCTGTGCACTGACCATCGCCGCCGTCGCTGTTATAACCAGATTCCTCGCGAATCGTCCGTTCATTGTTCGTTCCTCCCGCGACCACCGGTCGCGGCTTTATACTTCGTGCCTTCGTGCCTCCGTGCCTTCTTCGTCCTATCCCCAGTTACCCAGTAGAATAAGTAAGTCCTTTACCCCCACTACGCAGTTGTCGTCAAGATCGGCGACGCAGTCAGCGCAGTCAGCGCACGGTCCCCAGTTGCCGAGCAGAATGAGGAGATCGCGTACGCCGACGGTTCCATCGCCGTCCAGATCGCCAAGAGGGGGCACAATGGGTGTCAGGCGGATGGCCACCCCGCTGAAATCGTCGTGAGGAGCGCTGCCGGTGATCCGGCCCTCGTCGCTCATCGCCCACACCTTGCTGATGCCGTGAAAGCCCGGATCCTCGGAAACCCACAAGTCATTGAGGTTCCACATGACCCCATCTTCCCACAAGAATGGGTCGGTGTTGTTGGTGTCGAGTAATTCGCATCGGCCGATCACCTGGCCGGCGTCATTCAGGTCCAAGGCTAAGGTTTCCTCAAAGCCTGGCAACACGCCCAGATCAATCCACTCGCCGTCTCGCCAGAGGAACGAGCGCACGATCACTTCGTTTTGATCGTTGAACATTCGCCCTTGGACGGCCACGTCGCCGAGGTTGTTGATCGCCATGCCTTCGGCCGTGAACCCGCCGGGGATCACCCCCAAGTCCGTCACCTTGCCGTCGTCCCAGATAAACGCATGGGCGTCTGTGTTCTCGTTCGTACCCATCCAACCCGTAGCCATGCCCAGGTCGTTTATGTCGTTCGCGATGCTCCTCGGCGCGCCAAGGTCCGGCGTCAGATCAGTGATCACCCCGTCTTGCCAGATGAACGCCAGGGGCGAGGGTCCGAAGACGAGATTGCCCCAGTAGCCGACAACTTGGGATTCGGAATTGATCGCCAGTGCGTTGGCTGAATCTCCGCCGGGAGGTACCCCCAACTCGACGACTTGGTCTCGACGCCAGAGGATCGCCTGCGGGCGCACGTTCAGTCGCAGGAACCCGACAATTTCACCGGCGCTATTCAGGTCTTGGGCCCGGCCTTCGGAGAAGCCGGTCGGAATATCCAGAAGGACCCGACCCGTTTTGGGTGACCAAAAGAACGGTTCATTGTCGTTATTGCAATCAAAGTTGTAGCCACAGATGTTGCCCAGGTCATTGATCCCCAATCCGACGGCAGGCTCCCAGCCGAAAATCCCACAAAACGGCCCGGGTATGACCTCAACCGAATACTCCGGCGGCTCACCCCCGGAATGCGCCGCTTGCACGAGCATCACCGCCGCCGTCGTGGCCCGAATCCGCACGCATCGTCTGCTCATTGTTCTGCCCT
>JADFNO010000288.1 GCA_022563315.1 Planctomycetota bacterium | reverse complement strand
GTGCGCCACTCGCGAGTCGCCAAACGCGATATTGCAGTTCCATAAGTGTGCATGATGCGCAACAAGTCGGCTCATGCGTGGCGCACCCAGGAGCGTCCCGATCATGATCTCCGGGCCGCGTGCGCGCGCAGCCTTCGGCATGAGGCAGGCCTCGTGCACAGTGTAGAACTCGCCCGTAAGACTAACGGTTTCGCCGCGCAGCAACGGGAGGATTATCGATAAGGCCTCCTCGAAACGGCCAACCCGACGCTCGAATGGAAAACCATACGCACGATGTTCGGTAACGAAATCACCCGCACCGAGGCCGAGGATGAGCCGGCCGTCGCTCAAATCGTCGACCGTATCGGCGATGCGCGCGAGCAGCGCGGGATTGCGAAAGCCGGTGTTGGAAACGAGCGTGCCGATCTGCACGCGCGAGGTCGCGCTGGCGATCGCGGAAACCAGGGTCCAACATTCCCACGCGCCATTTTTTATACCATCGAGTTCATCGGGTAATTCAACGCCAACGACGCGAAAATCGGTGTAAGGCTCGTAATAAAGATGATCGGCGACCCACACGGTATCGAAACCGACTTGCTCCGCGAGCAAGGCAATATCGACTACCTCTGCCGCTCTCGGGGTGTGACCGTTCATTGAAGCGGTCCAGTTCGGCAGCAGCAGCCCAACTTTTAAATCCGACGGGTTCATAACATTAACTTTCTCAAAATTGGGCTGGTGCAGAGATTTGCGCAACACCGTGTTTAATTTTCCAACAAATTACATAGGGCGCCCGCAAATATATCGGGCCCCAGCCATCTCCCACTTCGTGCTGCCGATCGAGATGTTTGACACTGACGGATCCCCACGAATCTAGAGGGGCGCTGCAGATGCGAGGTCTTGTTTCACGTAAGTAAATGCATCGTAGGGCACTGTCAGACTAAAAATTTAGGCATTTTTCAATCGCCAATTAGTTGTAGAAAATCGCAGGGTTTCTGCGCGCTTCATGGGTGGCCTAGAGCATTTTCAATTTATTCTGGTTCATATCCGGCTGCGATGAAGTAGTTTCTGCAATCTTGTTGGGAGAATCTGTCGAGGGCCTCTGCGATGACCTTCCAAAGATCGTCGATTGAACGCGCCGCCGCTTTCCTGAGGATCGCCTTGAGTTTCGAGAACGCCATCTCGATCGGGTTGAAGTCGGGGCTGTAGGGCGGCAGATAAAGGAGCTTTGCGCCTGCCGCCTCAATCGCTCGACGGACACCTTTGACCCTGTGGGCGGACAGATTATCCATAATGACGATATCCCCCGGGGCCAGTTCCGGCACCAGCACCTGATCCACATAAGCGCGGAAGGCATCACCGTTCATCGGCCCGTCAAGCAGCATGGGAGCCGCCAGGCCCGAGAGGCGAAGCCCGGCGGTAAAAGTAGTGGTCTTCCAATGGCCATGAGGAACAGCCGCGCGGCAGCGTTCGCCTTTCTTCGCCCGTCCCCGCAGGCGCACCATCTTGGTCGAGGCTCCGGTCTCGTCAACAAAGATGAGCTTGTCGGGATCAAGGTCGGGCTGGCCATCAAACCAGTCCTGACGACGGGCCGCGACGTCAGGCCGTTCCTGCTCCGCCGCGTGAGCGGTTTTTTTTGAAGCTTACGCCGTTGCGGTCGAAGAAATTCCACAAGGTGCCGATACAGGCTTTGACCCGACGTTCGCCCTTCAACCGTTCGCCGATCTCCGACAAAGTAATGTCGGGTTGGTTCTTGATCAGCATTAAAAGCCAGGCGCTGTGCCGGTCCAGCTTCGAGCCGCCGGGTTGTCCCATCCGATCCGGCTTGACGCTGCCCGTGTCGCGCCAGCGTTTGACATAACGGATCGCCGAACTCACGCCAACCTTGTACCTCGCCGCCGCCCGACGCCGCGACATTCCACCATCAACCGCATCAACAATTCGCTGACGCAAATCTTCCGAATACGCCGTGCTCATGAAAACCCCCTTTGCCGGTACAAAACAAAGAGAATCACATCGCAAGACAAAAGGGAATCCCCTACCGCGATTCAGCCTTCAATGAACCTGCTCTAAACGATGCGTATCGGACATATTATAGAGAAGAAGGGCTCGTCGGTTGTCACAATACGAGGCGAGTAATCTCTCGCGGAGTGTGCTCGCACACTGGTCGTCGATGCCGTGGGCGTGCTGGTCGTCGCGGATGGCATCGGCGCTCCGATGGGACTCATCAGTGAACGGGATATCGTGATCTTCATAGTTGCTCTTGGCGCGTCCGCCTTGGAGCAGAAGTTTCGTATCTAGACCGGCCGCTGGCATTACGAGTGCCATCCCGACGGCGATGTCGATTGGGTGTCCCGGTTGATGACACAGCGGCGGCTACGCCATGTTCCGGTCGTCGATGACGGTGTTTTGTGCGGCATCATAAGTGTCGACGATGTCTTGAAACATAAACTTGAGGAGACTAAATTGGAACTTGGAGTGATGCGCGATGTGGCGATCGCCCGCGCTCACTGACCTCATTCCCGAAATGTGCCGCGTCTTGAACCTGATCATCGACGCACGGACGCGGCCCAATCAAGGCG
>JADFNO010000287.1 GCA_022563315.1 Planctomycetota bacterium | reverse complement strand
CTGAGCGATGACCGCGTGCAGGGGGTGATGGTGAATATCTTCGGCGGGATCATGCAGTGCGACAAGATCGCCCGCGCGATTGTTTCGTCCGCCAAGGAAGTCGGCTTCAAAGTGCCGTTGGTCGTGCGGTTGGAAGGGACGAATGTTGAAGAAGCCCGGCGGATTCTCGAGGACGCCCGCCGCGAGATTCCTTCGATGACCACCGCCACCGATCTCGCCGACGCCGCCAAGAAGGTCTGCGCCGCGGTGACGGTGACGGCGTAAGCCGCCCGCAACTTATTTTCGCCTCCCCAAAGCCCGGGGATTCCCATCCCCGGGTGCAATTTTCAGTGCAGTACGCTCACATTTCCACATTCCGGACAGCGATCGCTCGAGGTTCCTCGTAGGTCATACACACAATGTTCGCATTGTCCCTTTGCCCGCCGCCTCCATCGCCTCGTTTTCTTGGCGACGAATAGTGCGAACCACCAGGCGAATGAATAGAGAGCCGTATCGCCCGCAAACCCGGTCACGATCGGTCGTAACGGTAGTGGGCGATCACCTGAACCGGTTGGCAGGAGACGTTGTAAGGAGGCAGAGGGCTGAAGGAGCGACTCACTTCGCGCCGGTTGCCAGGCTCTCGTGCCGTCATCTTTTATTACCCAAGTCTTGGTGTTGTAACTACACCACATCGCGAGCATCGGCCAGCCGAAGGCGCCCTCTTCATCCACGAATCTTCCGCTTTGGTTATCGAAGTTGACGTGGTCGCCGAGGCGACTCCAATATGGGTCATCGATGGGCAGATGAATTGTGTACGGCGACTCGATGAGATGTAGCCCAACGAGTCCGGAAACCGTTACATACCCGCCGCTCTCCTGAACGGTAATGTGGGTGCTCGTCGCATTTCCCGACCCATCCACGCGAGCGACGGACGCGGACGTCTCGTACCGTCTCGCTCCGAATCCACGGTGACGAGAGAAACTCAGCCACCGATTGTCAGGCATTGCTTGGATGAGTTTCGCCGCTGGCGTTTGCTCTTGCAGATCACTCCACGTGGCGCATGCCCAGGCCACGGCGAGCGTCGTTACCGCACCGAGGAGAAGGTAGACACAAAAGAGGATTGCTTGCCGGCACGTCACATTGGATGTATCGGCTACGCCGGCACCGGCGGGGGAGCCTCCACAAGGCTGTGCGGTGATTGTGTGGCTCCACATTGCCAAGTGACCTTCTGCGGTACACTGCGCGATCACCCCAGCCGTGGGCGGCGACCCGCGGAGACGACGGTCCTTCAGGGAGCTTCACGATGCGAAACTTGATTCTGTACGCATTGACGATTGCTGTATCCGTCACTGCGGTTGCCTCGATCCGTTCAGCGGACGCTGACGACGCCGTCGCTATTGCCCATGTTCTGGACCAGCTCCATGATGCGGCTGCCAAAGCCGATGGGGTGCGCTACTTCAACCTCTTTGCGCCGAACGCCGTCTTTCTTGGAACCGATGCGACGGAGCGCTGGCCGATCGACGAGTTCCGCACCTACGCCATGAAACGATTCGAGACGGGCATCGGGTGGACGTATCACGTGCGTGAACGGCATGTTTATCTTGACGACGACGCCAACACCGCTTGGTTCGACGAGGTGCTACACAACGACAAATACGGCGAATGTCGCGGCACCGGCGTCCTCGTCAAACTCAAAGGCGCGTGGAAGATCGTCCAATACAACCTCACGATCCCGATTCCCAACGAGATCGCGCTGGATGTGGTGGAGATGATCCGCCGGCAAGAGACCCGCAAGTAGCAGCCGGTTATGATCGGACCATGCTGATTCTGTTTGATATCGACGGGACGTTGCTGGTGACCGAGCGAGCGGGGACGCAATCGATGCTGGCGGCGGCACGGGAGCTGTTCGGCGATCACTTCACCTTTGACGGCGTGGCTGTCGGCGGTCGGCTCGATCCGCTGATCTGGGCGGACGTGGCCAGAGCTAACGGCATCGAAGACCCCGCAGCGCACCACGATCGATTTCGAGCGGCCTATTTGCGGCACTTCCAAGAGCGACTTGCCGGCAATCCAACGGTGACGGCACTTCCCGGCGTGACCCAGCTCATTGAGGCGCTGTTGCAAGAGACTGACGCGTGCCTCGGTCTTCTGACCGGTAACTATCCTGAAACCGGCCGGCTGAAAATCGAAGCGGCGGGGCTCGATCTTGATTCGTTTGCCGTTGCCGTATGGGGCGTTGATGGAGCGCATCGGCGTGAGCTTCCCCTCGTGGCGATGGCGCAATACGCCACCGAAACGGACCAAACGATTGAGCCTCACGACGTCGTGATCATCGGCGACACCTTGCACGACATTGATTGCGCCCGGGCCAATGGATGTCGATCCCTTGCCGTCGCCACCGGCGTGTGTACGGCTAAGGAATTGGCCGCTCACGATCCGGACTTGCTCGTGGACGATCTGTCGGATACTTCTTCGATTTTGGCGTGGATATTGAAACCGGTCGAGACGGTTTCCGAGTGATGGGATAAGGGCAGGTGGGCGAAGAGGAGTTGACCGGCCGTGAACGAGCAAGTCCCTGGTG
>JADFNO010000018.1 GCA_022563315.1 Planctomycetota bacterium | reverse complement strand
CCTCACGAAGCTGTTCGAGCAGCCGGTCGATCATCTCGAGCTCTTCCTTGATCGCCAGCGCTTCGGGCACGGTCATCGGCGTGCGGCCGGTGAAATCGTATTTCGCCGCCAGTTCATCGATTTGGTACTTCTCGCCCAGTCGCTGGACCAAGTGCAACAACTGGCGGGCGAACGGCGATTGCTCATCCTCGACGCGATACCACAGCGCTTCCAGATCGCGAAGTTGCTCAGCCTCGAACTCTCGATCAAATGTCTTAACGAGTGGATCGGGCGGCTGCATATCACGGCCAAGATCGACATAGGCCCGACGCGCACGTTCCTGCACCCGTTCGGTTTCATAGGTTGACAGGATCTTGCGCTTGCGTTCCAGGAGCATTGCGATCAGGGCGTCGATGCTCGGCCCGAACCCTCTGATCTGACTGGGGTCGAGGTGAATCGCCCGCGCCAGCTCCTCTTCCGTCAGCCGCCGCATGTTTCCGAACATGAGCATGTGCTCAAAGGCCGAGGAGACCATGTCCGGCGGCTCAGCCGTCGGCGGCGGAAAGTTCTTGGGGTCGTACGCTTGGTAGGTATGAATAATCCCGCCGAGGCGATTCTTGCCGGACCGTGAACCGCGCTCAGGCGATCTCATACGTGATCCTTCCGTGGCGCTGCGAGCGGGAGATGCGATCGGTCACGTACAGGCCAGCGAGAACAAACTCGACGCAAGACGCTCGCACGGCGGGACTCTCGGCCGGGTTGACCTCGAACGCTTTCTCCCAGGCCGGCGGCACCCGTTCGAGTCGTTCGGCGTAGGCCGACGACGGCAGCATGTCGCCGACCTCGATCTTCACGCCTTGTGCAAAGATATCGCTGATCTCACCCAACCCGTGTTCATCGACGTACTCCTCGAAGATCGTCTGAATAGCCTCGGCCGTGATCGCGTCGATGACCTGGCGTTCGGTCATCTGGTGACTGCCCATCATGTCCAGTTCGAGCTTGCCGATGCTCGAGGCGTATAGATGCCCGAGATCGCTGATACGGGGAACGGTCGGCCGCTCGCCGAGACGGATCGCGCGCTGCCGGGCGTTGGCGATCATGGTGCGATAGTTAGCGATACTGAAGCGGGCGCTGACGCCGGACTGTTGGTCAACGTACTTGCTCTTGCGGGCGCAGATGCTGATCTGCTCGATGATTTCTTCCATGAAGGGGGGCACAAGGACGGGGTACTCGCCATCGAGGTTCACGGACGCTTCCTGTTTCATGATGGCGATGCCGATATCGCGCTGCCGTGGGTAGTGCGTCTGGATCGTCGACCCGATGCGGTCCTTGAGTTGCGGGATCACCTTGCCGGAGCGGTTGTACGTCATCGGGTTGGCGGAGAACAGGATCAGCACGTCGATCTCGAATCTGACGGGATATCCGCGGATCTGTACGTCGCGCTCCTCGAGAATGTTGAACAAGCCGACTTGCACGAGCTCATCGAGATCGGGCAGCTCGTTCATGGCGAAAATGCCGCGGTGCATGCGCGGGATCAATCCGAAATGTAACGCCTCCTCTGCGGACAGGCTGGCCCCTGAGGCGAGCTTGGCCGGATCGATCTCGCCAATGATGTCAGCGAACTTTGTGCCGGGCGACAGTCGCTCCGCGTAACGCTCCTCGCGCGGCCACCACGCGATGGCGATCTCGTCCTCGGATCGGGTCGTGATACATTCCCGGCCGGGCTTGGTGATCGGGTGATATGGATCCTCATGAACCGGACATCCCGGAATGTCGAGGTATGGCAAATACTCATCGAGGAATCGAATCAGCGAGCGCATGAGGCGACTCTTGGCCTGCCCCTTTTCGCCAAGAAAGAGCATGTCGTGTTCGGCGATGAGGCCGTTGTTGATCTCAGGGATGACCGTGTCGTCAAACCCGATAATTCCGGGAAACAGTTCGTCACCCGCGCTCAGGGCGGTGATGAAGTTGTCACGCAGTTCGTGCTTGATCGGCTTGGACTGCCATCCACTTGCGCGGAGTTCTTTGAGCGTCGTTGGTCTGCAAGTTGCGTGCATAGCGCGGCGGTCCTTCGCTGATTACTCCGCCGGGCGGGCGTGCCGGGCCCGGCCTTGGATGCTAGGCAGTGTTCGGCGGCGGCGACCCGCCGGTTGAGCGAAATCGCCCTTGTGTAATCAGTATCGAGCCCGGCCGTTTGTTGGACGCGGCCATGCTGGCGGTCCAGCCGCTGGCCGGTTACGATGCGTGCTGTGGATCTAGCTAATAAGGTGAATAAATAGGAGATCGGTGATGACGTTGAACCAGGGTGACGCCGCGGTCGGATTCAAGCTGCTCGCCAAGGTGGGCGACGAGGTGGATGTCAGCGCGTTCATCGGGAAGGACCGGGTTGTTCTTTTGTTTTTCCCGCTGGCCTTCAGCCCGGTGTGTACGGACGAAATGTGCCATTTTCGGGACAATTGGAGCCAATGGGAGGGGCTGGAGGCGAAGGTCTTTGGCATCAGCGTCGATAGCCCGTTTGTGACGGATCGGTTTCGCCAGGAAAATGAGGTCCCGTTCCCGATCCTCTCGGACTTCAACAAGGAGGTCTGTACTCAGTACGGCGTCGTGCACGAGGAACTCATCGGGCTCAAGGGTGTCGCGAAGCGGTCGGCGTTCGTCATCGCCGCCGACGGCAAGATTGCCTACAAATGGGTGACCGACGATCCCCGCGTCCAAGTTCCGTTCGATGAGATCAAGACTGCGGTTCAAGCAGCGGGGGCGGCTCAGGTCGCGACCTGAAAACGCAAGGGTTGCCCAGTCGAACTGAATCCCCCGGCAAACGTACGGCCGCGATCGCGCAGATGAACGAACGCGGCTAGCCAGCTATCCTCTCCCCGCCCAGCGGGGGGCAGCTCAATCGCTAGAGCGTCAGCCTTCCAAGTTGTTTTAGACCCCTGATCCTCGTACTCGATCGGGGGGTTTCACATCACCAGCGCACTTCCACCACAGTCAAGCACGCGTCAATCCGTGCCACTACGTGCTGTCGAGACCTAAAAAAACAGACCTAATCTGGCTCAGCTCATACATCGCTCAGGTCTCCGTCCAACAGCGCCGCCACCCTCACCACATCCTTGAACACCTCCCGTATCGCCGAGACGCAGGAATGGCTGGCGTCAATAGCCATGATGGCCTCGCGTTCGGCGAGCTCTAGCAGCTGGTGAGGATCTCTGGTATCGTTGCCGACATGGAACCGGAGATTCCCGCATCGGACTACGGCGAGATCGAAAAGCTGATCGCCAGCGAAGACAGCCCCGTAGGGATCGACGCCAAGAAGACGCATGTCATCATCATCCACAAACTGCTGCAGATTGAGGCGCGGCTTGCGAAGCTCGAGAACCTCGTCGCGGGCGAAGACACCTGACCCATGCTCGATGGGTTCGGCTGAAGATTGGAACCGGACGGGATGGCGACGGAGGCGCTCGCTCCGTCGGAATGAATACCCCAAGGACCAAAACTAGCGTAGGCCCTGCGCACCATTTCATTTGAATAACGTGCAGTCCGCACCGCAGAAGCGGGCCGCATTAGTGGATTGGTTCGAACGCCGACTCGTCTAAAAGAGACCGATAGCCGAATTGTCTCGCTGGGCTGACGCCGCTTTTAGGATCGAGAGCATAGAAACGTTCGTCGCCGACGAGCCAATGATACAGGGTTACCGGCAGCGAGCCGTTGCGAGCGGTTTGGATCCGCGCTCGCTCCAGTGAGGCTCCGAAGTAAACCTGGATCCCGTTCTTTTCGCCGAACGCTTCCCCCGCATGCCGGCCGGGTACCTTCGAGTTCATCCCCACATGCCGCAGCGGGAAGATGTTAATCGTGCCGGCCCGGTCCGAGTCGTAAAGATGCGAATACTGGTACACAGCGTCAGAGCGAAGCGTGTAAGAAAGGAGCTCTTGCCACCGGCGGTCGTCGCAGCCATCCGGTGATTCGACGCACCGGCGGATCGCCGCTTGAACCTCTTCGACGGAAGGTCCGCCTGGGGCGATGAGATAAGCACGAACAGAACCGGCAAGGTCGAGCGGGTCCTGCTCGCCGAGGACTTCGTAGCGGTAACGAACCGTCTGGCTGCCGCCCGCGCCTGTCGTTCCAATGCGGTGAACGCGGGCCTCCCCACGATCGGGCGTGATGATGCGCACGACCGATTCGACCTCCAGCGGCCACCGCTGTTCGGCGCTCGGCCCATATTCCCGCACGAGCGCCAGGTCCATCGTATCTCTGAGGTGATGTTTGAGTTGCTCGATCCAGTCAATGGTCTGGCCGCTCAAGAGGCGATAGCGGCGCATCTGGTGATAGCCGGGATGGCGCTGCCAAGCTGCGCCGTCTCCGTGTGCCTCATTGATGTCGAAGAGATCAATGATGTAGGAACCACCGGCGGTGGAGCCGACAACGGCGTCAAAACCACGGAGGGGCGTGACGTCGTCGCGACGGCGGATCAAGGGCAACCCACCTTCATCTGCTGTCAGCTTGTGGTAGCGAATGTCGATGTCTTCATCGCGCATGGCCTCAAACAGAAGCTTGTCAGTGGAAACCAGTCGGGGCGTGTAGATCAATCCATGATCGCTGACCACGCCGAAAAGCGTGCGGTCATAGGTGGACTGCCCATCCATGGTTTTGACCGACTGATAGATCTCGATGAGTTTGCCGAGATAAAAGTCCAGCCGGTCGTACTCACCTTGGTAGCCGATGATCTCATCTGAATACGGGCCCACGAAATGAGCGAAATGGTCAGGCCAGGGGTTGTACCAAAGGAGGTAATCGGGCAACCCCTCGTCCTCATGCTCAGCCAGGAATCGGGCGTACTCATGGAAGGTTTTGAGGGTGATCGAATCAACCAGCAGCGCTCCCAGAAAACTGTTACTCAGATCGCGGTGCTCCCGGAGCCAACGCCGCCGTTCGTTGAGCTCTTCTTCCATCCGAGCTCGCCGATAGAGGCGCAAAAGCATTGTCTTTTCCGGGTAGTTGCGTTTGACCTCGCCAACCACCATTCCGACCTCGGCCGCGATCTTCTCCAGCGCACCGGTATCCACGCTCGCCATGGAACTGACGGTGTTGAATCGCCACAGTCGCTCAAAGAGTGTTCGTGCCCCCGGACCTTCGGAGCGTTTTTCTCCATTGGGTATTTCGCCCTCGCGGTTGCCAAAGATCTGTCGCATGTACAATACGTCGCTGCCCCAGAAGTACCAGTCGCGGCCTGACCGTCGGTCGATGTACGAAAAGTTTGGAATGCCTGTCCCGAAGGGGCCCGCCACCGGATGGCCGCTGCTAACGATCGGTATGTTCCGCACTGAGATGCTAGGCGTATCGACCGTCGCCACGTTCACGATCACCGCGGGCGCCTCGGGGGCAAAGACGTACTTCTTGAGATTCTCCAAGTAGTCGGGCCTATCCAGGGCCTTCTCAACCAACTCGATCACATCCTTTCCCAGCCCGAACGGCATCTTCGAGTCGTAGCGGGATGGGTCCATCCTTTCGGACTGATGCAGATCAACCAGCTCGGTCACGTAGCGCGCGGCGGACCCCTGGCGGTTACCACTGGAGAGCTGGATCAACCCTTCTAGCAACTTGCCTTGCAGACCATCGACCACGACGTGAACGACCAGCTTCCGCTCACTGCGGGAACGGGCATAGTCAGCGATCGCGTAATACCGATTACCGTTGATACAATCCTGCACCCACGCTGCCCGATCGTCCTTGCGCTGTTCCCGTTGCACGAACGATTGGAACCAGCTGTCGGACAGCTGGCGGATGTAATCGGTGAAGAACTCGACAAACACGGTCAAACGCTCTTCATCGTTGACGAGCTGTTCAAGCATCTGACGGTACTGGTTGTCCTCGATTCCCTGGCCGACCGCATCGTCCGCGCTCGCCAGAAAGTCGTCGGCCGCTTCGCGCACGATCTCCGTGATGCGCTGGTAGGCGGCGTCATCGTAGCGCTCGCGCAGGGGCAGGCCTTTCTCGGCCGCCCCCGGCTTCACCTGGAGGAACAGGGCGTCGAAGAGTTGCAGCGCACGTTCGACGTGCTTCCTGACGTCGCGCGATCGCTGCACCAATTCTGAAAGGCCCGAGCGGTCGTTGCCGGCCTGCGGCCCGGGTTCGATCGTTTCCTCCGCGTAGGCGAGGTCGGTGGTGGCCACCGCTTCGGTTGTCGCAGGTGCGCCGTAGAGCTCGTACAGGTAGAAGACGAAGGGGACCGTCACCTCTGAGAAGTCCTCCCCGCTCACCATTTCAAGCAGTCGCTTCTCCGTTTCGGGAGGAAGATCGCAGGATTTGACAAAGAGCTTGACGGCCTCCTGCTCGATGTGCTTGAGAACATAGTCCGTTGAAGCGGTGACCGTGCGGATGGGCGTCTTGAACAGAGCTTCCAGCATCTCGGCACTTGACTTCGGTCCGTTCGTGAGCGCCGGGAACTGGTGGGATACCCAGACGCCCAGGATCACGACTAGCACAACTGTGGCGCCGATAAACAGAAAGATGCGTTGCAGTCGCTTCCCGGTCATTTCCGTTACCTGATCTCGCAGGCGGTATTTATTGAACATTGAACCGCCAACGAAATGAGGACCATCCTCAGACGGCCACGTTTTGAGGTTCCCTCGTTACCTCAAGTATTCATTTGGCAATTCAAGCATCAATAAACCGATGGTCGTTCGACGTTCAGCGCATTTGGCAGCATTCTCGCTATTCAATCCGACCCCTGCCGCTTCCGCCCGCGGCGGACCTGCCTCGACTCGCCAGAGGTCGCGAAGGAACCGCCAAGTCTCAGGGTTCAGTGTACGCTCAACGCGGTCGGCACGGTTGCTTTCTCTTGTCATGCCAGTTATCGCATCTCTCACGCCGCATTCGACCTCGTCACCCTCCTCGCCAACTGGGGGCCGTGTCCGTAAACGTGAAGCCCCGCCGGCCACGGCAGGATGATCGTCAACCGACGCTCGCCGGCGCGTCCAGCGCCGCGTCCACGCCCGCAGGCCTCGCTGTCAATCCGTTCCTACCCCTGCCCAAGCGCCCCAAGAAGGGCTACTCGCCACCGTTTTGGGGCAAGACTCGGCCTGTCACCCCCGGACTCCCGGCACCGTCGATTCCGGTCAGAAGCAAGTGATAAGGAACTTGGGTTCCCGGGCGGGGCGTTCCACTCGTGCTCGGAAAGGTCGGCGGTGCAGCCGGGCGAACGTCAAATGGCGTATGTCGGGTCATCCGACGTCAACCAATTTTTCTTGTCAAATTTGGGACTTTCTGCAAGAGCGGCCCTGGGCTGGAACATCCTTGAGAGTTCGGACCCGTTCGGTAGGGTGCCGGCGTTGTGACAGCAACGCGTGGGTGGTCGCCAACAGTTTCCGGCGACAATGTTCCGTGTGTTCCGCGTCGAGCAAATCGACGCATCCTTCAGGAGGCGAATCAAAATGCGCACGATTTCCAGCAAGTCCATCACCGTCATCGTATTTGGGTGCGTGTGCGTAGCGGGTGCAAACCTCGCCCAAGCCCAGATCCCCCCCGGTGACTTTACGATTGAGCTGGAGCCAGTCGTGACGGGACTGGCTGCGCCGCTTAGCGTCACTCATGCCGGAGACGGATCGGGACGCCTGTTCATTCCGGATCAGCCCGGCCAGATTTGGATCGTCCAGGACGGTGAGCTCTTGGCCACTCCGTTCCTCGACATTGCAGACAAGCTTCCGGAGCTCAACGAGTTTTTTGACGAACGCGGACTGCTTGGGTTGGCCTTTCATCCGATGTACACGGTGAACGGGCGATTCTTTGTTCGTTACAGCGCGCCGCGAGAGGGCAGTCCGGACGAGCCGTGTTTCGACACGAGCCGCGGCTGTCACACGGCGATCCTGGCGGAGTATCGTGTTTCGGACGATAACCCCAACATCGCGGACCCCGATTCCGAGATCATTCTGTTCGCGATCGACGAACCCCAGTTCAACCATGATGGCGGTGATGTCGCGTTCGGGCCGGATGGTTTTCTCTACTTCACCTTGGGCGACGGCGGCGGGGCCCACGACGGGCTTGCCGACGATCCACCCTCTCACGGCCCGATCGGCAACGGGCAGAATATCGAGACCGCACTCGGCGCCATCTTGCGGATTGACGTCGACAGCCCCATCACAATTTGCCATGTCCCTCCGGGAAACCGGATCAACGGCCGCACAATCACCATTGCCCGGGCGGCATTGCCAGCCCACCTTGCTCACGGTGATACGATCGGCACCTGTGATAGGGACGACGATCCGGCGCCTTTGCCCTATGGCATTCCGCCGGACAACCCTTTCGCGGCCACGACCGGCGTGGACGAGATCTACGCCTATGGGATGCGCAACCCATACAAGTTCTCATTCGATGATGGTCCGGGCGGTGACGGCGCGCTGTTCCTCGCTGACGTCGGCCAGAACCTCTTCGAGGAGGTCAACATCGTCATCAACGGCGGCAACTACGGATGGGTGATCAAGGAGGGTTTCCACTGCTTCGATCCGTTCAACCCCACCAACCCCCCGGATATATGCCCCGACACCGGCCCCTTTGGCGAGCCGTTGCTCGACCCGATCGTTGAATACTCTCATCCCGGGTCCGGATTCCCGCTCGAGGGCGGAATTACGGTGATCGGCGGCTTCGTCTATCGGGGGTCGCAGTCACCCAGCCTGGTCGGCACGTATGTGTTCGGTGATTTCGCCCAGGAGTTCGTTGTGCCCTCCGGGAGCCTCTACTTTATCGCCGAGCCCATGCCGGGCGACTTCGAGATCCGGCGCTTCAGAATCACCGAGGACGACATTCCATATGGACTGTTCCTCAAGGGATTCGGCGAAGATGAGGACGGTGAGATATATGTATGCGGTTCAATCGAGCTGGCCCCGATCGGTAACACGGGCGTGGTGGAGCGAATCGTCGTGGTGTCGTCGAACGCCAGTCCCCGTCGCTCTGCAGGCCGATGACTAGATGACGGTGCCGGGGAGATGCGCCGCGACTGGATCATCGCGCACGCCGCCCAACTTCGACGGCGATGGCAACGTCGGCGCAAGCGGTCTCCTCGCCCGCCTCGCCAACTGGGGACCGTATCCGTAGAGGAAGGCATCAAGGCGTCAGTTGTGCGCCGCCGCGTCCACGCGAGCGGGCCTTGATGTCAATCGGTCCCCACCCCCTGCCCAAGCCGCCCGACAGGGTGTCCAGGCCACCGTCTTGGGGCAGGACTCGGCCCGTCACCGTCGACACTGGCGTCACGCTCGGCGAGTTCCAGAAGGCGGTGAATATCTCCGATATCGTTGCCGACAACGGCTCGGCGGCATGCCGAAAACATATCATCGAAAGCAGCATGACGGCTCCACCGGATAGTGAGACCTGACGCCAGGGCAGTTACGGCATCACCTCCAGCCAGTGCCAGGCGGAGACGAGCTTGACGGCTGCGTGATCTCCTTTCGAGCCGTTGTAGAGAGCGAACGAAACTGGAATGCGCCGGGCGGATGTGAACTGCACATCTTGCTCATCCGCAGATGACAGCGATCGAACGATCACGATCCGCCACATGCCGCCTGACCAGGTTGCGGTCGTGGACGTGTGTTGTGATGACGGCGGTTGGATGACGATCGGACCAAGGCCATGTGCATTGGCGTCGAGCGTGGCGCGGATCGCTATTGCACGGTCAGGCTGATCGATCGGCTCAACCTCGGGTATCTTCGCGGTTGATCCCTGCACAAATAGATACCAATCGCCCTGTAATTCACTTGCGGCCACGAGTGCGCTGGGCTGTCCTGTTGTCACCTCATATTGTCGATCCGCTGACCAGTGCCAGATATTGACCGGGTCTCCCGACCTATCATCTTCCACACCGAGTCCGATCGGAAGCGGTGGCGGCTCGTCGCCTAGCCCGAATGTCATGGCAGCCGCGTCCGGGTACACCTCATTGCCGCGCGCCAGATCGAGCGTCTCGTCCTGCCACTCTAAACAGATCGCAAGCTGCTCAGCCGTGCGGACGGCGCGTACGGCAATCGACGTCGTCTCTTCCGGTCGATGCTGCAAGGGTTTTACGGCAACCAGCGTCGGGCAAACACCCAGCCAGGCGATATGCGTCGGGTCCGCCATCATGCCCTCGTCCGCAGCATGGCGAACTTCAATCAATGCACCGGAAGCTCGGCCAGGCGGTTGAGGCGCGGATCGAAGGCTTCTGATGTAGCTGACCAACGCCCAGGCATCCAACGTGTTGACGGTCTCCTCGTCATCGTCATTGTCTTGCGTGACGGCGGCCTCATAGGCGACCATCGGCGTGCCGGGGACGCCGGAGAGAATCGTTCTGCACAAATCCTCGGGTGTTTGACCGGTCTTGAAGAGACCGGAGGTGAAGTCGGCCGGTCGTACCGGACGCCCTTGGAAATCGACCAGCGCCTCGGCGTTCATCCCGTCGCCTCGCCCCGAGTCACCATGGCACGTGTTGCAGGCCAGCGTGGTGAACAGTTCTTTGCCGCGCGCGACGAGTGCGGGTGTGATAGGCGGCCTCACGCCGACTCCAATGCCCTCCTCGGGTAGCGCTACTTGCTCACCCTGTTGACGAATTGCATGTACATATTCAGCGAGGCCGGCAATTTGACTTTCGGTCAACACCCCGCCGAACCCGGGCATGGCGCTGCGCGGCACGCCTTGCGTGATCGTGCGTTGAAGGTCCGCGAGCACGTGCTCCTGCTCTGCTCCGGGAGATGAATAGCGAAATGGACTGCCTACGAAATCGCGAGGCGGGGGCAGGAGATAGTCCGCCGCTGGACCGTTTCCGCCACCCTCAGGGCCGTGGCAAGATGCACAATGGCGGAGGTAGTCCGCTCGTCTTTCGGCAACACTTGGCAACGCAAAGATATTGACGACACGCAGCGGCTCCATATCCCACTCGTCGTCCTCAATGTCAAATGCCGCGGTGTTCCCGACGTCCGATGCGCTACCCGACGCCGACCTTGAAACATTTGCAGTCACCGCGGTGTTCTGGGTCACAAGTCCCGTGTCGCCGGCGCCCTGTGAAGTTGCCGAGGCATCGACAGCTTCCGGCAAGCTGATTCGCACGGCATAGGCCAGGATCAGGAGGTTCAGGCCGAAGACCGCGACGATCGGAATCGCCATAACCATTGGCGAGAGTTTCCGATCACCATCGGATGAACCGAGCCAGCGCACGGAACGGTACAGGAGCGTCTGCATCAGTTTGCTGCCTTTAGGAATTCGAGAATCAACTCATGTTCTTGCGCGGTGAGATTCGCTCTCACGCGCATGTGATGGAGGACAATTTCCCACTGCCGATCGCTGAGCGAGGCTGGGTTTCGGATGTTGTGGCATCGAATGCAGTTCTGTGCCCACAATTTCGCACCGCCTGTGATAGCTAAGGAGGCCTCGTCACCGATCTGACTCATGGCGACCGGGTCGGGTTGACGGTCAGCGACCTGCTGTTCGGTCTTGCATCCGAGAAGGGCCGCCCAACTCAGACCCACTACGAACAAGATCCGGATCGACTTGTGCGAGTTTGTTTTCGTAGTCATCTTCGTTGTCCTTATTAGAACCCGATAGCGAACATGGCTTTGACTGCGTCAAAGTCGTCACCGCCGTCGACCTCTGTGTGTTCATAGGCAATCTTCAAGACCGTGCTGGGGTTCAGCCAGTAGTTCACGCCGAGTGTCCACCGTTCCTGATCGAAAGCGTCCGGCGCCCCGCTTGGCAAATCGAGCCAGCCGTATCGGCCGACGAACTCCAGATTGCGGAGGAATTCCATATCCGATTTCGTCGGACGAAACGCCAATTGCAGATACCCACCGCTGCGCTCGTTGTTGAATGTGATGAACGCTTCATCTCCATCCTCTTCTTCCTCCGCATGCCCGCCTTCGTCTGCATGTCCTCCCTCTTCAGCGGCGAAAGCAACATCATCGACAT
Source organism: Planctomycetota bacterium (assembly GCA_022563315.1). Taxonomy (GTDB): domain Bacteria; phylum Planctomycetota; class Phycisphaerae; order Phycisphaerales; family SM1A02; genus JADFNO01. The sequence goes on along the minus strand of JADFNO010000018.1, from coordinate 24,051 downwards.
CCGAGAACACCCACTCGAATCGCAAGTCGATGAGGCCGCCCAACAGATCGCTTTCAGTGACGTAGCTGACGTCGATCGATTGGAGCAGCGCATCTGCCTGCTGATCGAAGCCACTGGGCGTTACATCTGCGAACTGGAATGAGTAGCCGATTTCAATTTCGGGAAAAGGCAGGAATCCAACCCGTCCGCCGAACGCTTTGTTGTTGTTGATGTCGTCAAAGTTCTCGAAATCGAGCGTTCCCACACCGTGGCCGTCTACGTTCAGGCTCGGTCCGTTGGAAAGATAGAAGGCGTAGTTCCCCTTGGCGTCACCGAGCGGAAATCCGCCTCGAACATACGCGCCGAGACTTGACATGGGCACAAGACCGCCATGATGACCGAAGGCCAGCGGTGCGTCCGGCAGTTTGTTGATCCACGCCGGATGCAGGCGCTCGCCGAAGATGCCGAACGGCGTGAGAAACTTGCCGGCTCCGAGCGTGACGTAATCATTGAGGATGTAGGAGGCGTGTGCGTATTCAAGCTCGACCTCGGTTTTGCCTTCGCCGTCTTCGGTCTCCAACCCGAACTCAAGCTCGGTTTCAAAGAGCAGACGATCGCTCAGCTCCCACAGGATGATTGGCGCTACCACGGCTGTGAACGAAGAATCCGCACCCTGGACGTTGGTGAATCTCGTAAAGGCAAAGCCCGTGAAGTGGAAATTGGATTCGCCATATCTGGCTTCGAGCAGCGTTTGCTCGATCATGTCCTGGCGAAGCCGCATTCGTTCGAGTTCGATCCAAGTCGGTGCCTGTGTGGCGTCTTGATGCGCGGCACGCTCGTTGGCTTGTCGAGCCTTGCGCATTGCCGCCATCTCAGCCCGTAGTGTTTCCAGATCGCTCCTCAGCGCCTCATGTTCCGCGCGGGAGACCGAGCCTTCACCTGGAGGTTGTCCCTGGCCGAGCGCTGCGCCGCTGCACAACGCCAGACCAACAAGTGCGATACACGTGTGTGTTGTGTTCATACTAATTCGCTCCTGAGTTTTGGCCGCGTTCGCTCAGAACGAACTCGACCGATGCCTCAGCGTTCGCCTTGACCTCGACTTCCTGATCGAATTGGCCCAGCGTTTCGTGCCACACTCGAAGTGTGTAGTTGCCCGGCGGAACGTCGGTGAGTTCAAACTCGCCCGCTTCATCGCTCACGGCGTAGTACGGATGCTCCGTGACGACGATCCACGCTTCCATCCAGCGGTGGATATCGCAACTCACGCGAATCCGCTCCGGACGCCGGAATTTGACGGTCATTTCTTTGACCGGCCCCGGCATTGCGATGTTCTTTGAACGGTTCTTCTTCGGCCAGGTGTGGACGTTGTGAAGAACACCGTCACTGTTGAGCAGTTTCAATGGCTTGCCATGCCCAACAAGAACAACGTGCGGACTAAAGACGCAGCCGTTCTGATCCAGTGTCGGTCGATCCTTCGGATCTTCGGGCTCTTGGAACGCTTTGCCGGTCTTGATGTCCGTAAGCGACACAACCGCCCACTGCACTCGCATCTCCTTGGACACGACGAGCTTTTCGCTATAGACAGGTTCGCTGTGACAGACATCTTCTTTTGTTGCGATATCAACCTGCTCCAACTGTGGCCGGGCGCCGTCGAAGCGCACGACACCGCGGATCGTTCCGCCGGAGGCGACATCAATTGGCGTGTACTTATCTGGTGCATTCGGGCTCACCGGTCCCGCTCCGAAAAGTAGCACGCTGAAGAGGCCGAAGGTTGTAATGCGTTGGAATGTGTTCATTGGTGATCTCCTTTTGATCGGTGGGGTTGCCGAAAGTGAACGGCTACCGTTCGAGCCCAGCCAGTGGTTGCCCCATGAGGGAGCGGGTGTAAAAGATGAGTTGCCAGATTTGTTCGTTGGTCATGGCCGGCTGCGCGGGCATCGGCGTGCCGGGTATGCCGCAGCGAATCCGTTTGTACAGTTCAAAGACGTCCGATCCGCCTTGGATCGCGTCGGTGGTCAAATCGCGCACCTTGATGGGTCGCCCCAACTCGTCGAGCGGCGTGTCCAGTCCATCGCCCTTACCCGACGGGCCGTGGCATGCGGCGCAGCTTTCCATGAACAACACCTTGCCGCTTGCAAGGTTTGGGCGGAACTGCGGGCTCGGCATCGCGACGACGATCGGCTCTTCGGTTGTGACTCTCTCAAAGGCGATTTCTGCAATGTCCCGAGGCGTCATGTCCTGATCGTCAGCAAACTCTTGTGTAAGTCTGTCAACCCAACCGAGCCGGTTCAGTTCCAAAACGTAATCCGCCAGTGCATTTACAGCTTCATCTGACAGCCAGGGACCGGCCGGCATTTGCCCGTGCACGCGCCCGTTCTTGATCGATTGAACAAGGTCGTCATGCGTGGGGATGCCGTCCATCGTTGAGACGTAGCGGAACGGTTCGTTGCGGAAATCGCGCGGTGCGACGTCCAGCGCCATTCGCGCGATCCCATCGCCTCGACCGTTCGTCCCGTGACAGGCAGCGCAATGTGCTTGGAAAAGCTCATATCCCACCGAGCCGGGAGAGACGGTGGGGCTCATCGTCGGTTCAGAAGGTAAGGATGCCTTCGTCTGACAGCCCGCAATGAACACCGAGACAGCGATGACCCCAACGATGACCGCGACGAGGTACTCCCATCCGATTACGCTTCGCTCGGTATCGACCGGCGGATTTGTTCTTCTCATGACGTCACTCCGTTGTATGGCTTGTCGTTGCATCGTTGGGCCGCCTATCGAATCAGGTAGAGCAAGGGAAAAAGGAATATCCAAATGACATCCACGATGTGCCAATAGAGCCCGCCCAGATCGACGGGCGTGAAATAGCCGTTGTCAAAGTGTCCCTTTAGAGCGCGGATCAGCAGCCACGTGATGACGCCGATGCCCGCGAGCACATGTAGGCCGTGAAGCCCCGTCATGCCGAAGTAGATTGCAAAGAACAGGTGTGCGTTGGCCGGTCGTTCGAGGGGAGCTGTTGGAGCCGCGTCAGCGCTCGATTGGAGGATGCTGTAATTCCGATCTGATTCGTCCGGCCGCCACGCCAAGCCCGAAGGTCCATCAGGCGCTAAAGGAATGACTGATTGTGGCAGCAGCAATTGCCCGTTCACGATGGGAAGCTTGCCATCAGCAACACCCCGTTCGTCGGGCGTTGCGGTCAGGGCGTTCGTCTGCAGAATGCGCACGTGCGCGACAATGTCCATGAGATCCTGATCACGCAGGTTCGGGTTGCCTCCCCGTGGAAGCATCGCCGCGCCGGTCGTGTTGAGCGGATCCTTTGGCGACCGGCCAGCGATCAGGAACGCAACAAAGCTGGCATCATCGAGACCGGCGACGAACTCACTCGTTTGTAAAGGCTTGCCCAGTCCCGGCAGTCCTTCGCCCGTAAGACCGTGGCAGGACATGCAAGTTCGCAAATACAGCCCGCCGCCCCTGGCCGGATCGCCGGGTGCAAGGGCTGCGATCGCCGCCAAGCCAGCGTCGACTTCTTGATCGTGTACGCGGTCGCCGGCATGTTCTCCTTCGTAGAACTGCATGCCCCACACGAGATTGTCATGGAACTTGTGTGAATACTCGATCCATTTGATCCCGAGAAAGTCGATCGCGCACAGCAACGTGAGCCCAAGGAACAAGCACAGTCCACGGCGGTAGTTGTTTTGAGCGCACCACACCGCCATCGCCATGGTCAGACTGCTCACAATCAATACGCCGGTGTTGATAGCGCCCCAGGTTGTGTCCAGGAATTGACTTCCATAGGCGAAGATGTCGGGATGGCCCGCGCGATACACGGCGTACAAACAGAACAATCCACCGAACAACAGAACCTCCGTGGCCAGGAAAAGCCACATGCCCAGCTTCGCTGCTTCATACTGCTGTGGCATGGTGTCGAAGTGGTGGGACAGTTGTGGCAACCGACCATGAGCGACGCATTGGTCTACCGTCGCCGTGGCGACTTGCTCCACGTCGCTAGCTCGTGTTTGGAGTGCGAGGTTGGTAGCAGTCATTGCAGATCCATTCTATCAATCTGAGGTCGCCGTCGCCGGCAGGTGAAAAAAGGAGACTACGGCCGAGGCTTGGTTGCTCGCGGTGCTCGATAGGACTCTCTCTTTCGCGTTGTTTTTCGCGTACGTGATGGTTCGGGTCGCCGTCGGCCCTTCGTGGCCGCGATACGGAATACTTCAAACGTGGTGTCGTGAAGAAGGTGATCCATGGCCTTCTTTACCGCGACCAGATTGTCGTGCAGTGGGCAGGACTGCCCGACGCCGCATCGTCCCTCTGCGAATGGACAGGTGTCATCGCTATCGATGCGCTCGAAGAGTTTGAACACGTCGTAGAGCTTGATTGTCTTGGGATCGCGGGCCAGCGCGAACCCACCGCCCGGTCCACGTGATCCGATCACAAGTCCGGCTTGTGAGAGCTGCGAGAGGACCTTCGCCACGAACGGTTGCTGCAAGCCGCGCGAGTCCGCAACGTCCGCGGCACAAAGCCGTGTGTCGCCCCCGTCGTATACCTCGGCGAGTCGACTCATTACGGCGATGGCGTATTCGGTTCGTCGTCCATACATCGACGGGTCCCAGCAGTGGAGCGTTCAGCTTCCGGTCGCTCGGCCTATGTCCTCTCTCGGAGGATTACTACGGCATGATAGGCGAAATATCTACTAATAACGATAAAAAGATCGAAAACTCTGAATATAATTCAGAATAGTGGGTCTGGATATCTTGATTTATCATGGGGGCGCCGGACGGCACGATCTCCGCGTCGGACCGGTCGAAGCTCTATGCCCTGACTCCGGAGGGTGATCTGCTGTGGGTGGCTGCGGGGACGGGTGGTCGCAGACCCATCAGCGCCGGTGCGGACGGGACAATCTGCACCGCCGGCAATCTGATTACGGCGTTCAATCCCGACCGCACGCTGAAGTGGCAGTCTCCCAATCCCTGCCCAGACAGCAGCCTCGTGGCGGAACCCAATGTCGGATCGGACGGCAAAACGTCCATGCCGTGCAGGACACCTTCCACGGGGCATCCTTGGGGCAGGTCAATCTAGCCAGGGAAGGTGGCATCGAGCAGTACGTCTGTTCGCAACAGCCGGCGTTCGCGCCCGCCGTCGGCGCAGCTCGCGCAGGCGACAACGACTTGTCGCAAGTACACCCCCAGCAGTACACCCAGCAGTTGGAGCACGATCAGGTGCGAGACAATACGAGACGGGCGACGAACCGGTCGATCTGCCAAGGGTACCTGGTCAGCCTCAACCTGCCGGAACTGCGGGACTTTGCGACACTATGCGACCCAATGCTACAATGTGCGACCACGCTGCGGGCGTAGCTCAATTGGTAGAGCGTCAGCCTTCCAAGCTGAATGTTGACGGTTCGAGTCCGTTCGCCCGCTTTGATGCATGCGCTCACATCCGGTTGCTTCTGTTTGCTTTTGTCCGCAAGCAGCAAGCAGAGCAGGGGGTCGGATGCACCGAGGGCAACGTGGGCCCGGCCGACCTTCTCATTCTCCCGGCCAACTGGGGCCGTTTTCCGTAAGAAGTCGCTGGTTACTGCATCCATATACACTGACGGCGTTATTTGGCGAAATCGACGCCATCGCTGTCGGTATAAGCACTCGCTAAGGTGTACCCAAAGTCTTTGGAGCAGCTAGATGAGGATCGTTACCGTCTCCCCATATTGTGTTGCTGCGATGTCCGGCATGGCCGTCGCTGCCGTCTTCGTACCAGTTGTGTCGGCGGTTGCCGCGGACGTTCAGCCTCACCCGGGGATGCTGCGGTACCCGGACGTGGGCAAGAGTCACATCGTCTTTGGCTATGCCAACGATCTGTGGCTTGTGCCGCGTGAGGGAGGCACCGCCAGCCCACTTGTCAGCCCGCCCGGTCAGGAGCTGTTCGCCAAGTTCAGTGCCGACGGCGAGACGATTGCGTTCGTCGGTAACTACGACGGGAACCGCGACCTCTACACGATTCCCACCGGCGGGGGAATTCCGGTTCGGGTGACACATCATCCGGCCGGCGAAACGCTATGTGACTGGACGCCGGACGGCGGCTTGCTCTTCTACAGCAACGGTCAATCAGGGCTCAGGCGCATGCCCAAGTTGTATACGGTCGCCAGTGCAGGCGGTCTTCCCCAACAGGTGCCGGTTCCCTACGGCGCCGCAGGGGCGATCAGCGCGGACGGCGAGTGGCTCGCCTATACCCCGCATACCCGCGATGCCCGCACATGGAAGCGCTACCGCGGCGGCATGGCGACCGACATCTGGCTGTTCAATCTCTCCGATCTCACGTCAAGGAAGATCACCGATTGGGAAGGAACCGACACGCTTCCGATGTGGCACGGCGACAGCCTGTACTACCTCTCGGACCGCGGCGAAGGAAACCGACTCAACCTCTGGTCATACGACCTGGACGACGATGAGCACGAGCAGGTCACGCGATACACAGACTACGATGTCAAGTGGCCCTCCATCGGTCCGGGCGATCGCGGACAAGGCGAGATCATATTCCAGAACGGGGCGAATTTGTACCTTTTGGATTTGCGCACCCGCCAATCGCGCGAAGTGAGCGTGACCATTCCGGGGGCGAGGCCGACCATCCGCAACAAGCGCGTGGATGCGGCGAAGTTCGCGCGATGGTGGCAGATATCGTCCACGGGCAAGCGAGCCGTGGTCGAAGCGCGGGGTGATGTTTGGACACTTCCGGCTGAGAACGGCTCGCCGCGCAACCTCACCCGCACGAGCGGCGTGGCCGAACGCGAACCGAGTTGGAGCCCCGACAAGCAATGGATCGCGTATTTCTCAGACGCCACGGGCGAGTACGAGCTTTACATCACACAGTCCGATGGCAAAGGTGAGACGAAGCAGCTCACCTCGAACAGCGAGACGTATTACTACGAGCCGATCTGGTCGCCGGACTCCAAATACATCCTGTTTACTGATAAGGCAGCGCAACTGTACCTGCACACGATCGAATCCGGCGAGACCAAGATCATCGACAAAGATCCGTGGGGAGCGCGCCCGCGACCAAACTGGTCGCACGACAGTCAGTGGATCACCTACGCCAAGACGGACGACAACAAGCCGGTGCCGGCGGTGTGGCTGTACAACGTCCAGATTGATGAACATCATCAGGTAACCAGTGGCATGTTCGGCGACGCATCGCCGGTGTTTGATCGCAAGGGCGATTATTTGTACTTCGCCAGTAGCCGAACGTTCCGCCCAACGTACTCGGACGTGGATACGACCTTCATCTACAAGGACAGCCAGAATCTGATCGCGGTCCCGCTACGGACGGATGTCGATGCGCCGTGGCTGGCTGAGAGCGACGAAGAGGATTGGAAGGACGAAGACGAAGAAGAAGAGGCTGAAGACGAGGCAGCCGACGACGAGGACGCAGACGCCGAGGAAGCCGAGGCGGACGAGGGCGATGACGACGAACCGGAAGCGGCCGTCGCGGACGATGGCGTCTCCGGCACGTGGGATTGCATCGTCCAAACGCCCGAAGGCGCGATCGACTTCACGCTGTCGCTTACCCTCCATGCCGACAACACCGTGACCGGTTCTGCCACCGCAGAGGGCGGAACCGGACCGGTCAACGGAACTTATGATCCAGAGGCCAAGACCTTGTCGCTTACCGTCAATCGCCCCGACGGAAGTATTGCGGTGCTCGAGCTGAAGATCGAAGGCTCGACCATGACCGGGACGGCGGACGTTGAGGGAGTTGTGCTGCAAGTCACGGCGACGCGGACTTCCGGCGGCGGCGACGACGACAAAGATGCCGATGAAGACGAGGATGCGCGCGAAACGGTCGAGATCGAGATCGAAGACTTTGAAAGTCGTGCGTTCAGCCTCCCTGTACCCAACGGAAGCTTTGGTCAGTTGGCGGTCAACAACAAGAACCAGCTCATCTACGCGCGGCTGGGTGACGGCGACGCCGGGATCAAGCTCTTTGATCTCAAAGATGATAAGAAAGAGGAAAAGAGCGTCGTCACCGGCGCAACCACATTTGAGATTTCAAGTGACGGAAAGAAGCTGCTCGTGATCCGCGGCAACAGCGCTACGATCCAGAAGGCCTCGGCGGGAGCCACCGGCAAGAAGGTGGTAACAGCCGGGATGAACGTTTCGATCGACCCGCGCGAAGAATGGCGGCAACTGTTCACCGAAGCTTGGCGGCTCTACCGCGACTTCTTCTACGTTGCGAACCTCCACGGCGTCGATTGGCTGGCCGTGCGCGAACACTACACAAAGATGCTCGACGACTGCATCACTCGTGAGGACGTCAGCTACGTTATTCGGGAGATGATCGCCGAGTTGAACGTCGGCCACGCGTACTACCGCGGCGGAGATGTCGAGAGTCAACCGAGCGTTTCCGTCGGCATGCTCGGCGTAGATTGGGAGCTTGATAACGGCGCCTACCGTGTGGGTAGCATCTGCGGCGGCGCGCCGTGGGACGTCGATGCCCGCGGTCCACTTAGCGCACAGGGTATCGACGTCAACGAAGGTGACTACTTGCTCGCTGTCAACGGCGTGCCGGTTGATACGAGAAAGGATCCGTGGGCGGCCTTCGTCGGGCTGGCCGGTCGCACGATCACAATCACCGTCAGCGAGAAACCTGAGCTTGATGACGATGCGCGCGACGTTGTGGTCAAGACGATCTCCAACGAATCGAATCTGCGATATCGCGCCTGGATCGAGCATAACCGCGCCTACGTCGATGAGAAAAGTGGCGGTGAGGTCGGTTACATCTACGTGCCCAACACCGGCATCAACGGCCAGAGCGATCTCGTCCGCCAATTCTTTGGTCAAATTGATAAGAAGGCGTTGATCATCGATGAGCGTTGGAACGGCGGGGGTCAGATTCCCACGCGGTTTATCGAGATTCTCAATCGCCCGGTCACGAACTACTGGGCCAGGCGCGATTCCAAAGACTGGACCTGGCCGCCCGATGCGCATCATGGGCCCAAGTGCATGTTGATCAACGGGCTGGCCGGCTCCGGCGGCGACTTGTTCCCCTGGTATTTCCGACAAGCCGGTTTGGGCAAGATCATTGGTACGCGCACCTGGGGCGGTCTGGTCGGGATCTCCGGCAACCCCCGCCTCATCGACGGCGGCGCGGTCACCGTGCCCACCTTCGGCTTCTATGAGAAGGACGGCACGTGGGGCGTTGAAGGCCACGGCGTTGACCCGGACATCGAGGTGATCGACGATCCAGCATTGATGGTCAATGGCGGTGATCCGCAATTGGATGCCGCGATCGAATTGATGTTGGCCGAGATCGAGGCCAATCCCTATACACCGCCGACTCGGCCGAAGGACCCCGATCGAAGTGGTATGGGCGTGAGTGAAGAGGACAAGTAGTCCCGCTGCGCAGCGACACCTCGTGTTTGCGCATTCGGTTCTGGATGCAGTACGCTGTTGCCATGTCACAGCCGTCAACCGCCGGCGTACGATCCGTCGCTGATCGTCTTTCCGCGTTCGGGTCGACCATATTCACCGAAATAAGTCGACTGGCGATCGAGCACGATGCGATCAATCTCGGCCAGGGGTTTCCGAATTTCGACGGGCCGGATTTCGTCAAGCAGGCGGCAATCAACGCGATCAAAGACGGTCACGGTCAATACGCACGGATGTTTGGCATCGCGGAGCTGAATCGTGCGATCGCTGCTCGATTCAACGCTGACGCCGGACTGGGCGTCGATCCGGATGCGGAAGTCACCATCACGTCGGGCTGCACCGAGGCATTGATCGCAACTTTCCTCGGATTGGTGAATCCGGAGGAGGAAGTGATTCTGTTCGAGCCGTACTACGACTCGTATCGAGCGTGTGTGGCGATGGCGGGAGCGGTTCCGAAGTTCGTAACGTTGCGTCCGCCGGACTTTGTTGTGAATGAGGACGAACTGCGTGCTGCGTTTTCGCCCAAGACACGGGCGATTCTTGTGAATACGCCGCACAATCCGACGGGGAAGGTGTTCACCAAGACCGAGTTGGAATTGATCGCCGCGTTATGTAAAGAGCACGATGCGATCGCGATCTGTGACGAGGTGTACGAGCGACTCGTCTTTGACGCTGAGCATGTTCAATTAGCAACGTTGGATGGGATGTATGAACGGACAGTTACGTTGTCATCGCTGGGTAAAACTTTTTCACTGACCGGCTGGAAAGTTGGCTGGGCGATCGCGCCCCCGGGATTGACGGCGGGCGTGCGGGCGGCGCATCAATTCATTACGTTCGCCACCGCCACGCCCTTACAGCATGGCGCGGTCGCCGCGCTTGAAGCGCCTGATTCCTATTACGTGGAATTCGTCGAGGCGTATCGCAGAAGACGGGACGTGCTGGTGGAGGGGCTCGAGCGAATCGGGTTCGAGGTGTATGTGCCGAACGGAACGTACTTTGTGCTCGCTGATCATACTTGTTTTGGGTTTGCCGATGACGTGGCGTTCTGCCAACACCTGATCAAGGAAGTGGGGGTGGCGGCGATTCCTCCCAGCGCGTTTTACCACGATCCGGCTGACGGCAAGAAGCTCGTGCGATTTGCGTTCTGCAAGGATGAGCAGACCTTGCGCGATGCGATCGGTCGGCTGGAGGCCTTACGACGGTGAGTCAACCGTTGCCGGCTGGGTCGTTCGCTTTCCCAGGCAACACACGACGAAGCTGAGCAACGTCGCGAGCAGCATCTTCCACGGGAAGGCAAGGGTGAAGTCGATGTTGAACCACGGCGCCCAGTGCTTCCATGCGAAGTCTTGAAGAAGTAGAACACAGAGAAATCCAGTTGCCAGTGCCGCAGCGACGCTGACGGCATTACCACGTCTTGTGAACAAAGCGGTACAGAATACTGCGAGCAAGCCGCTGTAGGCGAAGACCATCACGTTCAGGGCAAAATCAATAAGCGTGTGTCCGCTGGCCTTTTGCCAAAACACACAGAAGCAGGCGAAGGCGCCAAGTACAAGAGCCCAAAATAGCACAGCCAACCTCGCGACCTTGAGTTCAGCCGCTGGATCACCGCTGCGATTTCGTGCCAGGGGACGGTAAAAATCAGCCACCGTGGTCGACGCCATGGCGTTCAGCGCGGAATCCGTGCTGCTCATCGCGGCCGCAAACAGGCCCGCCAACATCAAACCCCGCAAACCCAACGGCATCTCGTGAAGAATGAACTCGAGAAACACCTTGCGGGTGTCGTCGATTTGGTACTTGACCGCGGCCGCGCCCATGACGTCCGGCTGCTGGTAGTAAACATACAGCAGCAGCCCCATGCAGAGGAACAAAAAAACGACCGGCCAAGCGATGAGGTTGGCGATGATCACCGACCAGCTACCGTGGCGTGCGCTGCGACACGTGAGCATGCGCTGGGTGAGATCTTGATCGGTGCCAAACGCGGCGAGATTGAACAGTGTGAGCCCGATGATGACGGCCCAGAAACCGTAGGGCTTGGCGAGGTCCTTGGTGGAACTTAGGTCAAAGTCGACGATGGTCAGCTTGTCGCCATCGGCCGCTTGGCGAAGCGTGTCGATAATCTCGCTGAACGAAAGGGGGATCTTCTGCCACACAAGCGCCAATGCAAACACAATGCACGCGATATAGACGATCGCTTGAACAACGTCAGTCCAGATCACGGCACGAATACCGCCGGCGAGGGTATAGGCGGCTGCGGCGGCGGCGATGATCACGATGGCCCCAATCATCGAACGAGTGGAGATATCGCCAAAGGCAATGAGCGCGAACGGGATGGCCACAATGAAGAGTCTCGCGCCGCTTGCGAAGATGCGCCCAACGATGAACATACCACTGGCGAGGCGTTGGGATGTTGCGCCGTAATGATGGCCGATGAGTTCGTATACGCTGGTGACGTTCTGGCGGTAATAGGCGGGGATGAAGAAGATCGCGACAAGCACCACCGCCAGCAGCGCCCCGAGATTGGCGGAGAAGTAGGTGAGGTTGCCGTCGAACGCTTGCTGCGGCCCGCCGACAAACGTTGCGGCCGATTGACTTGTCGCCAGCACCGAAATCGCCACCGCCCACATGGGCATGCTGCGGCCCGCAAGAAAAAACTCGTCGGCGCCGCGATGTTTGCGTCCCAGGAACACGCCCATCGCGATGACCAGCAGCATGTACGTCGCCAGCACCGTCCAATCCAGCGGATGTAGTGAGGCAGTGGACGCGAGGATCACGGCGTATCTCTGCGGGCGGGGTCGGTGGCTCGGTGAGGTGCAGTTGTAACGACATTGGGCGAACTGTGCCGATCTTGATTGCGCAATGTCATCCACCGGCGTACTGTTGATCGACGAGGGTGACCTGCCATCACTGGTGGGGTTGGCCTTGGAACGAGACCCCGAGCGGGTCGTGCTGTGGCACGCGCGCGGGTCGGGCGATGCGGCCCAGCGCCGGCTGGCAGCGGTACAGGAACACGGCAAAGCGTTCAACGTGCAGCGGGTCGTCGTCGCCCAGGAGGCGGGGGGGGGCATCGGCGAGTCGTCGTCTTCGGCGGCAGGGTTGGACCAGAGCGTGCGATTGCTGTCCGCCGCCGCCGCGGCGATGCGACTGAACTGCCCCAGGATGGTGTGGCCGGTGCAGATCGGCTCCAACTCGTCTCGAATCTGCCAGACCGTTCAGCGGGCCAACCTGGTGGTCGCGCTGGCCGAAATCGGGGCCCAGAAGAATTCGCTGATGATCGATGTGCCGTTGATCGATCTGGGCGAAACGCAGATCGTGGACCTCGCGGTGGACCAGGGCGTGTTGGATATGGCGTTCTGGCCCTGCGAGACGGGAACGCAGGACGTGCCCTGCGGCGCCTGCGCGGGATGCCGACGGTGGTCCGCGGGCTTTGACGACCGGGGCCAACCCTGGCCGTGGGCGGCTGAAGTGGTGGCGGCCGGCTAACCCCGGCGGTCCCCGAATCGCCGCCCGAACTTTCCAGTCTGTCCCTGACTTGGCAAACGCATTTCGCGCGATAGAATCCCCGACTCGCACCAGAGAGGATTTTCCACGATGTATGCCGTCATAGAGGACAGTGGTACCCAGATAAGGGTCGCCCCCGGCGATGTGATCGACATCGACCTGCGCGATCTGGGCGCCAAAAAGAAGAAGATCAAGTTCGATCGCGTGCTGATCGTCGGCGATGACCAGGGCGATTCGGCTGCGTCAATCGGCACCCCGTACGTCGATGGGGCCTCAGTCACCGCTGCCGTGCTGGAGGAAATCAAGGGCGCTAAAATCGACGTGATCAAGTTCAAGCGGCGCAAGGGCTATCGCCGCAAGACGGGTCATCGACAACGCTACCTGCGAATCAAGATCGAGAAGATCGACGGGCCCAAGTCCAGCAGCTAATCAACAGGAATCAGCTTTCGGCTGGGCGGAGCATCATTCCTCTGCGAGCCGTGCGATGCGCCTATCGATCGGTGTTGTACCGGCGGTCCGGGCGTTGGAACGGAGGGCATCGTTTACGAGACGGCGCAGCGCGGCGGACAGTTGCCGTACTCGCTGGTCGTTATGAGTTGCGGTGAAAGAACCGGTGAGCTTTGCCGGGGACAGCAGATCGATAAACCCGTCCGTTGACTCCAGCAGGTTTAACGAACCGTCGCGCAGCCAAACCGTGAGCGACCGGCCGCTTGCATCGCCCTCCGGCAAGGCAAAGCCTGCCCCCGCGTACACCCCCAGTTCGCCGTCGGCGACGATGACGTACTGAATGCTGACGTTCGTGGCGGAGGAGTCCATCGGCGTCGCCCCAGGTTTCGGCACCCACAACAGATCAACCCGCACCACTTGCCCTCGGCTGAACTGGCCGCTGAGCAGTTGATCCAAGCCGACATCGGACAGGATGAACGAGGTCTCCACCGAGCTGCCGTCGGCATAGAACGCCGTGATGTACTCGCCTTCCAACGCCACCGGATCGTCGCCCAGCGATTGGGCGCGAAGCGATCCATGCTGTACCGGCCCGGCACAGCCTGCTCCGGTCCAAAGCAGCAGAAGGCTCATCGACAGGCCGAGGCCCTTGATGGTCATTGAGGTTGCTGTCGGCATTGACGCGCCCACGGATCGTCCTCTACAAATCGTTGATACTCTCGGCGCTACCCCCGGCCGGCGAGAGTTCGTCAATGGTCTGCGGCTCGTCGTCCTCGGTTCTGGGCGGTGGCGCCGAGATCTCCGAATCGATGCCCAGGCAGGCCAAGCTGTCGCGCTCTACGATCGATCGAATCGACGCGCGGGCGATCGACGGCAGTTGCGTGCCGTGGCTGAAGGCGTTGACCGTGTACAGCGACTCAATCGCTCGGGCGGGTGTTTCCAATGGGAAGCCCGATCCAAAGAGCAGCCGATCCATGACCCCGAGGCTGGAAGCGCTGAGCAAGGCGTTGTACAACTGCCACGGGCGCGACGCGATGCCGGAGATGTCGGCGAAGACGCGCTCATGTTTGCCCAACAACAGTAACGCTTCGTCAATCCAGGGATGGCCGAGTTGGCTGATGACGATGGGTAGCGTCGGCAGAGCGCGGGCAACTTCGTCCCAGGCGCCTGGTCTGGCAAACTCGAGCTCGGCGGCGGGCGTCAGGGGCGACTGCATCGTCACGAACACCGGAAGAGAAAGCTCCGCACAACGCTCGTACACGCGCATCGCCTCCGAGTGGGCTGGGTGGAAGCCCTGACAGGCCGGCGAAACCGCGACCCCGACCAACCCCAGGCCAACCGCCGCGTCGATCTGATCCAGCGCATCCCCGCTCAGGGGATCGACCCCGGCCACTCCAACCCGTCGGCGGGGGTCCTTGGCCACAAACTCCGCTACGAACTCATCGGGAATCCGAGCCCCAAGCCGTTCTGATCGAAATCCAAGTACGACCGCCCCGTCCACGCAGGCCATGGCCCGTTCGTGGGCGATAGGTGTGCCCTCAAGCGGATCAGCGCCTGCCAGCACAGGCCGCGCGCGGATCTGGGCCGCCAGATCACAGCCGAGCTGCTCCAGATTCGCCCAGACTTGCGTGTGAAGGTCGATGATCATGGCTATCCATCCCAACCGGGTCTTAGCAGTGCATATGGTACCGTGCCCGTGGGTTGGGGTACAAGCATAGTGCGGATATCGAGCTTCGGAGGTCCACGAGACCCACAGGGCTGGTGACCCCGGCGGAGTCAGAGCCGCAAGCGACCGCCCAGCCGCGGTGGGCTGAGCCGACCGGCCGTCACTGCCCGAGGTGCGGTGCGGCGTCCCGGGCGAAGCGACGAACTTGCTTCTTGTACTTGGGGTCGCCTTGGGTGTAGGCGTACTCACCCGCCAGCAGCCCGCGCACAGTCTTGATCCGTCGCTTGGGGTCTGGGTGAGTTGAGAGGATTTCCAGCTTGCCCGAGCCCTCGCTCGCCTCGGCAAGTACCTCGAGCACCTCAAGCATCCCGTGCGGATCGTACTTGGCCCGGGTCATGTACTTGACGCCCAGCCCATCCGCCTCCTGCTCCTGATCGCGATTGAACTTCAGAAGCGTGCCTTGGCTGATCATCCTTGCGGCAAGCACGGCGAGCTGTGAGTCGGTTCCGCGACCGACACCGCCGACGGCGAACTCCGCCGCGACAACCTGGCTCAACCGTTCATCAACATGCCGGGCCGTCACGTGACCAATCTCGTGGCCGAGCACACCCGCAACCTGCGCCTCATTGTCGAACTTGGCCAGGAGCCCGCGGCTCACGAAGACATGACCGCCGGGCAACGCGAACGCGTTGAGAATCTCCGAATCCAATACGATGAACTCCCACTTGATGTGGGCGTACTCGGGCTCGACTTGCGCGGCGACACGTCGGCCGACGCGAGTGACAAACGCGCGGAGCGTCTCGGATTCGACTTCGCCGCCGTATTGCTCGACCAGCTCCGGCTTGGCCGCCGCGCCCATCGCGCTAACCTTGTCAGCCGAGATCAGGATCAGTTGGCTTCGACCGGTCGCAGGATTCGTTTTACAGGCGCTGATCGCGCCGCACGAGACGATGAGAATAAGGACGAGTAATCGGCGCATGACAATCTCCGTCGTGGACCGCGAGGCGGCGGGTATGATCCCAATCATATGACCCGCCGGACGTCATCTTCTTCGGATGTCGTATGGTCTGCAAATGACCTGACCGGCGATCCGCATCAGGCCCCCGACAAGGCGGTTCGGGTACAGCGGATGTTCGCAGCGATCGCTCATCGATACGATCTGAACAACCGCGTTCACTCGCTGTGGCGCGATCAGGCGTGGCGACGAGCCGCGGTCGCACTTTGCCGGGTAAAGCCGACGGATCACGTGCTGGATGCCGCCTGTGGCACGGGCGACCTGGCCGAAGCGTTTGCCGCCGCCGGCGCGGGCGCGGTGGTCGGCGCGGATTTCACCGCACCAATGCTGACGCTGGCTCGACGCAAGGCCGAACGAGTCCGCCGCCGCGCGGGGATTATCTCGCCGCGCTACGTCCAAGCTGACGTCATGGATCTTCCGTTTGAGGACGCCGGTTTCGACATCGTCTCGATCGCGTTCGGCATTCGCAATGTCACAACCCCGGCAACGGCGCTGGGCGAGTTTCGGCGCGTCCTTCGTCCAGGCGGGCGAATTGTAATCCTCGAGTTCAGCCACCCAACGAATCGCGTGTTGCGCTTTGTCAACGCGATCTACTGCGGTCACATCATGCCATTCAGTGCGACGATACTCTCCGGCGATCGGTCCGGCGCGTATCGCTACCTTCCAAAGTCCGTCGCGACGTTCGCCGACCGCCAAGCGCTTGTCGCCATGTTGGCCGATGCGGGTTTCGCCGACATCACCCAGCACCCGATGACGTTCGGCGTCTGCGTCGCATACCTCGGACACCTCCCGTCCTAATCGCGAGGACCGATTCTCAATTCCCAAGCTCAGCCGGTCCGTCAATAGCACGGCAGCGCGGCTGAATCCGATAGAGTATTGAAGTCGGCGCTGGTGGTATTGACGATATCCCTACTCGCCACGTATTCGGCCATAGACCTCCAGAACAAGGAAACCCACGATGCTCAAGGGATGGATAGCTTTGATATGTGCGATCGTGCTGGCGGCAGCAGCGGCCGTTCCCGCTCAGCAGGCTCCCGATCTTCGATCGCACTTGGACGGCTTGGACTGGGTCATAATTGGCGATCCCGGCAATCCGGCGTTTGAGGGCGGAGGTCAGGGGCAGCTCAAAGGCCGGGGCGGGATCGAGTATCGCTTCCGCCTCACGCGCACGGAGATCACCGTCCGCCAGTGGTTCCAGTTCGTCCAGGCCTTTGCGCCCTACTACGAGGGGTCCTACGGACAGAGCTTCGGACTCACCGGCTCCTTCATCTACATCGCCGGACCACTCACCGATCCCGATTCATATCACATGGTCGAAGGGGCCGAGGACTTCCCAACCAATCAGAGTTGGCGGATGGCTGCTCGTTATTGCAACTGGCTTCACAACAACAAAGAACGGACGGAGAAAGCGTTTGCGAGCGGCGCGTACGACACGTCTACATTCACCGTAAACAAGGACGGCTCCTACAACGACCAGCGGACGCGATCACCGGGTGCGAGGTACTGGATTCCAAGCCTGGATGAATGGATCAAGGGGGTCTACTACGACCGCACGCTCAACCATGGCCGCGGCGGCTGGTGGTGGCATCCCGGCTCCAGCGATGAGCCTCTGGAGGCCGGTTTTCCTTGGGAGCATGGACAAACCAACGGGAGTTTATTTGCCGGCCCACCGCCGCCGATTGAAGCGATTGAAGTCGGGGCGTATCCGTGGATTCGCAGCCCGTGGGGATTACTGGACGCCTCCGGCGGCATGAGGGAATGGACCGAGGAGTTTGGAAATATCAACCACTCCCAGCGCATCACCAAGGGTTCCAGCTTCTTCAGCGACGATTTCTCGTATCAGTGGGAAGATGGTATCCTAAAGTTGGCGCCTGGGTTCGTTTGGGATGCCGCCACGAATGGGTTGCGCTTGGCCTCCGCAGTCCCTGTTGAGCCCAACATTCGACGCGCACCGCACGATTATTGAACCTTCCAAAGTCCGTCGCGACGTTCGCCGACCGCCAAGCGCTCGTCGCCATGTTGGCCGATGCGGGTTTCGCCGACATCACCCAGCACCCGATGACGTTCGGCGTCTGCGTCGCATACCTCGGACACGTCCCGCCGTAGGATTCCTGGGCACTGTCCGAGAATCAGCCTGGCACTTATCGGGCGGTGATGATGACGTTTGACGCCCAAGCAGCGGGTCGACGGCGTCCGATATGGGCCGACGCAAGGCGACCTCGTTAATTCTCCAGATCAAAGCCGGTTGGGTTCGATGACGAACTCCACGACTGATCCGCTGCGCGCAGGCTGATCGGTCGCGCAAGAAAGCGCATACCCGCGACTGGAGTCGCTCACGGCCGGGAAGGCCGCATACCTTGGAGGCAGTAACGTGGACCAGGAACTTCTTGTCGAACATTTGTTTCAAACGCTGATCTCGGGCGACCGCATCAGCGCTCGCAGGATCGTGCAGGAGATCCTCAACGAAGGAATCTCGCCGGAGCAGATCACCCACGAGGTGTACTGGCCGGTCCTGGAGATGATCAACACTCTTTTCCGCGCTGATCAACTCAGCACGCTCGCGCACCATTATGGCATCAGGCTGCTGCGCAGCCTCGTGGATCAGGCGCAGGTTCGGTATTCCCAACAGCCGGCGCGCAGGCGCAGAATCGTCAGTTTCTGTGGGACGAGCGAGGCGGACGAGTTGGCGGGGCAACTTGTCGCGGACCTGCTCGAAGCCGACGGATACGAAATCTACTTCGGTGGGGGAGGCGTCGCGAACGATGAGATCCTCGCCGAGGTTGGGGAACGAAATCCCGACGTCCTGCTGATGTTCGCCTCCGGCCCGAGCGATGCCCCGAATATCCGACAGTTGATCGATTCGATCCGAAGCGTCGGCGCCTGTCCGGAGATGCAGATCGTGGTGGGGGGCGGCGTGTTCAACCGGGCAGAAGGTTTGGCCGAGGAGATCGGCGCCGACCTGTGGGCCAAGGATCCCGCCACGCTGATCGGCAAGCTCGCCAGCGAGACCGATCGCCGCGCCACGCCCGAGCAACACACCGTCGGCCGCCACCGCCGCATCAAGAAGACCGCGGCCGCCTAAGACGTTGCTTTATCCGACATTTCCCATTCGACCTTCGCCCGGCTCTACCGCCGGGCTTTTTCTTCGACCACGAGTGTAATGCTCTCACCCCGCCCCCGGAGCCCCATGTTCCTGTCGCTTACTTCTGACCGGAATTGACGGAGACCGGCCGAGTCCGATTGAGATATTTGCCGTTGACCTACGCTCTTGTCTCAGGGGCATTGAGGATCGCATGCCCGCGTGCCAAGCAGCGTGAACCCATGTCAGCGATCGTATTCACGATCCTCCGGATTGCCTTGTCGCCTGCTGGGTCCGCAGGAAATCGACAAGCGCACGAATGTGTGCGTCCTGCGGGCTCAGTTTCGCCGCCGTTTCTGCGCTTTGAATTGCTTCGTTCAGTCGGCCAAGCCCACCCAGCGCTGCGGCGCGCGATTTGTGGGCGGCTGCATACGCACCGTCCAGTTCGATCGCCTCATCGGCGCGCGTCAGGGCCAAGCGATAGTCCTCTCGATAGAGTGCGATCACCGAAAGTACTTGATAGCAGCGCGGAGTCCCGCCCGACGCCGTTACAGCGGTCTCGGCGACTGTGCTTGCGTCATCTAAACGCCGCTCAGCAACGTACGCTTCCGCCAGGTCGAGCTGGTGCGATATCTTCTCCGGTTCCCGTTGCACCAGCGATTCAAGCGTCCTGATCAGGGCCGGCCAGTCGCCCTGGGCATGCTGAGTCGTGGCCAGTATCGACAGCCAAGTCGTCGACCCCGACGCCTCAAGCAGCTCGGTAACCAACGGATCACCGACATCGGCCATTTCCGGGCGCGCTCCGGCCGCACGCCGGGCGTGCGCGACCGCCTGTTCGTGACGGGAGGTGTGCGCGTAGGCCTGGCCAAGAATCGCATGGGCCTGCCCGTGATCGGGATCGCGCTGCAGGGCGTCCAGACTGTGGCGGATCGCCTCCTCATACTGCTCCTGCCGCATCGCGATTCGCGCGAGCAGCACGTGGCCAAACGCATTCTCAGGAGCCTTCTCGATGGCGCGCTGCAGCGCGGCGACCGCATCGCTCAACCGATCCGCCTCGACATACACTCGCGCAAGCTGCGCTTGGCTGGCGGCGAAGAACGGTCGCAGCTCGATCGCCTGCAGAAACTGCCTCTCGGCCTCGTTCAGATCACCTGCGGCGAGCGCCAAGCGTCCCAGATAGTGCGGCCAACGGTGATCCGTCGAGTCCATACTTCCCGCACGGCGATAACAGTCCCGGGCCACAGCCGGTCGCTTGAGGAATTCAAAGACCTGACCGGCGCGGCCAAAGCTGGCGGCCGTGCCGTCTTGGGAAAGTCCTCCAAGCACCTCCTCGACGCGCCGTGCAAGCCCTGCCTCTAGTTCCGACAACGGCAACCGGGGCGCGGTTAGACCATGCCACGAAAGAAACGCCGAGACCGCATCAGGATCGAACGTGCCCACCGACGCGCCGTCCTCGATCTGCGCCCTTGGCGTCACCGGCGGCGCGTCGGCGCCACGCCATACCCAAACCAGGTACACCGCGCCCCCAACGATGATCGCTCCGAACGTGTAGTCCAGCCACAACCAGCGCCGCGTATTTCGATGAGGTGTTAGCGTTTCGCTCATGGCCCCGTCACCGTTTCTCCGCTCCCCCGCCGAACCGTGAAGATCTGATCAACCCCGACATCCGCAAACGCCTCGGTCAACCCGTCCGGCCAGGACACGATGAGGCGCACGCTCGTCGCGTCGCCAAGGCCGAAATGCACGCGCGGATCGCTGGTCGAAAGATAACTGTCCTGCGGTCGCACCTCGGCCACATGCCGGCGGCGGCCGTCATCAACGACGATCCGCGTGTTCAGCACGCTCCCACTCGCCTTGGACGATTCGGTCCGGACGATGAGCCAGTGATTTGAGCTTCGTTGATCGTTGCGGAGCAGAAGCGCCGGCCCGTTGTTCCGCATCACAAGCAGATCGATATCACCGTCGTTGTCGTAGTCGCCGTGCGCCACGCCGCGCGAGATCGCCGGTTGCCGAACCTGCCATGGCAGTGAACCGGAGATGTCGCGGAACGTGCCGTTGATATCGAGTTGCAAGAGTTGGTCCGGCTGACCATAACCGCTGCCGGCTCGCGCCACGGCGCCGTTGGCGATGAACAGCTCGCGTGTGCCGTCAAGATCCAGATCAACGGCGACAGTTCCGAATCCGGTGAAGGGCACGAGCCATGAAAAGCTGCCCCATTGGCGCGAGACATCCTCGAACATGCCGCTGCTATTGCGTAGAAAGAGGTTGCTCCTGTGATTGATGTTGGTGACGAACAGGTCCAGATCGCCATCGGCATCGAAGTCTGCGGCGGCGGTTCCCATACCCGCGATGGCTTCACCGTTGCCGTTGAACGCGCAGCCGTGAATCACTGCTATTTCCTCGAACGTACCGTCGCCGCGGTTATGCCACAGGAACGCCGGAGACTGATCATTGGCCACGTAGATATCGACAAAGCCGTCGCCGTCGAAATCACTCGCCAGCAGACCAAGCCCGTATCCCGCCACCGCGTCGATCCCGGCCGCGCGGGTGATGTCCTCAAAACGGCCGTTGCCAAGGTTTCGATATAGCCGATCAGTTTGCGGCGGGTAGACGGTGGGGTTGCAGAAATCGCGTTCGCCGTCGATCCCAAAGCAGGACTTGGCCGTTGAAGGCGTAATTCGCACATACCGCGCGACGTACAGATCCGGGAGGCCGTCTCGGTCGATGTCGAGGAACGTGGCGGAGGTTGAGAACCCGGGCGTGGCAAGGCCCGCGGCGGCTGTCTGGTCGACAAAGCCGCCCTGGCCGTCATTGACCAGCAGCACATCCTCGCCGACGCGCGTGATGTACAGGTCCACATCACCGTCGCCGTCGATGTCGGCGGCAGCGCATCCCATCCCAAAACCGCCGACCCCCGCACCGCTTTCATCCGTCACATCGGTGAAGGTGCCGTCGCCATTGTTGCGATACAGCCGGCTCGTCGAGTCCGGCTGATCTTGCCCCAAAGTACCGCTTTGAACGAGAAAAATATCGAGATACCCATCGCCATCGTAGTCAAGGAATCCGCCGCCGCCGGACATGATCCCTGCAAGCTCGTGATTCGCCTCAGCGACATGAGTGAACTGAATGCCGGCCAGCTCATTCACTACACGCAGTTGGATGCGACCGCTCACCTGCGCGGCACGATCATTGACCGTTGACGGATCTGCCGCTGTCGTATCTTCAGATTGCCCGATGCCTTTGTCGACGGTGATCCAGACCGATGCCCCGACGACGACAAGCGCAGCGCCGCCGAGGATTCCTGTGCGCAACGTCGGGCGGTTCCGAACGCCGGTTGTCGTTGTACTCCGGGCCAACACCGAATCCTCCGGGTCCCGTCACATGATCCGCAATGTACCGATCGGCGATGCCCGTGGGAAACGCGTCTGCGAGTCCGTGGCGCTTCATCCGACAGACCGCATTTGACCTTCGCCCGGCCACACCGCCGAGCTTTCTTTTCTTCGAGCACGAGTGTAACGCTCTCACCCCGCCCCGGAAACCCAAGTTCCTCATCGCTTGCTTCTGACCGGAATCGACGGTGACAAGCCCGGCTCCGAAAACGACTCCCGTCCCCTTTTCTTGTTTGTCTTGTCGATGTCAAAGGTCCAGTGCGAGCGCGGCTTGCTTGTTCGAACCAGAGAGATGTAGAGTGAACCGTCCGTCGGAGCGAGCCGGTAACTGATGAGCTTTGAGAGGGCTCCGCTCTGCCCGATGAGGATCCGGTAGTGATCTTGCTTCATTGCGCGCGTTGCCGCCTAAGGTCCGACTGCCCAATTGCCGCTTATCCCTCGTCCTTGCTCCTGGGTCCGTTTTCCAGGGTGATCTTGCCGGTGATCTCCAGCGGTTGGCTGCTCGACGATGAGGCTCCGCCGATTCCGGAGATCTGTAACAGCCTGCTTATGAAGTCCGAGCCGGCGACCAGGATGATTCCAGTTGCGACCGCATCGAAAAGAGGTTTGACCTGCTCGTAGCCCAGCGCGCCGAACACTCGGATGTTCCCATACATGGCCACGACGAGCAGACCCAAAGCCGCGGCGATGGCATAATACGCCAGCCTCTGCCGCTTTTCGGCCTTGGCCCGGGCAGCCGACTCCTCGATCGCGGCCGGATCAGGGACAAGACGCGCCCAGGGGGCGATGAACGACAGGACGAAGAGTACCGCTCTCACCACCCGGTCGATGGCGAACGCGAGGACGAGGATCAAGACGAGCGTAGCGACTCCGCCGATGTCGCTGTTGGCTACTTCCAGCATAGCTTCCTCTCCGGTCTCAGTGATCTCTGGCTGAAACATCATGGGGTCTCCGTGTTCGGGGGTTTCATATCCACGAGCCCGCCGCCTGATTTTCGAGCGATTTTCTCGAGCCGTGAAACCGGTTCATCTCTCACCGTACCGAGATACAGGCGCACGCGATGCGTCTCCAGGAGGCGCTCAAGCTCTGTCCAGCCCGCGTCATCGCTGGCCCAATATGCCAGGACTTGTCCTTCTCCATCGAGTCTTATGAAGTCGGAGAAAGCATAGATGGCGTCGGGCTTCGGCTTTGCCAGGAGCGATTCTTCGATCGCGTGCAATAGGTTGTCATCACGTGCTTCCTTGACGCCAAACCCATTCACTGTTATTTGGTCGACTTTCATCCCCGATCGCTCGAGCGTCTCGATCTGCGTCTCGAGTTGTTGCTCCGTTCCCTGCATCGAAGTGCTGTCGTCACGGACGACGTAAAGGACGTTGGCGTAAAAGTCGGTGCCCCCGATTTCGGCATGGCGCAGATGCTTGCCGAAAAGAGCCGTCGCCATATCCGGCACGAGCGACCCGACTCCGTAGACGACCATCCCGCCGATGACCAGCCACGCCCATGCGGACACGGCCGTCCCTACGGCCGCCGCACCCCAGGGCCTGAGGGCCCGTCGCCATCGC